>NZ_JARWKX010000005.1:0-229985 GCF_047445895.1 Rhizobium sp. BR 249 | reverse complement strand
GCGGCTTTCGTGATAATCTCAGCCATCCTTGTCGTCCCTGCCTTGCATACGAACCAGGTTGTTCCAGCAACCATTCGGGCCACGATGAGGAGCCGATCGCGATCCTGCTTCTCCCCAACCCTAAAGGTTCTGGTGGCTGCGATCCGACAATCGGCGCGCCTTTGGCCGGGCGGCCGCCCGGCCAAAGGCAGTCACCTTATACAACATCTCTTATGCAAGGTGGCCCGAAGGGTCGGATGAGGGGGCTGCACGGCAGAACATTTGATGTTGTGTTGAGCGAAAGCAAAGGCAATGAAGGCTGTGCTGTGTGGCCCCCTCATCCGCCTGCTGGCACCGACCGGGGTCGAGCCACGGGTCTCACCCGTCCTTCGGACCCCCGCTGGAGAAGAGATTCGTTGTAACGCCCGGCCTTCCCAAAATGTCCGCGGACAGGTCGAATGCACGGCACGCTCCAAATGACAAAACAAAAACGCCACCTCCCGCATCCGGAAGGTGGCGTTTTCAATTCTCAGGTTCAGCCGATCAGGCGGTAGCTTCCACCACACGGACGGCCTTGGCGCGTTCCAGGGCTTCCTTGCGGACGGCGTCCTGGACTTTTTCAAAGGCGCGGACCTCGATCTGGCGGACGCGTTCGCGGCTGATGTCGAATTCGGCCGAAAGATCTTCCAGCGTCACCGGATCTTCCGCGAGGCGGCGGGCCTCGAAGATGCGGCGTTCACGTTCGTTCAGCACGCTCATCGCTTTCGCCAGCATACGCCGGCGGGTGTCGAGCTCATCCTGTTCGATCAGCACGTCTTCCTGGCTGTCATGGTCGTCGACAAGCCAATCCTGCCACTGGCCGCTGTCGCCTTCGGCCGCCTTGATCGGTGCGTTCAGCGAGGCGTCGCCGGAGAGGCGGCGGTTCATCGAGATGACCTCCTCCTCCGAGACGTTCAGCTTGGTGGCGATTTCCGAGACGTGCTCGGGCTTCAGGTCGCCGTCGTCGATCGCCTGAATGCGGCCTTTCAGCCGGCGCAGGTTGAAGAACAGGCGCTTCTGGTTGGCAGTCGTGCCCATCTTCACCAGCGACCATGACCGCAGGATATATTCCTGGATCGAGGCCTTGATCCACCACATGGCGTAGGTGGCGAGGCGGAAGCCCCGCTCGGCATCGAACTTCTTGACGGCCTGCATCAGGCCGACATTGCCCTCGGAGACGACTTCGCCGATCGGCAGGCCGTAACCGCGATAACCCATCGCGATCTTCGCGACGAGGCGGAGATGGCTGGTGACGAGCTTGTGGGCGGCATCGCGGTCGCCATGCTCGGCGTAGCGCTTCGCAAGCATATATTCCTGCTGCGGCTCGAGCATCGGAAATTTGCGGATTTCGTCGAGGTAACGATTGAGACCGGCTTCGCCGGCGGTAATGGACGGCAAGTTATTTCGGGCCATAGTGCACCCTCCTAATGTGAATTCCGGTTCCCAATGAAACGCGCCCTCGCGTCAAGAAAGGCAAACCGGGACGTGCGGCTTTCTCCAAGCCCGCACTAAGTCCATATACAGATAAGTATGGCGAAACGGCGGTTCAAGGTGCCGCTCACGCAGCTGTGAGCGCTCGTCCGCCGTTAGGAAAACGTTCTTTTATCCGCGCAGCGCCGCGACCAGTTCGACCATATCATCCGGCAGCGGCACCTCGAAATGCATGACGTCGCCGATGCGGGGGTGTTCGAACTGCAGCATGAAGGCATGCAGCGCCTGACGGTCGAAACCCCTGACGACCTTGCGGATCTCTTCGGGCAGGCCATTGGCCTTGGTCTTGAAGCCCGCCCCGTACACCGTATCGCCGAGCAGCGGGTGGCCGATATGGGCCATGTGCACACGGATCTGATGGGTCCGGCCGGTTTCGAGGTGACACTCGACCAATGAGGCGAGGGCGGTCGCGTCCGGGTTCTCCTGGAAGCGCTCGATCACCTGGTAATGCGTGATCGCATGATCGGCGTCCTGGCTGTCGGGGCGCTTGACGGCGCGGCGGGTGCGGTCGCCGGTGGCGCGGCCGAGAGGTGCGTCGATCGTGCCCGACAGTGCGCGCGGGCGGCCCCAGACGACGGCCTGGTAGGCCCGCTCCAGCGGCATGGTGCGGCCGTGATCGGCAAATTGAAGCGAGAGATGCCGGTGGGCGATGTCGTTCTTGGCGACGACCATGACGCCGGTCGTGTCCTTGTCGAGGCGGTGGACGATGCCGGGGCGGCGCACGCCGCCGATACCGGAAAGCGTGTTGCCGCAATGGTGGATCAGCGCATTGACCAGCGTGCCCGTCCAGTTGCCCGCTCCGGGATGGACGACGAGGCCGGCGGGCTTCGATATGACGATGAGGTCGTCATCTTCATGAAGGATATCGAGCGGAATGTCTTCGCCCCGCGGCGTCGGGTCTTCCGGCTCGGGCAGGGTGATCTCGAAACTGTCGCCGGCGCGCACCTTGCGCTGCGGATCGGTGACGGGCTGGCCCCGCATGGAAACCAGGCCGTCCTTGATCAGCGCCTTGATCCGGCTGCGGGAAAATTCCTCGCCGAGCTGCGCCGTCAGCCAGGCGTCGAGCCGGCCTTCGGCGGTTTCATCGGCTGTCAGGACTTTTCTAATGCCGGCGGCTTGTTTAAAGGGGTCGCTCAAGACGCTTCTTCTCCGACGTATTTTTAGAACGGGATGCACAGATGACAGCAATCGAGCCAGACGACCAGGAAGAGAAGCCCCTTGATCCGGCGATGGAAAATGTCCGGCGCAAGATGGTCCGCCTGCAGATCGTTTCCGGCGCCATCATGTTCGTGAGCCTTATGGCGGTCTTCGGTGCGGTTGTCTACAAGGCGACGCGCAGCGAATCGAAGGAGACGGCCATCACCGCCTCCGGCGTGCCTTCGGACGCGCCGCTTACGGCGATCTTGTCCCTGCCGCTCGGTTTCAAAGTGCAGTCCACCTCGTTTTCGGCAGGGCAGATCCTGTTCTACGGAGAAACGGTCGAGGGCAAGAGGAAGGCGCTCGTCTTCGACCTCAGGACCGGCCGCACCGTCGCCGACGTCACCGTCGCGGGGAATTGAGGCCGGCATGGCCGCCGACCCGATCGTCATCGACAGCGCCGACGATCCGCGCATCGCTGAATTTCGCGATATAAAAGAGCGCGACCTGACGGGGCGGGAGAACCGCTTCATCGCCGAGGGTACCGTCGTGCTGCGTATGCTCGCCGAGGCGCATGCGGCAGGCAACGGCTTCTCGGCCGAGAAGGTCCTGCTGCTGCGCAATCGTGTCGACGGTGTGCAGCCCATCCTGGAACGGTTTCCGGCCGATGTGCCGGTCTATGTCGCCGAGGCTGGCGTGCTCGACGGTGTCGTCGGCTTTCATCTGCATCGCGGCGTCCTCGCGCTTGGCCGGCGGGAGGACCGCGGCGAGGCGGCCCTTCTCGACGCCCTGCCGGAACGGGCGCTGGTGCTGGTAGGCTGCGGCATTTCCAACCATGACAATGCCGGCTCGATGTTTCGCAATGCGGCCGCCTTCCAGGCGGATGCGGTGCTCCTCGACGAAACCTCCTGCGACCCGCTGTATCGCAAGGCATTGCGCGTCTCGGTCGGTTCGGTGCTGAGCGTTCCGCACCGGCGCGGCGGCAAGGCATTGGATGTGCTTCTGGCGCTTGCCGAAAGGGGGTTTGCCATCTGGACGCTTTCGCCGCATGGCAAGACCGATATCCGCGGCATTCCGGCCTCGGCGCGCATGGCGCTCGTCGTCGGCACGGAGGGGGAGGGCCTGCCGGAGGCGCTGCTTGCGCGCTTTCAGAGCGCGCGCATCCCGCAATCAGCCGAGCTCGACAGCCTCAACGCGGCGACGGCGACGGGGATCGCGCTATTCTCCATGGCTTCCGCCATGGAGCGGCTTTAACGCACCGGATTGGCGATGACGGCGGCCGCCCTGTCGGCCAGGCTGACGCGGTCGTTCGGGTTGTTGTTGCCTGCATCCTGCAGCAGCGAGCGGATCGGTGAGGAGGGGCCTTCGTTGAGCGCGGTCAGCGCCACCATGTTGGCGGCGATCGAGGCGATTTCCTCGCGGATCGCGCCGTCGCGTCCGGTCACGGCCTTTGCCTTCTGCAGGCGCTCGGCAAGGGCGGCGCTGCGCATGCGGACATCCTCGCCCATCTCAGCCGTGACGGCGGCGGTGTCGAGTGCGGTTTCGCCTGCGTCCTCGGCCGTCAATTCCGCCGGCAGTTCTGCCGCCACCTTGGCAAGACCGGCGTCGCGCAGCACCCGGTTGACCTTGCGGATCTCGGCATTGGCGGCCTTCAACTGATCTTTCAACTTGACGATCTCCTGCTGGCGGCGGGCGAGCTGCGTTTCCTTCTCCGCGGCGGAGGCGCTCTCGCGTGCGGTCTTGTCCTCCAGGCGGATCACCATATGCTGCTGCTGCGTTAATTTCTGCTCGGCATCCCTCGCGCGCTTCTGCAGCAGGGTGACGTCCTGGCGCAGCGTGTCGCGTTCGTCGCGCAGCGCATTGGCGCGGAATTTCAAGCTTTCCGCCTCGGTCTCGCGTGCGGCAAGGTCGATCCTCAGCCCGTCTGCCTGTTCGCTGAGCTTGCTCAGGCGCGTGCGCATCGTCGCCAGCTCGCTCTCCTTGTTGGCGACGGATTGCTCGGCGATATGCAGGTTGGTCTTCAGCTGGCTGATATAGTTCTCGTCCTTGCGCAGATGCGAGCGCTGCTCGGCCGCCTCGACATGCATCTCGCCGATCTGGGCCTGCAATTCGCCGATCTCGGCGGCAAGCCTGCCGGCATCGACGGCAAGTGCGTCGTGGCGCAACTGGAGCGACAGCGATTTCTCGCGCTCACGCAGAAGGTCCTGGGCAGTGCGGGCATTCTCGGCGGCATAGAGCGCGCGTACCATATCCTTCTGGGCGCGCACCTCCTGGGGGCTCAACGGCATCGTCGCCTTCAGCCGGTTCTCGGTGTACCAGACGATACGGCGATGGACGGCGGGCGAGACCAGAAAGACGAGGAAGGCCGCGGTCAGGAAGCCCAATCCGAACAAGAGAGCATATTCGATCACGGCGCGGCCATCGATTAAGGTTGATAAGGGTCAGCCGCGATGATTAAGCAGGCCTGGCATGCATGGCAAGGCCGCCGATGCGAGCGGCGGCCGATTCCTGCGGTTTTGCCGTCTCAGAAGGGGTTCCAGGTCGGCGCATTGGTGATTTTGAGATAACCGACATTGACGCCGAGGCGGGCGCCGACGCCGGTGCGGATCGGCACGATGAGCACGTCGTTGTTTTTAAGCAGCGTCATGCCGAAGCCCGCAATCACATAGGCCGAGCCGCTGACGCCGCCGAACCGGGCGTAGATGCCGTTGACAGAGGGCAGGTCGTAGACCAGCATCATCACGCGTGAACCCTGGCCGCCGTAATCGATGCCGAGGGAAGGCCCCTGCCAGTAGAGCGGATGTTCGCCGGCATTCTTGGTGTTCAGCTGGCCTTCGCCATAGGTAAGGCCGGCGATGAAGGCGCCGCCGCCTTCCTGTCCGAGAATATAGCCGTTCGGCAGGCCGTATTTCTGGAAAGCGCTCTCGACCACCTTGGCCAGACCACCGCTGGCGGAGCCGAAGAAGGAGTGGCCGGCATCGACGATTTCCTGCATCGTATACTTGCTGTTGTCCTGGGCGGCGGCCGGCCCGGCAACGATCAGAGAGGAGAAGACGAGGGCCGAAAGCAGCCTGCAGAAGCCGATGAATCGGCGCGGGAATCGAGGGCGCATGGTGTCATCCGTTCGTCGTTTGGCTGTGAGCGGCAAGCGCTCGCGGCGATTGATGCATTTTGCCCCGATGATCTTAACAATCGGTTTACCAAATATGGTGTCATTATGGCACCGAATACGATCGCAAACTTCGCGCAATTTCGAAGAAGCATATTACCGGGCGCGATGAACTTGCCGCCCCTCAGGAGACGATGATGTCCAAGAACCCCAATCTTACCCTGTCCGGCCCGGATCTGGCCGCGCTTCTCTGCAGCCGCGTTTGCCACGACGTCATCTCGCCCGTCGGCGCGATCAACAACGGCCTGGAACTGCTGGATGAGGGCGGCGCCGATTCCGATGCGATGGATCTGATCCGCACCAGCGCACTCAACGCTTCCGTCCGCCTGAAATTCGCACGCCTTGCTTTCGGCGCCTCCGGCTCCGTCGGCGCCTCGATCGATACCGGCGAGGCCGAGCGGGCCGCCAAGGATTTCGCGATCGCCGAAAAGAAGACCGAGGTGATCTGGAACGGGCCGCGCGCCATCGTCGCCAAGAACCGCGTCAAGCTGCTGCTCAATCTCTTCCTCGTCGCCTATTCCTCCATTCCGCGCGGCGGCGTGCTCGAGGTGACGCTCGAAAATCCCGAATTCGACGCTAAGTTCAAGCTCACGGCGAAAGGCAAGCTGATGCGCCTGCCGCCGAAATTCGTCGAGATCTCGACCGGCACGATCGAAGAGGCGATCGATGCTCATTCGATCCAGCCTTATTACACGGTGCTTCTGGCCGAGGAGTGCGGAATGACGCTCGATCACAGCGCAAGCCCGGACGAACTGGTGTTCACGGCGGTGGTTGCCGCGGTTTGATTTTGGTGCGCCGAAGGGCGCTTGGCGCCCGTCTGGTAACGATTCTTTAGCCTGATGGACCTATTCTCTTAGGTTGTAAGAGGCCCCTCGCTGCGACGAATGCGGGGGAAAAGGAGCGGCCATGCAAAGGTTCATGATCACCGATAATTCGGACATCGTCCGCAAGGTCGGCAAACGCATTCTCTCCGAACTCGACTTTCTCGTCAGCGAGGCCTCCACTGCCGCCGAGGCGTTGCAGCACTGCCAGACGGAGCTGCCGGAATATCTGCTCGTCGATTCCGGCATGGAAGGCGCGCTCGAACTCATCGCGGCCATCCGCGCCATGGACGGCGGCAAAGAGGTCAAGATCTATTACTGCGTCATCGAGGCCGATCTGAAGAAGCTGATGGCGGGCAAACGCGCCGGCGCCACCGATTTCCTGCTGAAGCCGTTCGATCGCAAGATCCTGACCGCCGTTTTCGGAAACCGCGCGATCGCTGCCTGAGCCCAGGCTTTTTCCTGCCGACCCTGGTTTGTTTTGGGAACCGATGCCGAAGGTGCAATCGGTTCGCGTGGCGCTACGCTCAATTTCCCGATCGACACAAGATAACGTCGGCCCGGTCCGAAAATCGTCTGCGTGATCATTGCGCATATGAAAACGAAAAATCCCGCCGAAAGGGGCGGGATCTTCGTCATCCGATAAGGGGGATCGGAAAATCAGGCGGTCTCGGCGTATTCGGTACCGTCAGGCTCGCGAAGAACGTAACCGCGGCCCCAGACCGTCTCGATGTAGTTGGCGCCGCCGGCGGCGTTGGCGAGCTTCTTGCGCAGCTTGCAGATGAAGACGTCGATGATCTTCAGTTCCGGTTCGTCCATGCCGCCGTAGAGGTGGTTCAGGAACATTTCCTTGGTGAGGGTGGTGCCCTTGCGGAGCGAAAGCAGCTCCAGCATCTGGTATTCCTTGCCCGTCAGGTGGACGCGCTGGCCGCCGACTTCGACGGTCTTGGCGTCGAGGTTGACGATGAGCTCGCCGGTCATGATGACCGACTGGGCGTGACCCTTGGAGCGGCGAACGATAGCGTGGATGCGGGCGACGAGCTCGTCCTTGTGGAACGGCTTGGTCATGTAGTCGTCGGCGCCGAAGCCGAGGCCGCGAACCTTGTCTTCGATGCCTGCCATGCCCGACAGGATGAGGATCGGTGTCTTGACCTTGGACAGCCGGAGAGTGCGGAGCACTTCATATCCGGACATGTCGGGCAGGTTCAGATCGAGAAGGATGATGTCGTAATCATACAGCTTGCCCAGATCGACGCCTTCTTCACCGAGATCGGTGGTATAAACATTAAAACTCTCTGATTTGAGCATCAATTCGATGCTCTGCGCCGTAGCGCTGTCATCCTCGATGAGAAGTACCCGCATAATTATCCCCTTTACCGCCGCCGAAAGGTGGTCTGGCCCCCTACACGCTACCCGAACAAGCTACGTGATTTGGAAGCTGCCACGAAATGGTTAACAAATTCTAATTCACTCTGGCAAGGAGTATCGAATTTATTAAATAATTTTTCCATTTCTCTGTTTTCCAATAGGAATCTCAAAAAGGCTTTCCTCAACTTTAACATTAGGAAACAGCGCTAAGTGATTCATCCGACTCGCCAATGAAAAGGTTCGAACTTCATGCCGTGGCATTTACCGACCCTTAAATCATCCGCTCTATCATTAACGATGCCCGTAAACGAAAGGTTACCAGCGGTAGGTTTTTGTTAATATCGCAGGAAATTTTTCAGCAAACCGTGTCAAAGCGGCGCGCAAGGGCGGTTTCAAGTTGAGCCGGGGTCTCGCATCACGGGAGTAATGCGTATGAAGTCGCGAGAAAGTCTCGTTCGTCTGAAAGAGTTTCAGGTGAACGAAAAACGACGTCAATTGCAGCAATTGCAGATGATGATGTCCGAATTCGAACGGATGACGAAGGATCTGGAGAGCCAGATCGTCGTCGAGGAAAAGAAGTCCGGTATATCAGACCCGAATCACTTCGCTTATCCGACCTTCGCCAAAGCCGCGCGTCAGCGGGCCGACAACCTGCAGGTTTCGATCAAGGAACTGAAGATGCAGGAAGAGGCGCTGGAACTGGCGCTCGAGGAGATGCAGGCGGAATATGCAAGGGCGACGGCGCTGGAAGAGCGTGACGGCAGCGCCCGGGCAAGGGCCTGAGACAAAAGACGGGCGCCGGCTTCGGCGCCTCGGGGATCGCCGTTGAAAAGCCATGTATGATGGGCGCGTTGTCCGTCATACATGGCTTTTGGTGTTTCCCGTGTTTTGCGCCTGTATGTCGCCGCTCCGCACGGCGACCGCTTCCGGCATCGCGAATCAGTTCACGACATCCTGCCATTCCGGGTGGCGTTGCGCCTGCGCTTTGAAGAAAGGGCAGAGCGGAATGATCTTCCAGCCGCCGGTGCGGGCAGCTTCCACCGCATGACGCGCCAATGCCTGGCCGACGCCCCTGCCGCGCAAGGCATCGGGCACCGCCGTATGGTCGATGATGACCAGCTTGGGAGAGGTGCGTGAATAGGTCATCTCCGCCTCGTGCCCCTCGACCTCGGCGGCATAACGGCCGCCGGAGGCGCCTTCCTCATTTCGAATGTCCATCGTCTTGCCTCGTACACAGATATTGTCGGCGCCGACGGTGACACGGCGGCGCGGCCATGCCAAGCCGGTGGAACAATTCCCGGGGGAGACGCAGTGTTCATGAAAAATGTCGGATCGGCGCGAGGTTCGCAGCAATGAGCGCGCTTTCGATCATCCGCCCCGCTCTTCTCGTGGCTGCGCCCTTTCTCCTGGCGCTCGGCCTCATCTTGCCGCTGGTCCGTTTCGAAACGCTGTATTTCTTCGATCAGACCCCGTCGCTCATCGAAATCGTCGTCTCGCTCTGGCAAGGCGGGGATGGGCTGCTGGCGGCGATCGTCGCGCTGGTCTCGATCGTGCTGCCGTTTCTGAAGATGATCGGGATTGCCGCGGAAGCGACGGCTGCCGGCGGCGGGGCCGGGAGCCTGTTTTATCGTCGCGTCGTGCCGCATTTGTCCAAGTGGTCAATGATGGACGTGCTGCTGGTCGCGATCGTCATTGCTGCGGCGAAGACAACGGGGTTGGCGGATGCCTTCACGCAGCCCGGCCTCTGGTGCTACGCGGCCTCGTCAATGATTTCGGGCCTTCTTCATTCCCTG
This sequence comes from Rhizobium sp. BR 249, assembly GCF_047445895.1. Lineage (NCBI taxonomy): Bacteria > Pseudomonadati > Pseudomonadota > Alphaproteobacteria > Hyphomicrobiales > Rhizobiaceae > Rhizobium > Rhizobium sp. BR 249. The sequence continues at coordinate 220,188 of NZ_JARWKX010000005.1, read as the reverse complement.
ATGGGAGATGCGTCCGGCCCGAAATAAATGTCGAGGATGGCGTGCGATCAGTGGCGGTATTGCTGGATGCGCGTGGTGCGCAGGCCGGCGAGGCCATGGCTGTTGATCGACGACTGCCAGGAAAGGAATTCTTCGACCGTGAGCGTATAACGCTCGCAGGCCTCTTCCAAGCTCAACAGGCCACCGCGAACAGCCGCGACAACCTCTGCCTTGCGGCGGATCACCCAGCGCCGCGTATTGGGCGGCGGAAGATCCGCGATCGTCAGGGGGCTGCCATCGGGGCCGATGACATATTTTACTCGGGGACGTATCATTTCGGTCATGGGACTCTCTACACAACGCAAGACCACGGAGGCCACTCTAGCCTGCCACATTTAAAAATTGCCTAAGCCCATCGTAAGACTTTGATAACAACTTTAGATGCCCCAGCGGCGATTTGGGACGATCGCCTGCCACTACGTCAATTTGTGACGGCTGCATGGGAGCCATGCGGAATAAATATTACCCGACCTTCCCGGAAAATTTTATAAGTCGCGCAAAATAAAAATGAGCGCCAGGCCTCGTCCCCGTTCCTCCCGCTGCATCAGTCCAGTTCGTGCCTTTGACGCTTCCCGTTCTTGGGAGGCGGGGCAAAAGCCGTTTCTGCCGATGCTCCCCGGCGCGAGCTTCCCGTCGCCGGCAGCGAGGCCGAACCGAGGCTCGCTCGGCAAGGATATGGAGATGAAGAAAAGTAAGCGTACAATCGACGATTGCGCTTGTGATGCTGGGTTTTCGCCCTTGCAGACCAATGCCGGCATGTCGGTGAACGACGGCAAGGCGCTGCTCGGGGATATGGCAAAGCTTGCCGGTTTCGATTTCTATCTGCTCTCAGCTTTCCCGCGCGGCGACCGCACGGCCTTCATCGAAAACCGCTTGATCAGCAACTGGCCGCAAAGCCTTTCCGGCGTGTATGAAGCGGCCGACCTCTTCTATTGCAGCAGGCTGGTGACGGCGATGAAACGGACCGTCATGCCGGTTTTCTGCGAGGAGGGCTCGTTTGCGGGCAGCGCCGCCAATCAGGAAAACCGCGGTCTCGACACGCTCTTTCAGATGCACGGGCTGAAGAATACCTTCGCGTTCACGCTGCACGACGCTGACCTGAAACAATACATTTTTGCCTTCTCAGGCTGCTCCCCCATGCCGACACGAGAGCAGGCAATGGCGCTGCTTTACGGCTGCACGGACCTTCTGGACAAGATCTCGCGCAGCCGCGGTCCGGAGGAAGGGCCGTCGGAGACACTCACGCGGCGCGAAATCGAATGCCTGCGCTGGTCGGCGGCGGGCAAGAGCAGCGATGAGATCGCGATCATTCTCGATCTCTTGCCGCATACGGTGGCGGGCTATTTGAAGAGCGCGATGCGCAAGCTCGATTCGGTCAACCGGATGCAGGCGGTCGCTAGGGCATTTCGCTACAGGTTGCTGTGAAGAGCGCGGGAGCGCTCGCAAATTTCTTATCTAAAAATGCATTTCGCCCAAACCGCTCAGCGGTTTGGGCGAAATGCATAAGACGACCGGTCATTCCGGAAAGTTTAGAAGCCTTTTCCGCGGGTCAGTTCCGACACGACGGTTCCGACAATGATGCGCATATCCATCATGATCGAAAAATTCTCGACGTAATAGAGATCGCTGGCGATACGGGCACGGGCCTTGGCCGGACGATCGGTCGGGCCGCGCAGGCCGCGCATCTGGGCGAGACCCGTCATGCCGGGACGCATGGCGTGGCGCTGGTGATATTCCGGTACGAGCTCTTCATAGAGCATGTCGCTGGCGCGCATGCCGATGGCATGGCAGCGCGGGCCGACGACCGACATGTCGCCCAGCAGCACGTTCAGGAGTTGCGGCAGCTCATCGATATTCGTGCGGCGCAGGATGGCGCCGATGCGGGTGATGCGCGGATCGTTCCTCACCGTCTGGGCAACGCCCGTGGCGTCGCAGAGGTCGGTGCGCATGGAGCGGAACTTGTAGACCTTGATGGCCTTGCAGTTCTTACCCCAGCGGGTCTGCTTGAAGAGCACCGGTCCCGGGCTGTCGAGCTTGATCAGCAAGGCGACGAGCAGGAGGAAAGGCGCGAGGACGAGGAGGGCGCTCAACGACGAAACGATGTCGAACGCCCGCTTCAGGGCAAGATCCATCCACGGCGCCTGCGGCGCATCGCTATGGATCACAGGGGTCTGGATCTTCAGGCTCGGCAGCTGGCGGCGGCTCGGCCGGAAGGACTCATTCGAAATGGTGTTGTTTAGTTCCGTGATGCTCAAGGATCGTACTCTGTTGTCTTCGAGGGGCGCGGCGGCAATAGGCGATCAATGGTTAACCCTGTCACCAGGGCTGCACTCAGGTGTTGGTAACCCTACTAAAACGGAAAAATGCGACAATTGTGTAATGGTGTCCAGTGAAATATCGCATCGCAACAAATCTTTCGCATCTGCGTTAAGTTGAGGCAAACTCATGATATTCCGTTAAGAATTGGAATTTCGTCAAGGTTTCTAGGCTCTTGGCGAGGGCTCCCGGGGGTGGTTCGACGTGCTGTTTCGGCACGTGACCGATACACGTTAACCGATATTTTTAACCGAATCCTAAGCGAAATTTTTTTGGCGAAGATGTCCGGTCGCCATCAACCTGTGTCACAATATGACAAAATCAAGGCGGATCGATAGCGTTCGGGGCGGAAGACGGAGCGAATCGCTTTCGCGCCGGGAATCACCCGGTTCATCCAGGCGTTGTAGATCACACTTTACGGCTGTCCGCGCTTCGAGCCGGCGAACAGCGGCTTCGAAGCGCGCGGAGGTCGGCAGCGCATCTACGAAGCATCGTGCGATGCGAGGCATTTGCCTGTTGTCGGTATTCAGCGTCTGCTCCGGGTGATTACGCCGGTTCGAGCACGCGTTTCCTGCCGCCCCAGGAAATGAAGTTCGGGTTGGCGAAGTCGAAATCGGCCGCCGGTCCCGTCTTGCCGTAGGTCAGCGGTGCGCCGTCGAGCGTCACCGTCGAGCCGCCGGCGGCGCGCAGCACGGCATCGCCGGCCGCGGTGTCCCATTCCATCGTGCGGGTGAAGCGGGGATAGACGTCGGCCTTGCCTTCCGCCAGCAGGCAGAATTTCAGCGAGGAGCCGATATTGGTGCATTTGGAGATCGCGTGGTGCGCAAGGAAGCTGCCGGTCTCCGGGCTGTTGTGGCGAAGGCTTGCGAGCGCCAGCCTGTCGTCCGGCTGTTCGCGCACGGTGATCGCCGCGCGCAGGCCGACCGTGAAATCCTCGGTGACGACAAGTCTTTCGGCGCGGCCGCATTCCCCGGAGAAGGCCAGCCCGAGCGCCGGGGCATAGACGATGCCGGCCACCGGGGCGCCGTTTTCGATATAGGCGATGTTGACGGTGAATTCCTGCCGTCCGTCGACGAATTCGCGCGTGCCGTCGAGAGGGTCGACCAGAAAGAAGCCACGGCCGCCGATATCGGGCACTTTGCCGGCGGCGACCGATTCTTCCGCGACGACCGGAATTTCGGGATAATCTCTCGCAAGATGGGTAAGGATGATGCGCTCGGCCTCCTCGTCGGCGACCGTGACCGGACTTGCGTCCGCCTTCATGGTAACGGGAAAGCCCTCGCGCAAGACCGTGATGATGGCCTTACCGGCTTCCAGCGCCGCCTTTTCGAATGTCCTGAGCATTGTCCTTTTGCCGTTTGCCACGCGGGCCGAGCACCCCGCTGTCGCTCGTCCGCAAACCATCCCTGTCACACCATATACTTGCCAGTCGTTTATATGGTGTTTCCCGTCGCGCTCCGCATCCCCACTCACGCACCCACGATGCTACCATAAGATCCCAGTCTTGTCAGACGAAGATGGCAGGCATTTGCTCGTGAAATGGCATTCGCAAAAGTCGCGGCTGCAGGGTCTGAATTTGCGCCATCTTCCAATTCAGTGGAATAGCTTACGCAGTAGACTGGCGGTGGAATCAGCGGCGACTTTTCGAAACGGTTAATCCGGTGGTCGTTTCTGGCTAAAAATACGCCCAACTTTGCTGTTTTTCTGTGGATTTTGATCCAAAATGCGCCATGTCGGCCTGTTTCAGCAAGAATCTGGCGGAGTAAATCCTTTTTGTCTTCACATTTTCAACGAAACCGCTATGCATGCGGCTTATGAGGTTGCCTGAAACGGGCAACTGAAGAACCAAAAAGAGATGCAGCATTTTCCGCTCGCATCCAGGGGAAAACGACATATGGAGTATTTCGTCCAGCAGCTCTTCAATGGGCTGACGCTTGGATCCATCTATGGCCTTGTGGCTATCGGCTATACGATGGTTTATGGCATTATCGGCATGATCAACTTCGCCCATGGCGACATCTTCATGCTCGGTGGTTTCGCCGCTCTTATCGTCTTCCTCGTCCTCACATCCATCTTCGCAGGTCTCCCGGTGGCAATTCTGCTGCTGGCGATGCTTGTCGTCGCGATGCTGATGACGAGTTTGTGGAATTGGACGATCGAGCGTATCGCATATCGTCCGCTGCGCGGTTCGTTCCGCCTGGCGCCGCTGATCACGGCCATCGGCATGTCGATCGTGCTGTCGAACTTCATCCAGGTGACGCAGGGTCCGCGCAACAAGCCGATCCCGCCGATGGTAAGCACGGTCTACCAGTTCGGCAACATCTCGGTGTCGCTGAAGCAGATCATCATCATCGTCATTACCGCGGTGCTGCTTGCGGCCTTCTGGTACATCGTCAATCGTACCGCGCTCGGCCGCGCCCAGCGTGCCACCGAACAGGATCGCAAGATGGCGGCGCTGCTCGGCGTCAATGTCGACCAGACGATCTCGATCACCTTCGTGATGGGTGCGGCACTGGCTGCCGTCGCCGGCACGATGTATCTGATGTATTATGGCGTCGCTTCGTTCGCCGACGGCTTCACCCCGGGCGTGAAGGCCTTTACCGCAGCCGTACTCGGCGGCATCGGCTCGCTGCCGGGCGCCGTTCTCGGCGGGCTGATGATCGGCCTCATCGAATCGCTGTGGTCGGCCTATTTCACCATCGCGTACAAGGATGTCGCGACCTTCGCGATCCTCGCTTTCGTGCTGATCTTCAAGCCGACGGGTATCCTCGGGCGGCCGGAAGTCGAGAAGGTATAACGTCATGGCAAACATCGAGAATTCTGCAGGCGAGCTCGACGCCGGGCTTGTCCGCAAAGGTCTTATGGAAGCGCTTTTTGCCGCTCTCCTGTCGCTCGGCATGTTCGTTCTCTATGTCGGCCTCAAGACCGACCAGAACATCAATAACGAGCTGATCATCGTCCAGCGCTGGGGACTGCTTGCGATCTTCGTCGCCGTCGCTGCGGTCGGCCGGTTCGTGATGGTCGTCTTCATCAAGCCGAATATCGACCGCCGCAAGCTCAGCAAGGCGCGAGAGGGCGATCTTCCCCTCTCGACCGAAAAGAACTTCTTCCATCAGCATTTCCTGAAGTTCGCGTTGCTCGCGCTGGTGCTTTATCCTGTCGTGATCGTGGCGCTCGTCGGTGCTCAGGGTTCGCTGAAGTGGGTCGACAATTTCGGGATCCAGATCCTGATTTACGTGATGCTTGCCTGGGGGCTGAACATCGTCGTGGGCCTCGCCGGCCTGCTCGATCTCGGTTACGTCGCGTTCTATGCCGTCGGCGCTTATTCCTATGCACTGCTGTCGAGCTATTTCGGCCTGTCCTTCTGGGTGCTGTTGCCGCTTTCCGGTATCTTCGCCGCGCTCTGGGGCGTCATCCTCGGCTTCCCGGTCCTGCGCCTGCGCGGCGATTACCTCGCCATCGTGACGCTTGCCTTCGGTGAAATCATCCGTCTTGTCCTCATCAACTGGACAGATGTCACCAAGGGAACGTTCGGGATCTCGAGCATTCCCAAGGCAACGCTTTTCGGCATTCCCTTCGATGCGACGGCCGGTGGCTTTGCCAAGCTCTTCCACCTGCCGATGTCTTCGGCCTATTACAAGATCTTCCTGTTCTATCTCATTCTGGCGCTCTGCATGCTGACGGCTTACGTCACCATCCGTCTGCGCCGGATGCCGATCGGCCGTGCCTGGGAAGCGCTGCGCGAAGATGAAATTGCCTGCCGTTCGCTCGGTATCAACACCGTGACGACCAAGCTCACCGCCTTCGCGACGGGGGCTATGTTCGGCGGCTTCGCCGGCTCGTTCTTCGCAGCGCGCCAGGGCTTCGTTTCGCCGGAATCCTTCGTCTTCCTGGAATCGGCCGTCATTCTCGCCATCGTCGTTCTCGGTGGCATGGGCTCGCTGACCGGGATCGCGATCGCTGCGATCGTCATGGTCGGCGGCACCGAGGCGCTACGCGAAATGGATTTCCTGAAAGAGATCTTCGGGCCTGACTTTACGCCGGAACTCTACCGCATGCTGCTTTTCGGCCTCGCCATGGTCGTCGTCATGCTGTTCAAGCCGCGCGGTTTTGTCGGCTCGCGTGAACCGACCGCCTTCCTCAAGGAGCGTAAGGCGGTATCCGGAAGCTTTACCAAGGAGGGCCACGGTTGATGAGCCCCGTTACCAACGCGATGTCGAGCGACACGCTTCTCAAAGTCGAGCACCTGTCGATGAAGTTCGGCGGCCTGATGGCCATCAACGACTTCTCTTTCGAGGCCAAGCGCGGCGATATCACCGCGCTGATCGGCCCGAACGGCGCCGGCAAAACCACCGTCTTCAACTGCATCACCGGCTTCTACAAGCCGACGATGGGCATGATCACGCTCAACCAGAAGAGCGGCAAGCAGTATCTGCTGGAGCGTCTGCCGGACTTTCGCATCACCAAGGAAGCGAAGGTGGCGCGCACCTTCCAGAACATCCGGCTGTTCTCCGGCCTGACGGTTCTCGAAAATCTGCTCGTCGCCCAGCACAACAAGCTGATGCAGGCATCGGGCTTTACCATCCTCGGCCTCCTCGGCATTGGTCCTTACAAGCGGGAGGCCGCAGGCGCAGTCGAACTCGCGCGTCATTGGCTTGAAAAGGCCGAATTGATCGACCGTGCCGATGATCCGGCGGGCGATCTGCCTTACGGCGCCCAGCGACGTCTCGAGATCGCGCGCGCCATGTGCACCGGGCCGGAATTGCTATGCCTGGACGAGCCGGCCGCGGGTCTCAACCCGCGGGAATCGGCCAAGCTCAATGAGCTTCTGCAAAGCATTCGCGCCGAAACCGGAACATCCATTCTGCTCATCGAGCACGACATGTCGGTGGTCATGGAAATCTCCGACCACGTCGTCGTCCTCGAATACGGGCAGAAGATTTCGGATGGCACGCCGGATCATGTGAAAAACGATCCGAAGGTCATCGCGGCCTATCTCGGTGTCGAGGATGAGGAAGTGGAAGAGGTGATCGCAACCGTCGAGCAGCTCGAAGGAGGCGCAAACTGATGGGCGATGCAGTAATGACGGGTCAACCGCTCCTTCAGGTGAATGGCGTCGAAACCTATTATGGCAACATTCGCGCGCTGGCCGGCATCGATGTCCAGGTCAACAAGGGTGAGATCGTCAGCCTCATCGGCGCCAACGGCGCCGGCAAGTCGACGCTGATGATGACGATCTGCGGCAGCCCGCAGGCCCGTACCGGCTCGGTCGTCTTCGAGGGCCGCGACATCACCAAGCTGCCGACCCACGAAATCGCCCGCCTGCGCATCGCGCAGTCGCCGGAAGGGCGCCGCATCTTCCCGCGCATGACGGTCATGGAAAACCTCCAGATGGGCGCGGGCCTCGACAACCTCAAATATTTTGCCGAGGACGTCGAAAAGATCTTCACGCTCTTCCCGCGTCTCAAGGAACGCCACGCCCAGCGCGGCGGAACGCTTTCGGGCGGCGAGCAGCAGATGCTGTCGATCGGCCGCGCGCTGATGGCCCGCCCGAAGCTGCTGCTTCTCGACGAACCCTCGCTCGGCCTTGCGCCGCTGATCGTCAAGGGCATTTTCGAGGCGATCCGAAAGCTCAACGAACAGGAAGGGCTCACCGTATTCCTCGTCGAGCAGAACGCATTCGCCGCCTTGAGGCTTTCGCATCGCGCTTATGTGATGGTGAACGGCAAGGTGACGATGAGCGGCTCCGGTAAGGAACTGCTCGCCAATCCGGAAGTCCGCGCCGCCTATCTCGAAGGCGGAAGACACTAGGTCGAAGGAGGAGTTTGATATGCAGGGACTTTTCTTCGAAAGTGACGACGGTGTGCGAGTGATCATTCGTGCTCTCGTCGTGCTCATCGGCTTCTGGACCGCCTGGCGGGCCGGCAAGGCGGTTGCTGACGGCTGGAACAATTATCCGCTGGTCGTCGTCTACACCTTCCTCCTGGCCTGGGCGATGCAGTTTCTGCACCACGCCCTGTTCAACGGGCCGATGCTCAGCGCTCTCTATTACACCATCGATTTCGTGACGCTGCTGGTCTTCTCGACTGCCGGCTTCCGCTTTCGCCGCACCAATCAGATGGTCAACAACTATTACTGGCTGTACGAAAAAACTTCCGCGTTTTCGTGGAAGGACAAACATTGACAGTCCGTTGAAACTAGGCATGAATTGCCTTCAGAGTGGAACAGCTTTCCTGGCGCAGTCAATGGTGGGTAATGCGCCGGGTCTTGGACCGGAACCCGCCCAAAAATTGGGAGTAACAATATGAAGAAGTCTCTTCTGTCGGCAGTGGCTCTGACGGCGATGGTCGCCTTCAGCGGCAACGCTTGGGCCGACGTCCTCATCGCTGTCGCCGGTCCGCTGACCGGCCCGAACGCCGCTTTCGGCGCTCAGCTTCAGAAGGGCGCCGAGCAGGCGGCCGCCGACATCAACGCTGCTGGCGGCATCAACGGCGAGCAGATCAAGATCGAGCTCGGCGACGACGTCTCCGACCCGAAGCAGGGTATTTCGGTCGCTAACAAATTCGTTGCCGACGGCGTCAAGTTCGTCATCGGTCACTTCAACTCGGGCGTTTCCATCCCGGCTTCGGAAGTTTATGCCGAAAACGGCATTCTCGAAATCACCCCGGCCGCTACCAACCCGAAGTTCACCGAGCGCGGCCTCTGGAACACGTTCCGCACCTGCGGCCGTGACGACCAGCAGGGCGCCATTGCCGGCAAGTATCTTGCCGACCACTTCAAGGACGCGAAGATCGCCGTCGTTCATGACAAGACCCCCTACGGTCAGGGCCTTGCCGACGAAACCAAGAAGGCCATGAATGCCGCTGGTCTCACGGAAGCCATGTACGAAGGCATCAATGTCGGCGACAAGGACTTCTCGGCCCTCATCGCCAAGATGAAGGAAGCCGGCGTCTCGATCATCTATTGGGGCGGCCTGCACACCGAAGCCGGCCTCATCATCCGTCAGGCTGCCGACCAGGGCCTGAAGGCAACGCTGGTTTCGGGCGATGGCATCGTTTCGAACGAACTGGCATCGATCGCCGGCGACGCCGTTGCCGGCACGCTGAACACCTTCGGCCCCGATCCGACGCTGAACCCGGCCAACAAGGAACTCGTCGAAAAGTTCAAGGCCGCCGGTTTCAATCCTGAAGCCTACACGCTCTATTCCTACGCTGCGATGCAGGCGATCGCCGGTGCCGCCAAGGCTGCCGGTTCGCTCGATCCTGAAGCCGTTGCTGCGGCCATGAAGGAAAAGGGTCCGTTCCCGACCGTTCTCGGCGACATCTCGTTCGACGAAAAGGGCGACCCGAAGATTCCTGGTTACATCATGTACGAATGGAAGAAGGGCGCGGACGGCAAGTACACCTACGTCCCGCAGGGCATGTAAGCCTTACTTCCTTTCCAGGAATATGATCATTGAAGCCCGGTTTCGACCGGGCTTCTTTTTTGGCGGCACTTCACCACCGCGCGGTGAGACGGCGCCGGCTTACACGGATGGCCAAGTGGATTCCGCTGCCTGATGTCGGCCGTGCGGCGGAGGTGACGCGAACCACGGAAGATCTTCCGCTATCCCTCACATCTCATGCAGAACATGCGTCGCCTTCACCGCGGCTGACGCCCGGTTTTCGACGCCGAGCTTCACGTAGATCTGCTCGAGGTGCTTGTTCACGGTGCGCGCCGACAGTCCCAGTATTTCGCCGATATCGCGGTTGGCTTTGCCCTTGGCGATCCAGAGCAGCACTTCGGATTCCCGTTGGGTGAGCGAGAAGCGCTGGCGCAGCACCTCGTCGTCGCTGCGCTGGCTGGCGGCGGTAAGGCGGAAGAGATATTCGTCCGGGCCGATCGCGCCGAGGAAGGCGAGTTGGAGCGCCGCCTGGCCGGCATGGGTGATCGAGATGATGCCGTCGCGCGCCGCTGCCATACGGTCGCGCATCCAGCCGGCGATATGGCGGACGACGATCTCCATGCCGTCGTCGCTGCCCATGGCGGCGTTGACCAGCCGTGTCGCCTGCGGCGTCGACCAGTGGATAGCGCCGTCGCCCTTGACCGCAAGCAGGTGGCGGCCGGCGGCGTCGAGCGCGACGCGGGCGCTCTGGGTCGAGCGGGCATTGCGCAGGTGAACGCGGATGCGCGCGCGCAGTTCGTCGATGTTGATCGGCTTGCTGAGGTAATCGACACCGCCGGATTCCAACGCATGCACGACATGCTCGGTCTCCGTCAGGCCGGTCATGAAGATGACCGGCACTTGGGCGACGGCGGCATTCGCCTTCAGCCTGCGGCAGGTCTCGAAGCCGTCCATGGCGGGCATGACGGCGTCGAGCAGAATGAGATCGGGCGTGATCCGCTCGACGATGCCAAGTGCTGCCGTGCCCGACGTGGCGATCAGCACGGAGAAGCCGGACTGTTCGAGCGCATCGGTCAGGAAACCCAGCGCCTCCGGCGAGTCGTCGACGAGCAGAACGATGTCGCGAGGGAGGGCCGGCTCAGCCAATGGATTCCACCTTTTCGTCGAAGTCGTGCAGGAAGGTCATGAAGCCGGCCAGATCGAAGGCGGCGACATAGGGTCGAAGAGCCTCGGTGAATGGCCGATTTGCCTCCACCTTGGCAAGGTCCGAAAGCTTGGCGTCGATGCCCCTGATGTAACCGATCTCGCCGAGCCGCAGCAATTCCTGCACATGGGCGGCACCCGGGCTCAGCATCGGCGCCTCGGTTTTTGCTGGAGGGGCGGGGGCGTCATCGGCATAGACCCAGTTCAGGCCGAGATGCAAGGCGAGCTTGTCGCGCAGCCGGCGGATGTCGACGGGTTTGCCGATCGCGTCATTATGGCTGTCGTCGCTGTCACTCAAAACCGTCGCATCGCCGATATTGGCGGAAAGCATCAGCACCGGCGCCGCCTGGCCGGCTTCCCGCAGGCGCGAGACGAGTTGCCAGCCGCTCATGCCGGGCATCAGGATATCGACGAGGAAAAGATCGGGCATGATGCCGTCGATCAGCGTCAGGCATTCGGCGCCGCCTGCCGCCGTCAGCACGATGAAATCGAGCGGCGCCAGGATTTCCCGCATCATCTCGCGGTGATCCTCGTTGTCGTCGACGACGACGATCGTGCGGCGTGGGCCGTCGTAACCGACGATGCGCTTTTCCTGCGGCGGGGCGGCGGCGCGCATGACGGCGGACAGCATCAGCCGCACACGGAAGGTCGAGCCTTCGTCCTTGGTGCTCGAAACCGCAATCTCACCGCCGAGCGTATTGGTCAGAAGCCGGGTGATGGTGAGGCCGAGACCGAGGCCCGGCATCGGCCGCACGCTGTCTGCCTCGCCGCGCTGGAAAGGCTCGTAGATGCGCGTCAGGTCCTTCTCGGCGATGCCGCGGCCGGTGTCGGCGACGGTGAAGGTCGCCACCTGGCTGCGATAGCCGACATCGAAGGTGACGCTGCCCCCGTCGGTGAATTTGATGGCGTTGGAGAGCAGGTTGACGAGGATCTGACGCAGGCGCTTCTCGTCGGTGCGGACGAATTGCGGCAAGGCCGGTGAGCGCTGATGGATGAAGGCAATCCCCTTGGCCTGTGCCTGCGGGCGGAAAAGCTCGACGATCTGGTCGAGGAAGTCCTGGATGTTGATCTCGTTGGAATAGACCTGCAGGCGGCCGGCCTCGATCTTGGAAATGTCGAGCAGACCGTCGATCAGGCCGGAGAGATGTTCGGCGCTGCGGCGGATGACCTTGATCGAGGATTGGCGCGGCGCCGGGATTGTCTCGTCGCGTTCGAGGATCTGGGCGTAGCCGAGCACGGCATTCAAAGGTGTACGCAGTTCATGGCTGAGGCCGACGACATAGCGGCTCTTGGCGCGGTTGGCGGCCTCGGCCGTCTCCTTGGCGTTCTGCAGGGCAGTGTCGGTCTTCTTATGGGCGGCGATTTCCTTGAGCAGCAGCGTGTTCTGGCGCGAGGATTCTTCCTCGGCGACGACGCGGCTGTCATGGGCGAGCACATAGAACCAGCAGACCACACCTGAAATCACCGAGAAGACGAAGAAGACGATGAGGATGGTGCGATTGACCACCTCCGCCGTCTCGGGAGAGGCGGAGGCGACTTGATGGGCGATCATCGCCAGGATTGCGCCGATGGCGGTCAGCGCCAGGGCGACGGCGATGCCGTAGCGGCCCAGGCGCGTCGTCAGCTTGCCGACCACGCTTTCCGGCAGCAGCGTCCTGGCGACGGTGCCGACCTGGGCGTTGAAGCGGGCCGCCGGCTTGCACATGTCATGGCAGCGGCTGTCGAGCGAGCAACAAAGCGAGCAGATCGGCGCGGCATAGGCCGGACACCACGCCATATCCTCCGGCTCGAAGGGATGCTCGCAGACGGAGCAGGTGATAGCAGTCAGGTTCTTCCAGCTCTGGCGCGGCTTGCGGGCGAGGTAGAATTTCCCTTTCGTCGCCCAGGCGAGCGCCGGCGTGGCGATGAGCGCGATGACGAGAGTGATATAAGGAGCGAGCGAGGCGGCCGTCTCGCCGAGGGCGCCGAAATGGGCGATCAGCGACACCGTCGCCGACAGCGTCATGGCGCCGAGGCCGACCGGGTTGATGTCGTAGAGATGGGCGCGCTTGAATTCGATGCCGGGAGGGGCGAGCCCGAGCGGCTTGTTGATGAAGAGATCGGCCGAGATGGTGCAGAGCCAGGCCATGGCGACGATCGAGAAGATGCCGAGCGTCTCCTCCAGCAGCCGGTAGATGCCGAGTTCCATCAGGAGCAGGGCGATTGCGACGTTGAAGACCAGCCAGATGACGCGGCCGGGATGGCTGTGGGTCAGCCGCGAGAAGAAGTTCGACCATGCGAGCGAGCCAGCATAGGCGTTCATCACGTTGATCTTGAGCTGCGAGACGACGACGAAGGCGGCCATCAGCAGCAGCGCCGCATTGTGCCAGGGAACCATGTAGCCGAAGGCGGTCAGATACATCTGCGCCGGGTCGGCGGCGCGGTCGAGAGGCACGCCCGAGGTGAAGGTCAGCACGACGAGAAACGAGCCGGCCAGCAGCTTCGGTGCGCCGATGATGACCCAGCCCGGCCCGGCGAGGAAAACGGCCAGGCGATGGCGCCATTTGCGCTGCGGGACCGGCGGCAGGAAGCGCAGGAAATCGGCCTGTTCGCCGATCTGCGACATCAGCGCCAGGATGACGGCGGAGGCGGCGCCGAATTCGAGCAGATCGAAGCCCGCGACGGTGCCGGGCGGACCCGAAGCGTGATGGATGCCGGCGAAGGCGCGCCAGAGATCGAACTTTTCCCAGTCCATGAAGGCGATGAAGATGAAGGGCAGGATGTTCAGTACGATCCAGAAGGGCTGGGTCATCAGCTGGAACTTGCTGATCAGCCGCACGCCATGCGTCACCAGCGGGATCACCATGACGGCGCTGATGATGTAGCCGATCCAGAGCGGAATGCCGAGGGTGAGCTCCAATGCGCCGGACATGATCGATGCCTCGATCGCAAACAGCATGAAGGTGAAGCTCGCATAGATCAGCGAGGTGATGGTCGAACCGATATAGCCGAAGCCGGCGCCGCGCGTCAGGAGATCGATGTCGACGCCGTGACGGATGGCGTATCGGCTGATCGGCAGGCCGATCGCCAGCATGGCGATCGAGGCGACGATGATCGCGTAGAAGGCGTTGGTGGTGCCGTAGGAAAGGGTGATCGCGGCGCCGATCGCTTCGAGCGCCAGGAAGGAGATCGCGCCGATCGCCGTCTGCGAGATGCGCTCGGAGGAGAAATGCCGGGCGCTCTTCGCGGTGAAGCGCAGCGCATAGTCTTCAAGCGTCTGGTTGGCGACCCAGCGATTATATTCGCGTCTCACCGGAATGATGCGTTGGCGCGCTGTCATGCCCTCTTTCCGGCACTCTCGTTGGGCTCATCTTCTGCACGGCAGTTTTGGCGGGATAAGCGGGAAAGGCAAGAGGTGGGGCACTGGCGGATTCGCAGAACAGTAATATTTTTGATACGGCTCTGTCACATGAGCGCTCTAACCCTCCCGCCGTTCGTTCAACCATTTCGGGTGCACACATGTCTGTTTCAAAACTTTGCCGCCTCAGCACAGCTCTCGTCTGCCTCCTTTCGATCGTGCCGTCGTTCGCCGCCGCCGAGCAGGCCGCGAAAGCGCCTTACGCCGAAACCGGAAATACCAACAAGCGCGGCGACGCCTGCTTCTCGACGGTGGACACCAACGCCGCCGTTCATCTTCTCTCCGGCTTCCTCGAAGTCTGGACCCCGCGCACGCCTTTCGTCGATGCCGGCGTAGAAGCCCCGGCCAAGGATAATTGCCCCGCCGTTGCCAAGACGGATTGGGACGGCATTCCCTTCAGCAAGACTGACGGCCAGATCGTCAACAAGCCAGTTCACGATGCGAACATCGCCTATGTCGTCAAGGCGACGCAGGCGCGGACGGCCGAGCAGGCGGTCGCCGCCTATCTCGACGATCGCCGCGGCAAGAATGCCAGCATCGTAGATGGCCTCGGCCCGCTGACGGACGCCTGGAAGGCCGGCTCCAAGCAGACGACCACGATCACCGAAGTGGCGGCCGATGCGACCACCGTCAAATATGACGACAAGGGCAACAATCGCGGTGCCGGCAGCAAGCCGGACACGGAAAACAAGACCGATGCCAACCCGGACATGGGCCTTGCCATCGACTTCATCAATGCGGCGAGCGGTGACGGCTCGACCGAGCCCGCCAAGCGCTATTTCAAATATGGCCGCCCCTACCGCTGGAGCCAGGACGTCTCGGTCGTTCCGACGCTGGAGCCCGCCAAGAGCGGCAAGCCGGTCGAAGACGGCGGTTTCCCGAGCGGACATACGGCGGAAGCCTGGCGTGATGCGCTCGCCATGGCCTATCTCGTGCCGCAGCGTTTCCAGGAAATGCTCACGCGCGCCAGCGAACTGGGCGAAGACCGCATCCTTGCCGGCATGCATTCTCCTCTCGACGTGATGGGCGGCCGCATGCTCGGCACCGCCACGGTCGTCTATAATCTCAACAAGGCCGACAATGCTGCCCTGAAGAGCGATGCTTACGCCCAGGCGCAGTCATGGCTGATCGCCAAGTCGGGTGTTGCGGATGCGGGTGCGCTCGAAGTCGCCGCCCATGCAGCGCCGCTTGCCGCAGACCGTTTCGCCGATCATGAGGCCAACCGCGCTTACGTGTTGCAGCGCCTGACCTACGGCCTGCCGACGATACATGCGACCGACCAGCCGGCCCGCGTGCCGCAGGGCGCCGAAGCGCTTCTCGAAACCCGTCTGCCTTATCTCGACGGCGAACAGCGCCGTGCGGTGCTCGGCACGACGGAGATCGCCTCGGGCTATCCGCTCCTCGACGACGCGGAAGGTTATGGCCGCCTCAACCTGTTTGCCGCCGCCGACGGCTACGGCGCCTTCGAACAGGATGTGACCGTGACGATGGATGCGGCAAAGGGCGGCTTCAATGCCATCGATACCTGGCGCAACGACATCGGCGGCAAGGGCAAACTGGTGAAGCGCGGCAGCGGCATTCTCGGGCTTTCGGGCGCCAACAGCTATGCCGGCGGCACCGTGCTGGAAGAGGGCGTGCTGGTGGCCGGCTCGCCTTCGGCCTTCGGGGCCGGCGGGCTGACGGTCAATGGCGGTTCGCTCATCGTGGCGGCCGACAAGCCGCTGACCGTGGGCGGCGACTATCAGCAGCTCGCCGGCGCCACGGCGAAGCCGACGCTCAATGCTGACGGCGCAGGCACGCTGTTCGTTGCAGGCAAGGCGACGCTCGCCGGCGATCTCGACGTGACGCTTGCCGATGATTTTGCCCCGGCACCCGGAACGAAGATCGAGATCGTGAAGGCAACGGCCGTGACCGGCACGTTCGGCAAGCTCACCGTCTCCGGCCGCAAGGCGACGCTCTCCTACGGCCCGACCTCGGTCACTCTGACGATCGACGAATAATTTCCGCCTCGAACCGGAAGGGCATCCTCTGCTGCGGGGGTGCCCTTCTTCTCTGCCTGCCCATTCGACCCCCGCGCCTACGTCATTTTGCGTATGTGTTTTTGCGCTGCAGCACCCGATAGTCCCCTCGGCAACAGTTAATTTCCGTTTCCGGCCTGTTGCGGAACAAAGAGGGGATCAACCATATGAATCTCAAATCCAGCTTTACCGGCGCCGCACTTGGCGCCGTCATGGCGGCTTCGGCCGTCTTCCACGGCGCGGTGGCCGCCGAAGACACGATCAAGGTCGGCGTGCTGCATTCGCTCTCGGGCACGATGGCGATTTCCGAAACCACGCTGAAAGACGCCATGCTGATGCTCATCGACGAGCAGAACAAGAAGGGCGGCCTTCTGGGCAAGAAGCTCGAAGCCGTCGTCGTCGATCCGGCCTCCGATTGGCCGCTCTTCGCCGAAAAGGCCCGCGAGCTGATCGAAAAGGACAAGGTCGCCGCCGTCTTCGGCTGCTGGACCTCGTCCTCGCGCAAATCCGTCCTGCCGGTTTTCGAAGAGCTGAACTCGCTGCTCTTCTACCCCGTGCAGTATGAAGGCGAAGAATCCTCGCGCAACATCTTCTATACGGGTGCTGCTCCGAACCAGCAGGCGATCCCGGCCGTCGACTACCTGATGAAGACCGAGGGCGTGAAGCGCTTCGTGCTCGAAGGCACCGACTACGTCTATCCCCGCACGACCAACAAGATCCTCGCGGCCTATCTCGAATCCAAGGGCATTCCGAAGGAAGACATTCTCGTCAACTACACGCCGTTCGGCTTCTCCGACTGGCAGACCGAGGTCGCCAAGATCAAGGAATTCGGCTCGGCCGGCAAGAAGACCGCCGTCGTCTCCACCATCAACGGTGACGCCAACGTTCCCTTCTACAAGGAACTCGGCAACCAGGGCATCAAGGCGACCGACATTCCCGTCGTTGCCTTCTCGGTCGGCGAAGAAGAGCTTGCCGGTCTCGATACCAAGCCGCTGGTCGGCCATCTCGCCGCCTGGAACTACTTCGAGTCTGTCGAAAGCCCGGCCAACAAGAAGTTCATCAAGGAATGGCATGCGTTCACCAAGAACGACAAGCGCGTGACGAACGACCCGATGGAAGCTGCCTATATCGGCTTCAACGCCTGGGTGAAGGCCGTGCAGGCCGCCGGCACCACGGATACCGATGCCGTTCTCGACAACATCATCGGCGTCACCGTTCCGAACCTCTCTGGCGGCTATGCCACCGTCATGCCGAACCACCACATCACCAAGCCGGTGCTGATCGGTGAAATCCAGGCCGACGGCCAGTTCGAAATCGTCCAGCAGACGCCCGCCGTCGTCGGTGACGAATGGTCCGACTACCTGCCCGACTCCAAGGACCTGATCTCCGATTGGCGCAAGCCTCTCTCCTGCGGCAACTTCAACGTTGCCACCGGCAAGTGCGGCGGCAAGGGTTCCTGAGGACCCGATCCGTTTGACAGCCTGAAGACTTCCGTCCGGAGCTGATCCGGGCGGAAGCTCCGTCCTTACCGCTGCGCCGCAAGGCCGACGACACTCGAGGCGAGAGAGCCGATGTTTCGCGCCATCAAGATTTTTCTTCTGACATTTTGCCTGATGCTTTCGGGCCTGACGTTTTCGGTGACCGGCCTGCGCGCCGAGGGCGACGTGCACGCTCTCGTCGATGCGCTCGGCGTCGGCGGCTTTCCCGAGCGCGATGCGGCCATCCGGGCGCTTGCTGCTTCCGGGGATTCGCATGTCAGCCAGATCCTGCAGCGCTTGAGCGACGGCCAGCTCTACGTCAATTCAGAGGGCGGTCCCGTTCTCGTTCAGGGCGGCACGGAGGACGAGCCCACCTATTCCGATCCGATCACCGGCGAGGCGGCTGCCGATGTCGACCCCGACATGATGTCTAAGGTCAAGATCAACAATTCCCTGCGCACCACGATCACGACGGTGATGAGCCAACTGACGCTTCTGAGCCCGGATCGCTCCGCGCGGCTCGCGGCGGCCGAGGGCATGCTGAGGGATGCCGATCCCGCCAATCTCGAACTCCTGAATTCGGCTCTTTCAGCCGAGAAGGACGGCGAGATCAAAAACACGATGGAAGCAGCGCGGGCCGTGATGGTGCTGAAGAGCGATGCCGGCATCGAGGAGAAGAGGGCCGCCATCGACATGATCGCCGCCCGCGGCGGCCGCGATGCGCTGACGATCCTGACGACGGCGATGGCGAATGCCCCTGACGATCTGAAGCCCGCGATCCAGACGGAAATCAATTCGATCAACCGCGACCTGGCGCTCTGGGACGTCGTCCAGAACGTCTGGTACGGCCTGTCGCTCGGCTCGGTGCTGCTGCTCGCCGCGATCGGCCTTGCCATCACCTTCGGCGTCATGGGCGTGATCAACATGGCGCATGGCGAGATGGTGATGATCGGCGCCTATACGACCTATGTCGTGCAGGAATATATCACCTCGGCCTTTCCGTCGCTTGCCGATTATTCGCTTGTTTTCGCGGTGCCGGCCGCCTTCGTCTTTACCGGTTTCGTCGGCCTCGTCATCGAGCGCGTCGTCATCCGTTATCTCTACGGCCGTCCGCTGGAAACGCTGCTCGCCACTTGGGGCGTGTCGCTGATCCTGCAACAGGCGATCCGCAGCTATTTCGGCCCGACCAACCGCGAGGTCCGCAATCCGAGCTGGATGTCCGGCGCCTTCGATTTCGGCGGGCTCGTCATTACCTGGAACCGGCTCTGGATCATCGTCTTCTCGATGGTGGTATTCGTGACGCTCCTGATGCTGCTCAAGCGCTCCGCCTTCGGCCTGCAGATGCGGGCGGTGACGCAGAACCGACGCATGGCCTCGTCTATGGGCATCCGCACCGGCTGGGTCGATGCCTTCACCTTCGCGCTCGGCTCCGGCATCGCCGGCATGGCCGGCGTGGCGCTCTCGCAGATCGACAACGTCTCGCCGAACCTCGGGCAGAATTACATCATCGACAGCTTCATGGTCGTCGTCTTCGGCGGTGTCGGCAATCTCTGGGGCACGCTGGTCGGCGCGCTGTCGCTCGGCGTCGTCAACAAGTTCCTCGAGCCCTTTGCCGGCGCCGTGCTCGGCAAGATCCTGGTGCTCGTCCTCATCATTCTCTTCATCCAGAAGCGTCCGCGCGGACTCTTCGCACTCAAAGGAAGGGCGGTGGAAGCATGATAACGGCCTTCCTTCTCCGGTCTCTCGATCGCAGGATCTCCATCGCCGTCGCCCTGCTGCTGGCGGTCGCCATTCTCGTGCCGGTGCTGAACCTTGCCACCGGCCCGACGCACCCGCTGCACGTGCCGACCTATATCATGGCGCTGTTCGGCAAGTACCTGACCTATGCGCTGCTGGCGCTGGCGCTCGATCTCGTCTGGGGCTTCTGCGGCATCCTTTCGCTCGGCCACGGCGCCTTCTTCGCGCTCGGCGGCTATGCGATGGGCATGTATCTGATGCGCCAGATCGGCTCGCGCGGCGTCTACGGCGATCCCATCCTGCCCGACTTCATGGTGTTCCTGAACTGGAAGGAACTGCCCTGGTTCTGGTACGGCTTCGACCAGTTCTGGTTCGCGGCGCTGATGGTGCTCGCCGTGCCCGGCCTGCTCGCCTTCGTCTTCGGCTGGTTCGCCTTCCGCTCGCGCGTCAACGGCGTCTATCTCTCGATCATCACCCAGGCGATGACCTATGCGCTGCTGCTTGCCTTCTTCCGCAACGACATGGGGTTCGGCGGCAATAACGGCATGACCGATTTCAAGGACATCCTCGGCTTCAACATCCAGGCCGATGGTACGCGCGCCAGCCTCTTTGCCGCGACCGCGATCTTCCTGGCGCTGTCGCTGACGATCGCCTCGGCAATCGTACGTTCGAAATTCGGCAAGGTGCTCGTCGGCGTGCGCGATGCGGAAAGCCGCACGCGCTTCCTCGGCTACCGCGTCGAGCATTTCAAGCTCTTCACCTTCGTCGTCTCGGCGATGATGGCGGGCATTGCAGGCGCGCTCTACGTGCCGCAGGTCGGCATCATCAATCCCGGCGAATTCGCGCCCGCCAACTCGATCGAAGTCGTCATCTGGACGGCGGTCGGCGGGCGCGGCACGCTGATTGGGCCGATCATCGGCGCGATCCTCGTCAACGGCGGCAAGACGATCTTTACCGGCCTCTTTCCGGAGTTCTGGCTGTTTGCGCTCGGCGGCCTCTTCGTCGCCGTGACGCTGCTCCTGCCGAAGGGCGTCGTCGGCACGATTTCGCACTATCTCGGCCGACGGAAGGCCGTCTCCGAGCCCGCGCCGTCACCTGCGCAGGAAGATAGCATCGAGCCGAAAATCCAGGCAGCGGAGTGAGCCCATGATCCCCGACGTCAAACCGACCAGCGTGCTCTATCTCAGCGGGGTCTCCGTTTCCTTCGACGGCTTCAAGGCGCTGAATTCGCTCTCGATCGTCATCGAGCCCGGCGAGCTTCGCGCCATCATCGGCCCGAACGGTGCCGGCAAGACGACGATGATGGATATCATCACCGGCAAGACCAGGCCCGACGAGGGCGAGGTGTTCTTCAACGGCACCGTTGACCTCACCAAGAAGGACGAGGCCGACATCGCCCAGCTCGGCATCGGCCGCAAATTCCAGAAGCCGACGGTCTTCGAAAGCCATACGGTCTGGGACAATCTGGAGCTGGCGCTGAACCGCCGCCGCTCGGTGTTCTCGACACTGTTCTACCGGCTTTCGGGGGAGGACAGGGCGCGCATCGAGGAAATCCTGGAAACCGTGAGGCTGACGCACCGGCGCGACGAACTGGCGGCCAATCTCTCGCACGGGCAGAAGCAGTGGCTGGAGATCGGCATGCTGCTCGCGCAGGAACCGAAACTCCTGCTCGTCGACGAGCCGGTGGCCGGCATGACGGATGCCGAGACGGCGGAAACGGCGATCCTGCTGAAGGATATCGCCAAGACCCGGTCTGTCGTGGTCGTCGAGCATGACATGGGCTTCATCCGCGACCTCGGCGTCAAGGTGACGTGCCTGGCGGAAGGCTCTGTGCTGGCGGAAGGCTCGATCGATTTCGTCAGCTCCGATCCGAAGGTGATCGAGAACTATCTGGGGCGGTGAGGGGATGATTGAACTCTTTGTTATCTCTGCGGGTTCGACCCCTCCCCAACCCCTCCCCACAAGGGGGAGGGGCTTAACCGAGCGGCTCGCTCACCGCCATAATTATCGGTTTTCCCGCGGTTGGATGGGAGGCAAGGCGGCAGCTCCGGGTCAGCCCCTCCCCCTTGTGGGGAGGGGTCGGGGAGGGGTTTTTGCAGCCGCAACGCGCCAGGAGACGGCATCATGCTGACAGTCGAAAACGCAAATCTGCATTATGGCGCTGCGCAGGCGCTGCGCGGTATCTCCATCAAGGCGGAGATGGGCAAGATCACCTGCGTGCTGGGCCGCAACGGCGTCGGCAAGAGTTCGCTTCTGCGCGCCGTCACCGGCCAGCATCCGCTGTCGGCCGGCACCGTCACCTTCAACGATACGAAGCTGAACGGCCTGCCGCCCTTTGCCCGCGCCAAGCAGGGCATCGGCTACGTGCCGCAGGGGCGTGAAATCTTTCCGCTGCTGACCGTCAAGGAAAATCTCGAAACCGGCTTCGCGCCGCTTGCCCGCCGCGACCGCAATATTCCCGACGATATCTTCAGTCTCTTTCCAGTGCTGAAGTCGATGCTGTCGCGTCGGGGCGGCGATCTTTCCGGCGGGCAGCAGCAACAGCTGGCGATCGGGCGCGCCATGGTGACGCGGCCGAAGATCCTCGTGCTCGACGAGCCGACCGAGGGCATCCAGCCGTCGATCATCAAGGATATCGGCCGGGCGATCCGTTATCTCCGCGATTCCACCGGCATGGCGATCCTGCTCGTCGAACAATATCTGGATTTCTGCCGGGAGCTTGCCGACTATGTCTACATCATGGATCGCGGCGAGATCGTGCATGAAGGGCTGGCGGAGACGCTGGATACGCCGGAAGCCCGCCGTCATCTGACCGTATGACGGGCAGATGCCGTATTTTGCGGCAGAGGCTGCGGCGGTTCGCCCATCTCCTGCACCTTCCAGGCGGCATGGGAATTGCTTGCTTTCCGTGATTCGCGCGATGAAATGAAAAGCGGTGGCGCGACCGAAAGGGACGATATGACGATTGCGGCGGCCAGCACGAGACCGCAAAGAGCGGAGGGGCGCGGGCATCTGGCGGCAAGGCTGCTCGACGGCCGCACGCGCCTCCGTGAACTCTATCAGGAGGGCGCGGCGAAGATCCGTCTGCCCGATACGTTCGATGCCTCGATGGAAGCCGTCATCATCAATACCGCGGGCGGGCTGACCGGTGGCGACCGGATGGATTGGAGCGTCGTTGCCGGCGCCGGCACGAAGATCGACGTGACCACCCAGGCCTGCGAGAAGATCTACAAGGCATCGGCTGGCACCGCCGAGGTGACGACCCGCATCGAAGTTGGGGCGGGAGCGCGCGTCGACTGGCTGCCGCAGGAAACGATCCTCTTCGACCGCGCCTCACTTTTCCGCCGGCTCGATGTCGATCTCGACGAGAGCGCCGAATTCCTGGCCGTCGAGGCGGTGCTGCTCGGCCGCAAGGCGATGGGCGAGGCGGTGGAGACGGGGCTTTTCCGCGACCGCTGGCGCATCCGCCGTTCGGGCCGGCTGATCCATGCCGAGGAACTGAAGCTTTCGGAAGGTATTTCGGCGCTGGCTGCGCGCCAGGCCGTGCTCGGCGGGCAGGTCGCCTTTGCGACGCTGCTCTATGCCGGGCCGCTTGCAGAGGCCTATCTCGGCAAAGTGCGGCCGTTCGTCGAAGGGCCGATGGGTGGCGCCAGCGCCTGGAACGACAAGCTCGTCGTGCGCCTTGCGGCAGCCGATGGCTTCTCGCTCAGAAAAATCCTGATCCCGGTCATTTCCACCTTGCGCAATGGTGCGCCTGTGCCGAAAGTCTGGAATCTATGAATTTAAGCACGAAGCAGATGGGTACGTAATGAACCTCACTCCGAGAGAAAAAGACAAGCTGCTGATATCGATGGCGGCGATGGTGGCGCGGCGGCGGCTGGAGCGTGGCGTCAAGCTGAACTATCCCGAGGCGATCGCGCTGATCAGCGATTTCGTCGTCGAAGGCGCCCGCGACGGCCGTCCGGTCGCCGAGCTGATGGAGGCCGGCGCCCATGTGATCGGCCGCGACCAGGTGATGGAAGGCGTTGCCGAGATGATCCATGACGTGCAGGTGGAGGCGACCTTCCCCGACGGCACCAAGCTCGTCACCGTGCACGAACCGATCCGGTAAGGAGAGAAAATGCTGGAACTCAGGCCCAATTGTGAGTGCTGCGATAGGGATTTGCCGCCGGAGAGTGCGGACGCGCGGATCTGCACCTATGAATGCACCTTCTGCGCCGATTGCGTGGACGGCGTGCTGAAAGGTCTCTGCCCGAATTGCGGCGGCAATCTCGTCGCCAGGCCCATCCGGCCGGCCGCCATGCTTGCCAAACATCCGGCATCGACAAAACGTGTGCTGAAGGCCGAGGGCTGCGCGCCCAAGGCGGCTTAAGGAGAATGAGATGATTCCGGGCGAAATCATTGCCGCAAGCGGCGACATCGAACTCAATGCCGGCGCGCCGACGGTGACGCTGGAGGTTTCCAATACCGGCGACCGGCCGGTGCAGGTCGGCAGCCACTATCACTTCGCCGAAACCAATGCCGGGCTTTCCTTCGACCGTGCGGCGGCGCAGGGCAAGCGGCTCGATATTCCGGCGGGAACGGCGGTGCGCTTCGAGCCGGGGCAGACGCGCTCGGTGACGCTGATCCCGCTTTCCGGCAAGCGTGAGGTCTATGGCTTCCGTCAGCTGGTGATGGGCAAGCTTTAACGGGAGGAACGCATGCGTTTGAAGATCTGCCTCTTCGGGGCGGCGATGCTGCTGGCTTCAAGTGCGGCCTCCGCCCAGGATATCGATTGCCAGAATCCGAAGACGCAGTCGGACATGACGTCCTGCGAGGTCGCGCGCCATGAGACTGCCGACAAGGCGCTGAACGAGCAATACAAGAAGACGCGCGCGGCCATGGTGGCGATCGACAAGGATCTCGACGGCGACATGAAGGGCGCGGAAAAGGCGCTGGTCAAGGCGCAGCGCGCCTGGATCGATTATCGCGACGCCCAATGCGACGCCTTCGGCTTCCAGGCCCGCGGCGGCACGATGGAGCCGATGCTGGTTGCCGGATGCCTGGCCGAAGAGACGGATAAACGCACGAAAGAGCTGAAAGAGCTCGCAGACACGATGGGCAACTAAGGTGATCAAAAAGATCGTAATCGTCGGCAATGGCGAGGTCGGGGAAGGGCAGGCAGGCATCATCGATGCCGCCGATTTCGTCATCCGCTTCAACGATTGCCGCTCCTACGGCGCCGGCGGCAGCCGCACGGATGCCGTTGCGGTCTGCAATACCGGCCGGCCTGCCAAGGCGATGCTCGGTTCGCCCGCGTGGCGCGCCCATCCCGGCATCGTCGCGGCGCGCGAAATCTGGAGCGTGCGCGACCCGAAAAAATTTGCCGCGATGCGGGCGCCGCTTGCCGTCTCGCATCCGGAGCTCGACGATTTCTGCGACGACTATACGGACGCGTTCGGCGCTTTCTGCGCTGATGCCGGCAAGACGCATGTCGTCATCGGCAAGACGGTCCACGAGGCCGTCGACGCCTCGCTTTCGGCCTTTGCGCCGGCGTCCTATGTGGTGCCGAGCAGCGGCATGATCGTCATCGCCGAGGTGCTGGACAAATATGCTGAGGCCGAGGTGATGCTGGCCGGCTTCGGTCACGCCGGCTGGGAATGGCACCCGTTTGCGGCCGAACGGCAGCTTGTCGACACCTATGTTGCCGCCGGCCGTCTCTCGCGGCTTGGCGAAAAAATGCTTTTCTCTTCCTCCCATGGAGCCTGATGGATGCCCTACAAGATCTCCCGCGCCGCTTATGCCGGCATGTTCGGACCGACCACCGGCGACAAGGTGCGCCTTGCCGATACGGAGCTTTTCATCGAGATCGAGAAGGATTTCACCACCTATGGCGAGGAGGTGAAGTTCGGCGGCGGCAAGGTGATCCGTGACGGCATGGGCCAGAGCCAGGTGACACGCGCGGACGGCGCGGTCGATACCGTCATCACCAATGCGGTAATCGTCGATCATTCGGGCATCTACAAGGCCGATATCGGGCTGAAGAACGGCCGCATCGTTGCGATCGGCAAGGCGGGCAATCCGGATATGCAGCCCGGCGTCAACATTATCGTCGGCCCGGGCACGGAGGCGATCGCCGCCGAAGGCAAGATCGTGACCGCAGGCGGCATGGACAGCCATATCCACTTCATCGCGCCGCAGCAGATCGAAGAAGCGCTGATGTCCGGCATGACCTGCATGCTCGGCGGCGGCACGGGGCCGGCGCATGGCACGCTCGCCACCACCTGCACGCCAGGCCCCTGGCATCTCGCCCGCATGATCGAGGCAGCGGACGCCTTCCCGATGAACCTTGCCTTTGCCGGCAAGGGCAACGCCTCGCTGCCGGGTGCGCTCACCGAAATGGTGCTGGCCGGCGCCACCTCGCTGAAACTGCACGAGGATTGGGGCACGACGCCTGGCGCCATCGATTGCTGCCTGTCGGTCGCCGACGAATACGACGTGCAGGTGATGATCCACACCGATACGCTGAACGAAAGCGGATTCGTCGAGGATACGATCGGCGCCATCAAGGGCCGCACCATCCATGCCTTCCACACGGAAGGGGCAGGCGGCGGCCATGCGCCCGATATCATCAAGATCTGCGGCCAGCCGAACGTCATTCCGTCGTCGACCAATCCGACGCGGCCCTATACGGTCAATACCATCGCCGAGCATCTCGACATGCTGATGGTCTGCCATCACTTGTCGCCGTCGATCCCCGAGGATATCGCCTTTGCCGAAAGCCGTATCCGCAAGGAGACGATCGCGGCGGAAGACATTCTCCACGATATCGGCGCGTTCTCGATCATCTCGTCGGACAGCCAGGCCATGGGTCGCGTCGGCGAGGTGGCGATCCGCACCTGGCAGACGGCCGACAAGATGAAACGCCAGCGCGGCCGGCTGAAAGAGGAAAAGGGCGATAACGACAATTTCCGTGTTCGCCGCTATATCGCCAAATACACGATCAATCCGGCGATCGCCCATGGCCTCAGCCATGAGATCGGTTCGGTCGAGATCGGCAAGCGCGCCGACCTCGTGCTCTGGAACCCGGCCTTCTTCGGCGTGAAGCCCGACATGGTGCTGCTCGGCGGCTCGATCGCGGCGGCCCCGATGGGCGATCCGAACGCCTCGATCCCGACGCCGCAGCCGGTGCACTACCGGCCGATGTTTGCCTCCTATGGCAAGAGCCTCACTAATTCCTCCGTCACCTTCGTCAGCCAGGCCTCGCTCGATGCCGGGCTGAAGGGCCGGCTCGGGGTCGCGAAGGAACTCGTCGCTGTGAAAAATACGCGCGGCGGCATCTCCAAGGCGTCGATGATCCACAATGACCTGACGCCGGAGATCGAAGTCGATCCGGAGACCTACGAAGTGAGGGCGAACGGCGAATTGCTGACCTGCGAACCGGCGACGGTGCTGCCGATGGCGCAGCGCTACTTCCTGTTCTAGGCGCTCGTTCCGTGCGCGTGGTCATGCGCTGGCTGTTGCGGATCGTGGTTCTGCTCGTGGTTCTGGCCGCGGGCGGGACCTTCATTCCCCGGCCGCTGATCGCCCCCGTGAAGGCGTCGTCCGAGGAGACGACGCACCGGATTCTGCTGCTGTCGGGATCGATCCATACCGATATTGCCATTCCGCTCGACGAAGAAACGCGCGCGGCCTTTTCCTTCCTCCATGGCAGCGGTTTTCCGCTCGGCCATCCGAATGCGGAATGGCTCGTCATCGGCTGGGGCGGCCGCGCCTTCTATCTGGAAACACCGAACTGGGCGGAGCTGAAGCCGCTGCCGGTGCTGCGGGCGCTGACGATCGATCGTTCGGTGCTGCATGTGGATCTTGCCGGTCATATCACCGAGCCGCAGCCCGGCATTGCGGCATTCGATATTGATGACGATCAGCTGGCGCGGCTGCGCAACTTCATCCTGGACAGCTTCATCCGCAATGAGGGCGAGATCGCGCCGATTCCGAATGCGGGTTACGGGGAGATCGACCGGTTTTTCGAAGCCAAGGGATACTTCAACGCCCTCTTCGGCTGCAACACCTGGACTGCCGCCGCGCTCCGCTCGGCGGGGCTCCGGACGGGTCTGTGGAATCCGCTTCCACAATCATTGCGATTATCTGTTGGTGTCTACAATTGATGCAGCCGCCGGCCGGTCTGCGCATAAACGAAATTGTGAACGGTACTCTCCATTCGGTTGTAAAAATCAGTGGGAAACCCCGTGTTTTCCCCAGGTAATCCATTCTGAAACAGCCTCACGGGCGAGGTTGAAAAAGATAATCAATATCAATTACCTAGATACTCCCATGCCCTGTTCGATTCAGGGATTGGACGTTTGCAGCCCCTGCTAGAAAAAATCTTCCAGCCGAATCGTCCAAAACCGCTCGAATTTTAACGAGTCGATTAAGACACCCGCAGCAATTGGGCTTCTATCAATGCCTCGAAGCGCCGGGCAGGAAGGTTGATTCTCATGAAAAACTGGATGTCACTGCAGGCCGATTTCGGCAATTTTCAATATCGCAGGAACGTCTATGTCTTTGCGTTGAAGATGAGCTTTCTTGCCGTCATTCTCTCCGGCGCCGTCATCGGGCTGACGATACCGCCGCTCGGCCTTCTCGGGCTGCTGCCGGTGACGCTTTCGCATGCGATCGGCTTCGGCGCCATTTTTTCCTGGTTGGTCGGCGGCACGGTTTCCGGCGTGCTGTCGCTGGCGGCCGGTTTTACGATGCGTGAGCTGACGCTGTCGCGGGCGGAGTTCGAAAAGCTCAGCCGCACCGATACGCTCTCCGGTCTCCTCAACCGGCGCGCCTTCACCGAGGCGCTCGATAATACCGAGGGCAACGCCTCGCTCGTCATTTTCGACGTCGACCGCTTCAAGACGATCAACGATCGCTTCGGCCATGCCTGTGGCGATGCCGTCATCACGGCGGTCTCATCCGTGCTGACCTCGGCCTTCGACGAATTGTGCGTCGTCGCGCGGCTTGGCGGCGAGGAATTCGGCGTCATCATCTCCGGCGAACCGCTGGAGGCGCGGCTGGAGCGGATCGAGGCCGTGCAGGCTGATATCGCCGGCAGGCCGATCGTGGCGGAGGGGCACCAGATCGCCATCACCATATCAGGCGGAGTGGCCGATCTCATCCCCGGACGTAACAAACAGCAGGTCTATGCTTCGGCAGACCGGGCGCTCTATCTCGCCAAGGCGCTCGGGCGCAATCGCGTCGTGCACGAGCGGGAAGGCTTGCATCATGCCTGGCACGGACTTGCCGAAAACGGTCAAGATGCCGAGGGCAGGGGGCTGGGCAGCGACAACGTGATGCAGGCCTACGGAATATAAAAGCCGACCTCCCAAACGGAAAACCATTGGTGCTTGCATCGGGAAAGGCTATTTTGCATGGTCGTCGTCTCATCAAAACGGACATATCATGCAGCGCGTCACCTCTTATCTTCCCGCCGGCACCCCTTCCTCCCATCCGACCGCCCAGGTCAAGCTGCCGCATGATCTGCGGCATCTGCGCCGCAAGCTCTTGCATCTGGAAAATGGCGAGATGGTCATGCTCGACCTCAAGGATCCGGTGCTTTTCGCCAATGGCGACCTGCTGGTGCGCGAAGACGGCGAACTGATTGAGATCCTTGCGGCCGACGAGAAGCTTTTCGAAATTCGCGGCCGTGACCGCACGCATCTGGTCGAGCTTGCCTGGCATCTCGGCAACCGCCATCTCGCGGCACAGATCGAGGAAGACCGCATCGTCATCCTGCGCGATCACGTCATCCGCAGCATGCTGCAGGGATTGGGCGCCACTGTCCTCGATATCGAGGAGCCCTTCCAGCCGGCACGCGGAGCCTATCATTCCCATGGCGGGCATTCACATGATCACGGGCATGCGGCTCATGACCACGGGCACAATCATAACGATGATCACGCACATGGCCATGACCACAAACATGATCACGGCCATGACCATGTGCATGGGCCGGGATGCAACCATGATCACGGGCGCGATCATGATCATGATCACGGGCATCACGGCCACAAGCACGACTGAGGCTCGATGACCGGGGATTCTGAGTTGCAGGCATTGCTGCGCCTGACGGCATGGCTCTCGCCAGCCTTTCCGATCGGCAGTTTTGCCTATTCGGGCGGGCTGGAGCGGGCGGTGGCCGATGAGCTCGTCACCGATGCGGCCTCGCTTGCGGGGTGGATCGGCACGCTGATCGGCCATGGCTCCGTCTGGAACGATGCCGTGCTTCTGGCTGAGAGCCACAGGCGCCAGGCGGATCCCGCGCGCCTAGCAGAGGTCATCGCACTCGCCGAGGCGCTTGCCGGATCGCGCGAGCGCCATCAGGAAACGATGCTGCTCGGTGAGGCCTTCCTGGCGGCGGCGCGGGCCTGGCCGGACGAGGTTTTCGAGAGGCTGCCCGGCAAGACCGCCTATCCCATCGCTGTCGGAGCGGTTGCAGGTGCGCATGGCATAAGGCCCGAGAAGGTGCTCGCGGTCTTTCTGCACGCCTATGCTTCGCAGGCGGTTTCGTCGGGCATCCGCCTCGGCGTCGCCGGTCAGAAGGACGGTGTTGCCGTGCTTGCCGGCCTTGAAGAGCAAATTGCGGAGGTCGCCCGGCAGGCGGCAGGCTCGACGCTCGACGATCTCGGTTCGGCGACGGTCCAGGCCGATATCGCCAGCCTGCGCCACGAGACCCAGGCGACGCGGCTTTTTCGGTCTTAAAGAACCAAATTATCCGCGCGGCTGCGTCATTTGACGGTGGCGCGCGCTGTCAGCGCCGCTATCATCGGTTCGATTGGAGTAACCACACATGAAATCAAGAAACGGACCCTTGCGTGTCGGCATCGGCGGGCCGGTCGGCTCGGGCAAGACGGCGCTGACCGAAAAGCTCTGCAAGGCGATGCGCGACGATTATTCCGTCGCCGTCGTCACCAACGACATCTACACGACCGAGGATGCCGAGGCGCTGGTGCGCATGCAGGCATTGCCTTCCGACCGTATCGTCGGCGTCGAGACGGGCGGCTGCCCGCATACCGCCATCCGCGAGGACGCGACGATCAATCTTCAGGCGATCGCCGGCCTCAACGAGCGTATCCCCGATCTCGACGTCGTCTTCATCGAATCCGGCGGAGACAATCTGGCGGCGACCTTTTCGCCCGACCTTGCCGACATCACCATCTATGTCATCTCGGTCTGCCAGGGCGAGGAAATCCCGCGCAAGGGCGGGCCCGGCATCACCCGCTCCGACCTGCTCGTCATCAATAAGAAAGACCTGGCGCCCCATGTCGGCGCCGATCTCGAGGTGATGGACCGGGACGCAACCCGCATGCGCGCAAGCCGCCCCTTCGTCTTTTCCGACATGAAGCGCGGCGACGGCGTCAGCTCGATCGTCAGTTTCCTGAGAGAGCAGGGTGGGCTCTAGATTTGTATGAACTTGGCCGGACTTGACCTCGTGCGGGCTAATTTTTCGGTCGGATAGGATTCCCCGATTTGAGGCACGTCTCCACGAAGACCGGCGCGGGCTGCGGGCGTATTTCCTTAACGAGCGCGTCATGACGTGAGGCGCTTCCCTCCCCCGCCATGGCGGAAAGCAGCATGAGGCAGCCGCGACAATCGCCGCGGCGCGGACACCCGGCCGAAATGCCGGTCTTGCCGTTCGGTTTGCACATGGTTCTTCTCCGGAAATGCTCGGCGATGCCGCGGGCGGAGCCTCGATCCTCCGCACGCAGCAACCTTTTCAGGCGGCCAGCTTCAGCGCGTCGGCAAGCTTGGCGAAGTCGCCGGCCGAAAGTCCGGGACGGACGGCGAAGTCAATGACGGCTTGGAAGATTTCCGGCGGCGCATTCTTCTTCATGCCGCCCAAGAGTGCCGCACGCTCCGCCGGATTGATCGCCGGAATCATGATGCGCATGAAAGCCATGCTCTTTTCCGGCGGCAGGGAGCCGATGATGTTCATCTCGATGCCGAGTATTTCCTCGTCGTTGAAGTAGCGCCACAGAAGAGGGCCGGTCACCGCCTCCTCCTCGTGCATATGTGCGAAATCGTCGGCGATGTAGGCAGCAAAGGCGAGATAGAGCTTGCGGCCGCAGGCGGACTTGTGCAGCGGCCAGGCCTTTTCCCAGGCCACGATCAATTCTTCCAGCTCGCGGAAGGCGGTGCGGTGGTCGTCGTGCTGCTCGTCCAGCGTGACGGTCGAGACGCATTTGGCGGCGAGCGCCACATGGATGTGGTCATCCTCGTGACTGACGTGGGAGGCGGCAAGCATCAGATAATGGCGCAGGTCGCCGATCAGGAAGACCGTCTCCTCGACATTCTGGAAATCGGCCGTGCCGAGGCGTCCGAGCAAGTCGCAGCCGGCCTTGCGCAGGCCCTTGTGTATTGCGCCATAGATGTCGTAACGGCCGTTGAGATCGGGGATGCTGGTAAGCGAGAATTCATGGCTCATGATGGTTTTCCTCTCGTTGGCCGGCGCCTCTCCATGTGCGCCGGGCTGATAGCAGTGAGATAACCGAGGCCTCTGCGAAGCGCTTCCTAAAACCATCCTAAGCACTTGGAACGATTGCTAAGAATATCCTAACTAACTATCATCGCCTGACATCGGGGGGACAAGCATTGCTGGGGCCGGAACTTGCGGAATTTATAGAGAGTCCCGTCATGATCCTGTTCGCGACGCGCGACGAGGCCGGCCGGCCGATGATCGGCCGCGGCTCGGGCGTGTGCGTCGACCGGCAGAGCGGGCATTTGCACTTTCTGGCCTCCCGCAGCCAATGGCCTGATGCCGTGGGCGAGGCGCTGGTGGGCCGGCCGATTGCCATGACCTATGTGCGGGCCGCCGATTACAAAGCCTGCCAGATCAAGGGCCGGATCCTCGCGGCGGGGCTGGCGGATGAGGCCCACCGGGCACGGGGCAAGGCCTATGTCGCAGAACAGCTCGCGCGGATGATGGCGCTTGGTGTCACCCGCATGCAGCTCTCCAGCACACTGTCGGACCGGGAGCTCGTCTGCCTGACGATCGAGCCGCAGGCGATCTTCGAGCAGACGCCGGGGCCGGGCGCGGGGCGCAGGCTGACGCCGGAAACTGCCGCATGATCCCGCTCGAAGGGCTGCGCGACAGTTTCGAGGGAGTCATTCCCTCCATCATCGCCACCGCCGATGCAGACGGAATGCCCAATATTTCCTATCTCTCGCACGTGCATTACGTCGACGAGACGCATGTCGCGCTATCCGACCAGTTCTTCTCCAAGACCGCTGCCAATGTGGCGCGCAACGGGCTTGCGACCGTGATGGTGGTCGACGGCTATAGCGGCCAGCAACACGTGCTCGACCTGGTATTCCTGCGTTCCGAGACGGAGGGCGAGATATTCGAGCGTGTGGCGGTCCATCTGGCAATCCTGGAAAGCCGGTTGAGCGGGATTATGAGGTTGCGCGCCGTCGACATCTACCGGGTGGAGGACTGCCGGGCCGTGCCGGCCGCCAATCCGCTGGTAGAGCCGGAGCCACTCTTTCTGCCCGACCTGATGGGCAAGGTGGCAAGGCTGACGACACGGATGTCGGACTGCAGCGATCCGGAAACGTTGCTTGACGTGACGCTTGAGGGTCTCGGCAAGCTCTTCGGCTATAACCATTCCATGGTGCTGGTGCCGGACGGCGAACGCGGCGGGCTGACGACGATCGCCAGCCGCGGCTACGACCAGTTCGGCTTCGGCGCCGAGGTTCCGGCTGGATGCGGCATTATCGGGCTTGCGGCCGAGCGGCGGCGCAATATGCGAATCACCGACTTGAGTCGCGGCCAGCGCTACATCCAGGCGGTGCGGGCCATGGCGGGCGTCGAGGATGCGGCGCCGATCCCCCTTCCGATGCTCGACAAGCCGCTCAGCCAGATTGCGCTGCCGCTCGTCGCGCGGGGAAGGCTCGTCGGCGTGCTGTTTTCGGAATCGACAGAGCGGTTCACCTTCCGCCATCGCGACGAGGAGGCGCTGATCGCCATCGCAGCGCATCTGGCGACCGCGCTCTCCTTCCTTTCGGAGGAACGCGAGCGGGCGGAGACAAACGGGCGCGAAAAGGTTGATGCATACGCTGGCCAGGCCGACAGCGTGCCCGCCGGCCGGCGCATCGCCGTGCGCTTCTATCCGCGCGACGGCTCGCTCTTCGTCGATGATGACTATCTCATCCGCGGCGTGCCGGGGCGGCTGCTCCTGCATTTCCTCGAGGACTATGTGCGTAGCGGCAAGCAGGATTTTCTCAACCGCGAGGTCCGCCGCGACCGGCGCCTGCAACTGCCGGATTTCAAGGACAATCTGGAGACTCGGCTGATCTTGCTGCGCCGACGACTGGAGGAAAAGGCAGGCCCGATCATGCTCGAGCGCGCCGACCGCGGCCGCCTGCGGCTCATCCTTGCCGGCCGTCCCGAGATTGAGGTGGTGGAAGACTGACCACGGCAGGCTTCCCATCCGCTCACAGTTTTCGGCATCATGCTCTGATGGTCAGACCTGCCGCAGCACATCGACGTTGCTGATTGCGATGGCCCGGCCGCGCACGGTGACCCCTGCCGTCTTCAATGTCGAAAAGGCCCGCGAGAGCGCTTCCGGAGCCAGGCCGAGCTTACGGGCAAGCAAGTCTTTCGGAAAGGGCAGTCGCAGCGAGGCGGCCTTCTCACCCTCCTCGAAAAAGGATCTCGTGCGGATCGCAAAGGCGGACGGTGGCGCAGGCACGCAAGGCTGCGACTTCGTCATGACTGAGCCCAGCCATGATGTCAGCCCCGGCAAGCATGGTCATTTCACGCGCGCCGAAAGTCGGCGTTCTCTCCATCCTCCGGCGATAGCGTGTCGTTCCGATTTCCCGTGCATGCCGGCTAAGACAAGGGAAAGAGAAAGCGGCGGGATTGATTTCGCTCAAATGCGGAGATGATCGATAAAACGAAACGGGCCGGGAGATCGTCTCGACCCGTTCGATTACTCGGCTTTGCTTACTCCGCCGCGAAGGGCGGCAGGCGCAGCACATTAGTGTCTTTAGCGCTCTTGCGCTTGCTTTCCGGCTTTTCGATCGCGGTCAGGCGCTCGTCCAGCGCGTCGATATCGCTGCTGTTCTCGCGGGTCACGCGGGTGAGATCCTCGCGCGACAGCGGCAGGTCTTCCTGGTCCTTTCTGCCGACCAGGCGGCCGAACATCCAGCCGAGCAGGCGGGAGAGATCGTCCATGATCAGGAAGAAGGAGGGCACGACGACGAGCGACAGCACGGTGGAGACGATGATGCCGCCGATCACGGCGATTGCCATCGGCGCGCGGAACGAGCCGCCTTCGCCGACGCCGAGCGCCGACGGCAGCATGCCGGCCGACATGGCGATCGAAGTCATGATGATCGGCCGGGCGCGCTTGCGGCCGGCTTCGACCATGGCTTCCACCCGGGGCATGCCCTGATGGCGCATCTCGATCGCGAAATCCACGAGCAGGATGGCGTTCTTGGTGACGATGCCCATCAGCATCAGAATGCCGATCATGACAGGCATGGACAGCGGGTTGCTGGTGATGATCAGGCCGGCCGCGACGCCGCCGATGGCAAGCGGCAGCGAGAACAGGATGGTGAAGGGCTGGATCACGTCCTTGAAGAGCAGGATCAGCACCGTCAGCACCAGCAGCAAGCCCATCAACATGGCGTTGACGAAGCTCTGCTGCATCTCGGTCTGCACCTTGGTATCGCCGCTTTCGGCAAGATGCACCGTCGCCGGGATCTTGGCGTCGTTGACGATCTGCCGGAACCGGGCCGAGGCCGTATCGAGCGCCACGCCCTGCGGCAGGTCGGAACCGATCGATACGACGCGGTAGCGATTGTTGCGCTTGATCGAGCTTACGCCTTCCGAATAATCGATATTGGCGACGCTCGAGAGCGGAACGGTGCCGCCGCTGGCGGTCTGGATCTTCAGCGCCCGGATGGCCGCAAGGTCGCGGCGCATGTCGAGCGCGGCCTGGACGCGGATCGGGATCTGGCGATCGTCGAGCGAGATCTTGGCGAGAGCCGCATCGACATCGCCGATGGTGGCGACGCGGATCGTCTCGGAGATCTGCTGCGGCGTGATGCCGAGGCGGGCGGCCTCGTCCTTGCGCGGGTAGACCTGCAGTTCCGGACGGGGCAGGGCGCCGTCGGCGCTGACATTGGCGAGCAGCGGATCGGCGCGGAGTTTCGATTCCAGAATGCCGACGGCGTCGTTCAGGTCCTTCTCGTTCTTGGAAAGGAAGTTGAAGGAGAGGTCGCGTTCGCCGCGGTCGTTGAGCTTCAGGATGTGGACGTCGGGAATGTCGCGCAGCTTGGCGAAGACTTCCTTTTCGATGTCCCATTGCGGGCGTTCACGGCCGTGGACTTCCACCTTCGGCAGCATCGGCCCGATGATGGGGATATCGCCGAGCACGTCGTTGACCACCTTCTTGACCAGCGACTGGTCGAGCTTGTGGAGCGCGAGCGTGATGGTCGCGCGGCGCAGCTCGAGGTCGCCCTTCGGCGACGCACCGCCGAGGACGAAGACGCTTTCGACGCCGTTGATGTCCTTGACCCTGTCGTAGATTGCATCGGTCGTCTTTTCGGTGTCGTCGAGCCGGGCATTGGGCGGCAGCTCGACGGAGAGAACGATGCGCGAGGCGTCTTCCGGCGGCAGGAAGCTGCCGGGAACCTTCATCAGCAGGAAAACGGAGCCGACGAGGAAGCCGATCGCGGCGAGCAGCGTCAGGTATCGCGAATATTTGTGCCCGGTCGTGCCGCGTATCAGGCGGGTGTAACCCTTCATCAGCAGGCTATCATTGTCGTGATGGTCTTCCATGCCGTCTTCGGCGCGCATGAGATAGGCGGCCATCATCGGGGTGATGAGGCGCGCCACCATCAGCGAGAAGAAGACGGAGAAGGCGACGGTCAGGCCGAACTGGATGAAGTATTGGCCCGGAATGCCCGGCATGAAGGAAACCGGCACGAAGACGGCGATGATCGTGAAGGTCGTGGCGATGACGGCGAGGCCGATTTCGTCGGCCGCCTCGATCGCCGCCCGATAGGGCGTCTTGCCCATCTTGATGTGGCGGGCGATGTTTTCGATTTCCACGATGGCGTCGTCGACGAGGATACCTGTCGCGAGCGTCAAGGCGAGGAAGCTGACGAGGTTCAGCGAGAAGCCCATCATGTCCATGACCCAGAAGGTCGGGATCGCGGAGAGCGGCAAGGCGATCGCCGAGATCAGCGTCGCGCGCCAGTTTCTCAGGAACAAGAGGACGACGATGACGGCGAGCAGCGCGCCTTCCAGCAGCGTGTGGATGGCGGCTTCGTAGTTGCCGTAGGTGAAATAGACCGAATCGTCGATCATCTCGATCTTCACGTTCGGATTTTCGCCCCGCACCTTGTCGAGGCTCTGCGCCACGGTTTCGGCGACGCTGACTTCGCTGGCGCCCTTCGAGCGGAAGACGCCGAAAGTGACGACGGGTGTATCGTTGAAGCGCGAGAAGGATTTCGGCTCCTCGTAAGTATCCTTGATGACGCCGAGATCAGACAGCTTGACGAAGCGGCCGTTCGGCAGCGCAATCGTCGTGTCTGCAAGTTCGGCGACGTTGCGGGCGTCGCCGAGAACGCGGATCGCCTGCTCGCTGCCCGCCACCTGGCCGCGGCCGGAGCCGAGATCGACGTTGGTGCCGCGCAATTGCTGGTTCACGCTTGCGGCGGTGATGCCGTAAGCGTCGAGCTTGCCGGGGGTGAGCTCGATGCGCACTTCGCGCTCCGCGCCGCCGTAACGGTCGACGCGGCCGATGCCGGCCTGGCCCTGCAGGGCGCGCTTGATCGTGTCGTCGACGAACCAGGAGAGTTCTTCGAGCGACATGTCGGGCGAGGAAACGGCGAAGGTCTGGATCGCCTGGCCCTCGACATCGACCTTGGTGACGATCGGTGCTTCGGCCGTCGCCGGCAGATCGCTGCGAATGCGGTCGATCGCATCCTTGACGTCCTGCACGGCCTGTTCCGTCGGCACTTCCATCCGGAACATGACGTTGGTCTGCGAACTGCCGTCCGTCACCGTCGACTGGATTTCATCGATGCCGGTGATGGAGGCGATCGCATCTTCGATCTCCTTCGTTACCTGCATTTCGAGTTCGGCCGGCGAAGCGCCGCTCTGCGTCACGCTGATCGAGACGAGCGGCACGTCGATGTTGGGGAAGCGCGTGATCGGCAGCTTGTCGAACGACTGCATGCCGATGAAGATCAGCAGGCAGAAGGCCAGGAGCGGCGCGATGGGATTTCGAATGGACCAGGCTGAAAAATTCATCGGATGGTCTCTTTAGTTGGAAGCCGCTGGCTGTTCACGCACCGGCGTGATGCGGTCGCCATCGCGGACATAGGCGCCCGCCTTGGCGACGACCTCGTCGCCGCTCTTCAATCCCTTGACGATCTCGACATAGCCGCCGTCCTGGATGCCGGTCTCGATCTTGGCGAATTTCACCACGCCATCCTCGACCTTGCGGGCCGACGAGCCTTCATTGCCCGTCAGCACCGCGGTCAAAGGCAGCGATACGCCCTCGGTCTCGCGGACGATGATTTCGGCGCTGCCATACATGCCGGAACGCGCCTTGCTGTCGTCGTCGATCGAGATATGGACGAGGCCGAGCCGGGTCGTCGGATCGACGGTCGGAGACACCAGGCGGACGGCGCCGGAAAGCTTTTCGCGGCTGCCGGAAAGCGAGATCGTCGCCTTCTGGCCGGCCATGATCCGGACGATGTCGCTCTCGGCGACTTCGGCCACGAGCTCGATATCGCCGTCGCGGATGATGGTGAACAGCGGATCGCCGGTGCCGGCGGCGATGGCGCCGACCTTGGCGTTCTTTGCCGCGACCGTGCCGGCAACCGGCGTCTTTACATCGGTGCGCGCGAGTTTCAGATCCGCATCGGCGATCTGGCTGTCGAAGACCTTGAGATCGGCTTCGGCGACCTCGATCGCCTGTTCGGCGGAGACGACGCGGGCATTGGCGGCGGCGGCGGTCGCATCAGCCTGTTCGACCTGGGCGGTGGAAACGG
Organism: Rhizobium sp. BR 249; assembly: GCF_047445895.1. Classification (NCBI taxonomy): domain Bacteria; kingdom Pseudomonadati; phylum Pseudomonadota; class Alphaproteobacteria; order Hyphomicrobiales; family Rhizobiaceae; genus Rhizobium; species Rhizobium sp. BR 249. The sequence goes on along the minus strand of NZ_JARWKX010000005.1, from coordinate 181,578 downwards.
TGCCCTTCTTGCCCATTTCCTGGGAGCGGGCCTGCTGCTGCCTTGCCTGTTCGGCATTGGCCTGCGCTTCGATGAGCTGGGCGCGCAGCTGGGCGAGGCTTGCCTCGCCCTTGGCCTTCGTCGCCATCATCTGGCTCTTCTCCAGGACCAGCGCGTCGTCGTTCAGCGTCGCCAGCGTGCTTTCGGCCTGAACCTTGTCGCCGACATCGGCCTTCAGCACGCGGATCGACAGGCCTTCGACCTGAGGCTGGATATAGACTTCCTCGACGGGCCTGACCGTTCCCGTGCCGATGACACGGTCGACGAGAGTGCGATTGACAGCCGTGGTGACGACGATTGCCGGCAGGTTCTGCTGCGGCTGCGCCACCGGCGCTTCCTGCGAAAACGCGGTTGATGCAGCGAGGAACGCTGCGAAAAGGGTGGATACGCCTAGAATTCCGTTCGGCTTGCGTGCCATGCGTCTTGGTCCAATCTCGTCACAAGGTTAGCCGAACTCGCGCGTCTGTCATTCAGCTCGCGACCAGGCCACTGCCTTTACTGCATTCTCAGGGGTATCCGCACATCATTTGCCGCCTTCATCCCTCGCCGGCAAATCGGCTTCTAGTTGGTATCGATTTGCTCGATATGCAAGCCCGGCAGAAAACAATTCCCCATGAGCCGATAATAATTACCATCAGAACCTGAATCAATCATCGCCGGATGATGCGAACATGACGATGATTGATGCCGCTTCTCTCCCAATGACGTTTGACGCCGGATAAATGCGACAGCGACGACGCGTTTTTTCATTGCATTGGCAAGAAACGAGAAACGCGCGGAAAATCTCCCCGCGCGTTTCGCTTCGCATCCTGCCGTGCTTACTTGGAAGCGGCGTCGGTGATCTCGTGCGTCCAGGCGCCCGAGGGCTCCTTGCTGATGATCTTCTGGTCGAGCAGCGCCTTCGCCGTGCGGGCATAGAGCGCCTCGTCCAGCTTGCCGGAGCCGTCGCCGACCAGCTTGGCGACTTCGCCCATCATGCGCTTCTGGTGGTTCTCGTCCTGGCCGCCATTGTCCATGACGATCTCGGCGGCTTCATCGGGGTTTTCGGTCGCGTATTTCCAGCCCTTCATCGAGGCGCGGACGAACTTGACCATCTTTTCCTTGAAGGCCGGGTCCTTCAGCTTGTCCTCCATGGCGTAGAGGCCGTCTTCCAGCAGGTCGTTGCCCATCTCGGTGTAGTTGAAAACCGTCAGTTCTTCCGGCTTGAAGCCGGCATCGATTGCCTGCCAATATTCGTTATAGGTCATGACGGAGATGCAATCGGCCTGCTTCTGGACGAGCGGCTGCACGTCGAAGCTCTGCTTCAGCACGGTGACGCCGTTTGCGCCGCCGTCCGTGGAGAGGCCGAGCTTGTTCATCCAGGCGAAGAAGGGATATTCGTTGCCGAAGAACCAGACGCCGAGCGTGTGGCCCTTGAAGTCGGCCTCGGTTTTGACAGGGCCGTCCTTGCGGCAGATCATTTCCAGGCCGGACTTCTGGTAGGGCTGGGCGATGTTGACGAGCGGAACGCCCTTTTCGCGGGCAACCAGCGCGCCGCCCATCCAGTCGACGATGACATCGGCGCCGCCGCCGGCGATCACCTGCTCGGGAGCGATATCGGGGCCGCCCGGCTTGATCTCGACGTCGAGGCCTTCCTCCTTGTAAAAGCCCTTGTCCTTGGCGACATAGTAACCGCCGAACTGGCCCTGCGTGACCCACTTCAACTGCAGAACCACCTTGTCGGCAGCCATCGCATGGGCTGCGGCCAGCGACATCGCGCTTGCCATCATTGCAACCATCAATTTTTTCATTTTCTTGTCCTTACCCTCTGAAGTTATGCCCGGACCCCATTTGCGAAGCCCGCGCGCGCCTAGCCACCACGGATAGACGGATGCCAGAACGTCACCGCCCGTTCGGTCAGGGCGATGACGCCGTAGAAGATCGAGCCGGCCAGCGCCGCGACGGCGATTTCCGCCCAGACCATATCGACATTCATGCGGCCGATCTCGGTGGAGATGCGGAAGCCCATGCCGACGATCGGCGTCCCGAAGAATTCCGCAACGATGGCACCAATCAGCGCCAGCGTCGAGTTGATCTTCAGTGCGTTAAAAATGAAAGGCATGGCTGCCGGAAGCTTGAGCTTGAGCAGCGTCTGCCAGTCGCTCGATGCATAGGTGCGCATCAGGTCGCGCTCCATGCTGCCGGAGGCGGCAAGGCCGGCGACGGTGTTCACCAGCATCGGGAAGAAGGTCATGATGATGACGACGGCGGCCTTGGACGGCCAGTCGAAGCCGAACCACATGACCATGACCGGGGCGATGCCGATGATCGGCAGGGCCGACACCATGTTGCCGATCGGCAGGAGGCCGCGCCGCAGGAAGGCGATGCGGTCGGCCAGCACGGCGACGACGAAGCCGCTCAGGCAGCCGACGATATAACCGATCAGCACCGCCTTGAAGATCGTCTGCCTGACGTCGTCGCCGAGGATGGGCAAAGAGGCCATGATGCGCGTGCCGATGGCGCTGGGCGGCGGCAGCAGGATGAAGGGGACGCCGGCGCCGCGCGTGATCGCCTCCCAGAGGATGAGGATCCAGGCGCCGAAGATCGCCGGGATCAAGAGCTGGAGCGCCGACTTGCCGAAGGTGGTCGACGGCTGCAGTTTCGACAGTTCCGTAACGCATCGCCAGGCAAGCAGCCAGCAGGCGAAGAGCAGCAGGAAGAAAGCCCGCGTTGCCGTCGCCTCGTTGCCGGAAAGAGCCGAAAGCAGCATCCAGGCGGCGCCATGCGCGCCGATGAACAGCACGGTGGCGCGGTAGGCCGGCGGCTGCGGAGCAAAGGACAGGAGAGCCGCGGCCGCGACGATGATGAAAATCAGGCTCACTGTGCCGTCGTTCAAGGGGTGGGCCGCGCCCTCGGCCAGAAGCGGCAGGGCCATCAGAGCCGCGAGACAGAGAAGCAGGGCGGCCGTCGCCTGCCAGGAGAAAGTCAGATGTTTCATGCCGGCCTCCCGCCCATGGCGCGGTCGACGATCTTCGCCGCAAGGCCGACGATCGCAACCAGGATGCCCGCAAGCAGCGAGCCGGCGACGAGGGCCGCCCAGATATCGATGGTCTGGCTGTAATAGGAGCCGGCGAGCAGCTTCGAGCCGATTCCGGCAACGGCGCCGGTCGGCAGTTCGCCGACGATGGCGCCGACGAGACTTGCGGCGATCGCCACCTTCATCGAGGTGAAGAGGAAGGGGATCGAGGCCGGAACGCGCAGCTTCCAGAAGGTCTGCACTGGGCTGGCATTATAGGTGCGCATGAGGTCGAGATACATGATTTCGGGCGACCGCAGCCCCTTCACCATGCCGACGGCGACGGGAAAGAAGGAGAGGTAGGTGGAGATCAGCGCCTTGGAGACGAGGCGGGAGGCATCGGAATCGAGGTTCAGCAGATGCGCCAGCGCATTATCGCCGGTCAGCACATTGTAGGAGATGATGACGATCATCGGCGCGATGGCGAGGATCGGTATCGTCTGGCTGGCCACCAGCCAGGGCATCAGCGAGCGGTCCATGGCGCGGTTGTGGACAATCAGCACGGCAAGAAGAATGCCGAGCAGCATGCCGAAACCGAAGCCGAGCAGGGTGGAGGAGAGCGTCACCCAGCTGTGATAGACGAGGCTGCGATTGCTCGAAAGGCCGCGCAGGAACGTGTTCTCATAGACGTTCTGTGCGACCTGATGCGGCGCCGGCAGGATCGGCTTCGGCTGCGCGAGCGTCTTGCCGACGAATTCCATCGTCGTGGGCGTGACGCCGGCGCGGCTGTCCATGTCGCGCTGGAAGGGCGCGTTCATCAGCACGGCAGCGACATACCAGATGGCGATGAGGGCGAGCAGGATGGTGGTGACGGGGACGATCTTGTCCTTGAAAGTGTCTGGTTTCATGCTGCACGCTCCCTCAAGAATGGAGCGGCATGTTTCTCGATGGTGATGAATACGTAGTCAGGTCCATCAAGCACTTGGGCATTGTCGAAGCGGAGCACGTCGAAACCTTGGTTGCGCAAAAATGCGTCCCGGGCGAGATCATGCCGGCGACCGGCGGTCGTTTCGTGGCTGTCGCCGTCAACTTCGACGATGAGACGTGCCGACAGCCAGGCAAAGTCAGCGATATAGGGGCCGATCGGCGTTTCGCGCCGGAACCGGGCACCGTAGGGCCTGAGATCGCGAAGCATGTTCCACATCGCAGCCTCTGCCTTTGTGAGTTCACGGCGGAGGCGTTTTGCCCTTTCGCGGGTTTTAGGGGTGATGTTGGAATGTGGCATCTAAACCCCTCCCCAACCCCTCCCCACAAGGGGGAGGGGCAAGCCTGCGGCCCGCTTTGTCTTCCATAGCAAGGTCACAGCTTGTTGTAGCGTTGCGCCAGAAGATGAGGGATTGCTGCGAGCGCCAAAGCCCCTCCCCCTTGTGGGGAGGGGTTGGGGAGGGGTCTTTTCCAACAACACGCGCCTAAACCTCATGGCTATGCCCCGTCCTCAGCCCCTCGCGGACGCGATGGGCGATTTCCAGGAATTCGGGGGTGTCGCGGATGTCGAGCGGGCGTTCGGCCGGCAGGGTCGAGTCGATCACGTCGGTGACGCGGCCCGGGCGTGGCGACATCACCACGATCTTGGTCGAGAGGTAGACGGCCTCGGGAATGGAGTGAGTGACGAAGCAGATCGTCTTGTTGGTGCGGGCCCAGAGCTTCAGCAGCTCTTCGTTCAGATGGTCGCGGACGATTTCGTCCAATGCGCCGAAGGGCTCGTCCATCAGGAGCAGGTCGGCGTCGAAGGCGAGCGCGCGGGCGATCGAGGCGCGCTGCTGCATGCCGCCGGAAAGCTGCCAGGGGAATTTCTTCTCGAAGCCGGAGAGGCCGACCAGGTCGAGCGCTTCGGCGATCCGCCTCGTGCGGTCGGCGCCGCCATAACCCATGATTTCCAGCGGCAGGGCGATGTTGTTTTCGATGGTGCGCCAGGGATAGAGCGCCGGCGCCTGGAAGACATAACCGTAGGCGCGGGCCTTGCGGGCCTGCTCCGGCGTCATGCCGTTGATCAGAATCTCGCCCGACGTGCTCTTTTCGAGATCGGCGATGACCCGCAGGAAGGTCGTCTTGCCGCAGCCGGACGGGCCGATGAAAGAGACGAAATCGCCCTTGCGCACATCGAGATTGACATCGCTCAGCGCCTGCACCGGGCCGTCATTCGCCTGGTAGGTGAGACAGAGGTCCTTGGCGGATACGACGGAGGGTGCTTGCATCAATGCGACCGATCTTGTTTTCGCCGCCGGAAGGCGGATTGCATGGTACCATTGCCGCAGGCCCTGCCGGCGGCACAATTCATGGAGGAAGAGAATGGACGCGACATCAAAGCCCACCTGCCACATCGTTCGCCCCAATCACGCTTATGACGGCAAGCAGGGGCTCAGCTATTTCGAAGGGATCGCGGCCGAAACGGTCGGCGCCAAGGGCATCTGCATGCACCTCCTGACGATCCCGCCCGGCGTGCGGGCCAAGGCGCATCTGCATGAGGCGCATGAGACGGCGATCTACGTGCTCTCCGGCGAGGCCCATACCTGGTACGGCGACCGGCTGGAACATCACGTCATCACCCATGCCGGGGAACTGTTCTACATCCCGGCCGGCGTGCCGCATATGCCGGCGAACCTCAGCAGCACGCCCTGCACGGCGGTCATCGCGCGCACCGATCCGCACGAGCAGGAAAGCGTCGTGCTTCTGCCTGATTTGGACGCGCTGGTGCCGGCGTGAGGTCATTCGCATGGAGGCGTCGTTCCCCCGTTGATGGCCGTATCGTTACGCTCCATCGTCATACGCCGGTTGCCGGAATACCCGTGCGTTCCACCTTGCGCGGAGAAGTGATCTCCTTCCAGGTGGACAGCGCCTTGCTGACGGCCGTCACCGGTTCGCGCCTGACGAATTCGCCGTGGCCCTCGCGGGTCTTGATCGTGCTTTCCTCGATCGCGACGACGCCGCGCGTCAGCGTGTAGCGCGGCAGGCCGGTTACTTCCTTGCCTTCGAAGACGTTGTAGTCGATCGCCGACTGCTGGCTCTTGGACGAGATAACCTTCGAACGGTTCGGGTCCCAGACGACGATATCGGCGTCGGCGCCGACGAGGATCGCGCCCTTCTTCGGATAGATATTGAGGATCTTGGCGATGTTGGTCGAGGTGACGGCGACGAATTCGTTCATCGTCAGCCGGCCGGTGTTGACGCCGTTCGTCCACAGCATCGGCATGCGGTCTTCGAGGCCGCCGGTGCCGTTCGGGATCTTGGTGAAATCGCCGACGCCGAAACGCTTCTGCGCCGTCGTGAAAGCGCAATGGTCGGTCGCGACCACCTGCAGCGAGCCGGAAGCAAGACCGGCCCAGAGGCTGTCCTGATGCTGCTTGTTGCGGAAGGGAGGCGACATCACCCGGCGGGCGGCATGATCCCAGTCGGGATTGGAATATTCGCTCTCGTCGAGCGTCAGATGCTGGATCAGCGGTTCGCCATAGACGCGCATGCCCTTGGCGCGGGCGCGGCGGATCGCCTCGTGCGCCTGTTCGCAGGAAGTGTGGACGATATAGACGGGGCAGCCGGCCATGTCGGCGATCATGATGGCGCGGTTGGTAGCCTCGCCTTCGACTTCGGCCGGGCGGGAATAGGCATGCGCCTCGGGGCCGTTATTGCCTGCGGCCAGCAGCTTTGCCGACATCGAGGCGACGACGTCGCCGTTTTCGGCATGCACCAGCGGCAGCGCGCCGAGTTCGGCGCAGCGCTGGAACGAGGCAAACATCTCGTCATCGTCGACCATCAACGCGCCCTTATAGGCCATGAAGTGCTTGAAGGTATTGATGCCCTTGTCGCGGACGATAGTCTCCATCTCCTTGAAGACCTGCTCGCTCCACCAGGTAACCGCCATGTGGAAGGAATAGTCGCAATTGGCCCGCGTCGATTTGTTGTCCCACATGGTCAGCGCTTCGAGCAGCGACTGGCCGGGGGCGGGAAGGGCGAAATCGACGACCATGGTCGTGCCGCCGGAAAGCGCCGCACGCGTGCCGCTCTCGAAATCGTCGGAGGAATAGGTGCCCATGAAGGGCATTTCGAGATGGGTATGGGGGTCGATGCCGCCGGGCATGATGTAACAGCCGGAGGCGTCCAAGGTCTCGTCGCCCGAGAGGTTCGGACCGATCTCGACGATCTTGCCGCCGTCGATCTTGACGTCAGCCTTATAGGTGAGGTCGGCCGTGACGATGGTGCCGTTCTTGATGACTGTGGTCATGGCTGCTGCTCCTTTTCCTAGCTGTTATTGCTCAACTGCCATCGTGGGCGTGCCACTTCGCAGGAGCGCTGCGCCTTTGGCGACGAGGTCGTAAACCGCCTCCTCACTGAGTTCATCGGGCGTGTCATGCTCTTCCTCGTAATGCCAGTCGGGTTGGCCAATGACGTCAGCGCCGCCGACCGACAACGACCAAAAACCATCGCTTTCGCGAAAGTAGAAATCCTTGCCGTCGATCAGCCCGGTTGACTGTACGGGGCGGCTGCCTTTGGGGCGTTCGATCAATATGCCGGGCATGGAAGGGCCTAGTTCGATACGAACGATATCAATGGCTCCGGGCCGCCCAGCGACATAGTAGGTTTGGCGGTGGTCGCGGTCATCTGAAGCCAGCTGAACACCAGAGGGTTTATATCGCCAAAGGTTCGATATTTGCGGAAGCCTGATCCGCTCGCCTGCCGTGTTGATGCCGATGTAGCAGACCTGCGCGGCAGGAACGTCACCCCACGGACCTTCGTTCACCGGCGTCACATTGGCACTGGCCCATGCAAGGTCGTCGGCAGTTCGCTGATTGTTGAACTTAAAAGCATCAGCACAATCGATATAGGTCGTTGGCAGGTCTGACGCCATCACGCCACGATCTCCGCCGTCTCGACCACCGCATGGAACAGCACGTCGGCGCCCGCCGTCGCCCATTCCTTGGAGATTTCTTCCGCCTCGTTGTGGCTGAGGCCGCCGACGCAGGGGCACATGACCATCGTCGCAGGCGCCACCTTGGCGGCCCAGCAGGCGTCGTGGCCGGCGCCGGAGATGAGGTTCATGTGGCTGTAGCCGAGGCGTTCGGCGGCGGAGCGGACCGAGGTGACGAGTTTTTCGTCGAAGGTGACGGGGGCGAAATGGCCGATCGCCTCGATGGAACAGCCGACACCCAGCGCGTCGCAGATGCCAGGGGCCTCGGCCTCGATCTTTGCCCGCATGCGGTCGAGCTTGGCCTTGTCGGGCGAACGGATGTCGACCGTGAAGACGACCTTGCCCGGCAGCACGTTGCGGGAGTTCGGCGAGAAGAAGACCTGGCCGACGCCGCCGACGGCGCCCGGCTGTTCGCCCATGGCGACAGCCTGGACCATTTCCAGGATGCGCGACATGGCGAGACCGGCATTGACGCGCATGTTCATCGGTGTCGAGCCGGTATGGGCTTCCTTGCCGGTCAGCGTGAATTCCAGCCACCACAGCCCCTGACAGTGGGTGACGACGCCGATCTGCTTGTTCTCGGCTTCGAGGATCGGACCCTGCTCGATATGATATTCGAAATAGGCATGCATCTTGCGGGCGCCGACCTCTTCGTCGCCGACCCAGCCGATGCGCTTCAACTCGTCGCCGAAGAGGTTGCCCTCGGGGTCCCTGCGGTTATAGGCGAAGTCCAGGCTGTGCACGCCGGCAAAGACGCCCGACGCCAGCATGGCGGGCGCGAAGCGCGCGCCTTCCTCGTTCGTCCAGTTGGTGACGACGATCGGGTGCTTGGTCCTGATGCCGAGATCGTTCATCGTGCGCACGACTTCGAGCGCCGAAAGCACACCGAGAACGCCGTCATATTTGCCGCCGGTCGGCTGGGTGTCGAGATGGGAGCCGACATAGACCGGCAGGGCATCGGGATCGGTGCCGGGACGGGTGGCGAACATCGTGCCCATTTGGTCGACGCCCATCGTCAGGCCGGCTTCGTCGCACCATGTCTTGAAAAGGCTGCGGCCTTCGGCATCCGAATCCGTCAGCGTCTGGCGATTGTTGCCGCCGGCAACGCCGGGGCCGATCTTGGCCATGTCCATGAGACTGTCCCAGAGACGGTCGCCATTGACGCGCATGTTCTCGCCTGGTGCTGCCACCATTTTTTATGCCCTCACCTGTTTGCGGCAGTCATGCAAAGGGCATGCCCGCCTGTTCCCGTGGTCCATTCCCGCGCCTCTTATTGGTTTTGTCGAGCGCCGGAAAATCGCCAGTTGCCTTTGTTTTTCATCTGGCGGATATTTGACCGATTGGTAAACATTACAACTTCCACCGCCGGGCTCAAGACGAAAATCACGAAAATTGCCGATAAAAATGCGGGCAGTTGCTCAAGAAAACGGCAGAGGCCGCTTCTGCTGAAACTTGAGGGAAGAAGTTGAATTTCAAGGGGAAACAATAGCCGATGGCTATTCCGAGAGCAGCGAAGACCCTGAGGCGAACGCGAATCCAGGAGGAGAAGGAAGAGCAGATTCTGGAGGCGGCGCTCGACGTGTTTTCGGCACGCGGTTTTCGCGGCTCGACGATCGATCAGATCGCGGAAGTGGCCGGCATGTCGAAGCCCAATCTGCTCTATTATTTCCGCACCAAGGAAGCCATGCACCGGGCGCTGATCGACCGGGTGCTCTACACCTGGCTGGAGCCGCTGCGCGCCTTCGACGCCGAGGGCAATCCGGAAGAGGAAATCCGCAGCTACATCAGGCGCAAGCTGGAGATGGCGCGCGATTTTCCGCGCGAGAGCAGGCTTTTCGCCAATGAGGTGCTGCAGGGCGCGCCCCATATCGAGGACGAGCTGAAGGGGCCGCTGAAGGAATTGGTCGACGAGAAGGCGGAGGTCATCCGCGCCTGGACGAAATCAGGCAAGATCGCCGAATGCGACCCCTACCACCTGATTTTCTCGATCTGGTCGACGACGCAGCATTATGCGGATTTCGACGTCCAGGTGCGCGCCGTGCTGGGGCAGGAGCATGCCGGCGAAGGGCGCTTCGAGGATGCGGCGCGGTTTTTGGAGCAGCTCTTCATCGGCGGGCTGCGGCCGGAGGGCAGCTGACCGTTCTACCCTCTCTTGGGAAGCTGCACCCGGGCAAGGAGATCGGTGATGCCTTCGGTGGTATAGGGCTTCTGCAAGACCGGCGCGCCCGAGTGGCTGTTGGCCTGGGCGATGCCCTCGCCATAACCCGTGGCAAAAACGAAGGGCACGCCTGCGGCGGCCAATCGGTCGGCAATCCCAAAACTCGTCTCGTCTCCCAGATTGACATCGAGAAGCGCGAAATCGAAGGACTGGCCGGCCAGGATCTCCATCGCCTCGGCGACACTGGGCGCCGTCGTCACTTCGGCACCCAGGCGGCGCAGGATATCCTCCCCGTCCATGGCGATGATCAGGTTGTTTTCCACCAGCAGGATCTTCAAGCCCGAAAGCGGCTCCCGGTCGGCGGGAGCAGCCTTGCGTTCCGCAACGCCGGCAGGCGTCGCCTCCGGCAATAGGCTTGGGTCGACGGCGTTCACGTAGCGAGCCGGAATCAGGAAGTCCGCTTCCAGCCCTTCCTTGATGTAGCGGACTTCGGCCTTGCCGCCGAGGTCGTAGGGAATGGAGCGCCGGATGATCGTAGACCCGAATCCGTGGCGTTTCGGCTCGGAAACGGGCGGGCCGTCCTTTTCGCGCCAGCCGATGCGCAGATTGCCTTCATCGTCGCGATGCCAGCCGAGCGCGACCGTGCCGCTGCCGGCGCCGGAGAGGCTGCCGTATTTGGCGCTGTTGGTCATCAGCTCATGGAAGACGAGGGCGGCAGTGGAAAAGGCCTGCGGCTCCAGCAGCACGTCTTCGCCGGTCATCCGGAAGCGCTGCGCGTTTCTTCCGAGATAGGCCGCGGTTTCGGCCGATAATAATTGCCGCAGCGAAGCGGGCGCCCAGTGATCCCTCGTGATCTGGTCATGGGCACGGGCGAGCGATTGAATGCGGCCCTCGAGCTGGCGGACATAGTCGCCAAGGCCGACAGACGTCGTCTGCGACTGCCGGATGATGCCGGTGATGAGGCTCAATATGTTGCGGACACGATGATTGAGCTCGGCGATCAGCAGTTCCTGCCGCTCGTTCGCCATCTGGCGCGCCATGCTGGCTTCGTCGGTGAGGCGCAGCACCACCTCGATCAGCGTGACGCGGATGGTTTCCGCGACCCGGCGCTCCGCCTCGGTAAAGGGCAGGGAGCGGCCGCGCACCAGTTCAGACCAGGCTTCGAAACTCTTGCGCGGCGTCAGCCGCGGCCCGTTGGGGCCATATTCCACCGGCTTGTGCGGATCGCCGCCCCAGCGCACGGTGCGCACCAGTTCCTGACGGAACAGCACGACGTAATCGCGCGGCGAACGCGAGATCGGTATGGCGAGCATGCCTGCCACCGCATCGTCGATCTCGATATCCGGATAGGTTTCGCCGAGCCTGTCCACGGCATAGATGCGCCCACCGGCGTTGCGGTTGAGATGGCGGACGAGGGCCGAAAAGCCCCTCTCGTCCGGTCCGATGCCGGCAAGCGCCATCCGGCCGTTGATCCAGACGCCGATCCCGTCGGCGGGAACGGCGTCGGCGAGCGCTTCGATCAGCCAGGCCGGATCGTCGAGCAGGCTGGCATTATCAGCGACGGAGGTCAGAAGCCGGTCGGCGATGCGGCGCGCCTTGGTCTCGTAATCGAGCGCCAGCCGCCGCTCGCGGCTTTCCAGGCGCGAAGCGAACATCTGGCCGAAGAGCTCGGCGGTGGAGCGGCTTTGCGCCGACGGCAGGCGCGGGCCGTAATGATGGCAGGCAAACAGGCCCCAGAGCTTGCCGTCCACGACGATCGATATGGAGAGCGAGGCGCCGACCCCCATATTCTTCAGATATTCGATGTGGATCGGCGAGACCGAACGCAGGACCGACATGGAGAGATCGAGCGGCTGGCCCTGTTCGTCGAGCTGCGGAAGAACAGGCACGGGCACCGCCTCGATATCGGCGATGATGCGGAACAGGTTGCGCAGGTAAAGCGCGCGCGCCTGAACCGGAATGTCGGAGGCCGGGTAGTGCAGCCCGAGGAACGAGCCGATGCCGCTGCGGGCGGCTTCCGCCACGACCTCGCCTGAGCCGGCTTCATCGAAACGATAGACCATCACCCGGTCGAAGCCGGTCAGCGCGCGTGCCTGCCTCGCGCCCTCGCGGAAGAAAGCCTCCATCGTTTCCGTCTGGTCGAGGCGGGACATCATGCTGCGCATGGAGAGCGAGGGGGCGTTGCGCTTCTCTTCCTGGCAGCGTTCGCCTTCGAGGATGACCTGATTTTCGTTGAAATGCACCGCAAGGTCGAAGCGCGACTGATCGGGCATCAGGGCAATGTCGAAAATGCGTTCGACGACATCGGGACCGCGCAGCGTGGTCAGCTTGTTGCGGATCGTATGGAGCGCCTCCGGCGTGATCACGGAGGAAACGGGACGGCCGAGAGCGTCGGCCTGTTCCACCCCGAGAAACTCCGCGAGGTTGGTCGAGGCCCGCGTGACGATCCAGTCCGAAGATATCGCCAGCAGGAAGCCGAAGGGCTGGATGGCGCCGAGCTGGTGGATCGGCTCACGGTCGCAATTGGTGAGATCGACGGGTTCGCGCGCGCCGCTCATGGGACCGCTTCCAATTCGAGCTGCCCGGCCTTGAGGAAAAGATCGAAGATGCCGCGGGCGGCCGAAATGGCGGCGGAATCGTCGACGCCGCTTGCGTCAAGACGATCCATGAAGGTCCGCATCGCGCCTTTCGGTGCCTGCGGCGTGAGATAGCGGCTGGGCAGGTGATCGGGCACGGATCTGGTGAGCACGGCGCCGCCGAGTTTGGAGCCTTCGAGGACGTAGAGGGCGCCCCAGAGTGCTGCTTCGCCGTGTAGTGCCGGCGGCGGAAGGAGTTCGGGCAATCGGTCCCCAAGTTCGTGGATGTCGGCAAAGAGCAGCTGCGTGCGTTTTCGTTCCGGCCAGTCCGGCAGCAGGCGGATGATTCCGGCGTCTTCGAGCGCATTTTCCGCCGCCGGCACGACTCGGGCATGCGCGCGCAGGAATGTCCTATACTGGCCCGGGATGGAAAGGTCGAAAGTGCCGAAGAGCTTATCGACCTCGGCGTGGCAATCTGCCGTTTGTGCGCGGAGCACGCTGCGAAGGGACATACGGACCGTGTTCTAAGTCATAGGGCACAGGATGCCGGTGAAGCGGGGCGACAAACAAGCGATATATTGCAGAACTTCGGCTTTTCCAGAGAAACCCATAGAAAAACATGGGTTTCTCTTTTGTTTTTGTCTTGCTCGACGATGAAAGGAGCCTTCTCATTCGGCGGCGATGGTTTCGCTTTCGAGGGCGAAGCCCTCGTCGGCCCAGCCGGTCATCCCGCCGATCATCAGCTTGGCCTGGAGGCCGAGCTTGGCGAGGCGGAAAGCGGCCTTGTCGGCGCCGTTGCAGTGAGGGCCGGCGCAATAGACGACGAAGAGCGTATCGCTTGCCCATTCCGACATGCGGTGCGCCGTCATCTTGCCGTGCGGCAGGTTGATGGCGCCGGGCACATGCGACTGTGCAAACAGCGCCGGCGAGCGCACGTCGAGGAGAACGAAATCGACCTTGCCGGCGGCAAAGGCGGCGCGGACATCCGAGCAATCGGTTTCGAAGGCGAGCTTGGCGGCGTAATGGGCGACGGCGAGATCGGGTGTGGCGGCTGGGATTTCGGCGACGGGGCTTGGCATCGGTCTTTCCTTTCGTGCTGGATTGCCGCCTGGTATCGCCGATGCTAGAGCTTTGTGAAATTGGCCATTATGACTGACAGCGTAAAGATCATGCCAAACGCATCTCCGCCCCAGAAAGGACCGCTGGTCGCAGTGCTTGCCTATGACGGGCTCTGCACCTTCGAGTTCGGCATCGCCTATGAGGTCTTCGGCCTGCCGCGTCCGGAAATGGGCGAGGGTTGGTATCGCTTCTCGGTCTGCGGCATCGAGCCGGGGCCGCTTCGCGCCGCCGGCGGGTTGACGGTCGCGGTCGACAAGGGGCTTGAGGTGCTGGATGCGGCGGACCTGATCGTCGTGCCCGGCTGGCGGTCGATCGATGCGCCGGTGCCGGAGCCGCTCACTGAGGCGCTCCGGGCAGCGCATCAGCGGGGCGCGCGTATCATGTCGCTCTGCTCCGGCGTTGCGGTTCTCGCTGCGTCCGGATTGCTTGCCAACCGCAGGGCGACGACGCATTGGCGCTATGTCGCCTCGGTCGCCGCGCGTTATCCCGACATCACGCTCGATGCCGACGTTCTCTACATCGACGAGGGCAGCCTGCTGACGGCGGCCGGCAGTGCCGCCGGCATCGATCTCTGCCTGCATGTCGTGCGCGGCGATTTCGGCCCGGAGGCCGCCAACAGCGTCGCCCGCCGCCTCGTCGTGCCGCCGCATCGCGAAGGCGGGCAGGCGCAATTCATCAGCGCCCCGGTTCCGGAGGAGCGCGAGGGCATTCGCCTCGGCCCGCTGATCGAATGGATGCGCCAAAGCCTTTCGCAGGAACAGCCGATCAGCCTGCTTGCCAAAAGAGCGGGCATGAGCATGCGCACCTTCCAGCGCCGCTTCGAAGCGACGACCGGTCTCAGCGTCGGCGAATGGCTGCTGAAGGAGCGGCTGCGTCATGCCCGCGACCTGCTCGAAAAGGAACTTGCCGTCTCGCTCGACGACATCGCGATATCAAGCGGCTTCGGCACGCTGGCAACGATGCGACACCATTTCCGCAGGCGGCTGGGCACGAGCCCGCATGCCTATCGGAAGTCATTCGGCGGCTAGCGTCTGGAATTTTGATTCCAGTTATTGTTAGATGCATACTTAATTGGATCTGCGCCGATCCTCGGCACAAGGCCGAGGATGATGTCGCGGGTTTTGCGACGTTTGTCAGTTGCTTGAGGGCCCTTCCGTAAAAAGGGCGCCGCCACCTTCCGTCATGGACCCTAAAAACAGTAATCCCGTTCGATGCCGTCATAGCGGCCGGATTCCAGGCAGTAGTTCTAAAAAGCCGCCTCCTGAGCAGCAGAGGCAGGAATCGTTGCGGCCGAGTTTTTCGATCAGTTCGACATCGCCGTGAACGGTTCGCGAACCGGCTTGCCCCCCGGGATGCCGGTGGTTCCCGAGGAATGAGACCTGCCTGCCCATTCCTGCGACGCCCTATGGACCTCACGGATTCCGGAACTTGGTGCTTCCGGAACAGTTAGAGATTTCCAACAGGGACTGACAGGAGATCGTCGCGGTGCCAGACCGAAGCAGCAGCTGGTATGAAGAGGCCGTGATCTACAGCATCGATGTCGAGAAATTCGCCGATGGCAATGGCGACGGGATCGGCGACTTCATCGGCTTGGCCGACAAGCTGACTTATCTTTCAGAACTCGGGATCACGTGTATCTGGCTCCTGCCGTTTTATAGCAGCCCGGACCGCGACAACGGCTATGACGTCAGCGATTTTTATTCGGTCAACCCGAAGGTCGGAACGCTCGACGACTTCCTGACATTCCTGCACAGCGCCGGTGAACACGGCATTCGGGTGATCATCGATCTTGTAGTCAATCACACATCCGATCGGCATCCGTGGTTCCAGGCCGCCCGGCGGGACGACATGACGCGCTACCGGAATTACTATGTCTGGAGCGCTGATCCTCCACCCGTCGCCCCCGGCGCGAAATCGATTTTTCCGGGTGAAGTGAACAGCCTCTGGACCTATGACGAGGTGGCGAGAGCCTATTACTTTCATAGTTTCTATGAGTTTCAGCCCGAACTGAATGCTGCAAATCCGCACGTCCGCGAAGAAATATTGCGCATCGTGGACTACTGGATTGCGTTCGGCGTCAGCGGGTTCAGGCTCGATGCCGCCCCGCTCATCATAGCCGACAAAGGACTTGAACATGCCAATCCTCGAGATCCTCACGGCATCCTGAGGCAGATCGGCAGCTATTTACAAGGCCGACGGCCGGGCGGCGTACTGCTCGGAGAAGTCAATCTTCCGCCGGAGACTTCCGACGCTTTTTTTGGAGAAGGGGACCAGCTCCAGCTTCTGCTCAACTTCATGCTCGCCTGCTATCTCTTTGCCGGTTTTGCCAGGGAAGACGCGGCCTCGATCAATCAGGGACTGAGCTTGCTTCCGGAGCCGCCGCCGGGGTGCGGCTGGGTCAACTTCCTGCGCAATCTCGACGAACTCGATTTTTCCCGGGTCGCCGAGGATCTGAAGAAGAAGGTCTTCGACGTCTTCGCGCCGAAGGAAGAGATGCAGGTTTTCGGCCGCGGCATCCGGCGTCGCGTGGCGCCGATGCTGGAAGGCGACCAGCGGCGTATCGAACTTGCTTTCAGTATCATCTTTTCGTTGCGCGGCCCGCCTCTCATCGTCTACGGAGACGAGATCGGCATCGGCGAGGACCTTTCCCAGGCGGGACGCAACACGGTGCGAGTGCCGATGCAATGGTCGGCGGAGAAGAACGCCGGGTTCTCCAGCGCCAACGGCGGAAAACTGTGCCAGCCGGTCGTCACCGAGGGGCCGTTCTCCTACAAGAAGGTGAATGTCGCCGATCAATCGGGCGATCCCAACTCTCTGTTGAACAGGATCAAGCGCTTCATTTCTCTGCGCAGGAAACAGCCGATTTTCACCAGGGGCCGGCTGGTGCGGTTGAGCGCCGACGACCCGGCGGTTTTGGTCCATGGTTTTGAAGACGCGGGATCGCTCCTGTTGCTCGTCCATAATCTGGCAGATCGGCGGATCAAGACGGAAATCAATTTTGGCGGCATGCAGCCCAAGGGGTTTCGAGATTTGATCGGTAATGTCGAATACGAAGGGGTCGGCGAACCGTGTCTCGAGCTTGAACCCTATGCCTACCGCTGGTTCATCTCGGAGGGCAACGGATCATGACGCTCATCGGCTATCACGCGTCCCACGAACAATTTTCGCCCAGCGAGCTTCTGGAATATGTGCAGGCCGCAGAGGCTGCCGGTTTCAAGGCGATCATGTCGTCCGACCATCTGACGCCTTGGAGCGGGAAGCAGGGCCAGTCGGGCTTTGCCTGGGCTTGGCTGGGGGCAGCGCTCCAGGCCACGCCGTCTATTCCGTTCGGCATCATCACCGTTCCGATGGCGTGGCGTTATCACCCGGCAATTACCGCACAGGCGGGAGCCACGGTCGCGCAGATGTTCCCCGGGCGATTGCCGTGGATCGCTGTCGGCACCGGTCAGGCCATGAATGAGCACGTCACCGGCGAACGCTGGCCCTCCAAGCCGGAAAGAAACGAACGCCTGCGGGCGGCGGTCGAAATCATCCGCGACCTGTGGTCGGGGAAGCTCGTCAGCCGGATGGAGCCCATCAAAGTCGATCAGGCGCGGGTGCATACTCTTCCCCATGAGATTCCGCGGATCGTCGCCGGCGCGCTTTCTCCGAGTACGGCGGAGTGGGCGGGAGGTTGGGCGGATGCGCTCATCACCATCAATCAACCGCGCGACAAGCTCGGTGAAGTCGTCGATGCCTTTCGGCGCGGCGGCGGGGAGGGAAAGCCGCTCTACTTGCAGACACATATCTCCATTGCCGGCTCCGAAGAGGAAGCGAGGGCGAACGCCTTCGACCAGTGGCGCAGCAACGCGATTTCCGCCGCGATCTCGGAAACGCTTCGTTTACCGGAGGAGTTCGACGAAGCCTGTCTAAAGGTTCGGCCGGAAGATATGGACGAGCATGTGCGTATCTCGGCCGATCCGCAGCGGCATGTCGAATGGTTGAAGGCCGACGCCGCGATGGGGTTCGAGCAGATCTACGTTCACAATGTCGGGCGTAACCAGCGCGAGTTCATCGAAGTCTTTGGGCGCGAGGTATTGCCTTCCTTTCAGACCGGCGAGCCGAGTGCTTCATCCGATATCTCAGCGCGAGATGACTTGAAGGGCAGGCCGGATAGCTGACGAGGGCCTCAGCGCATGCTGCCGGCCGCCGCGCTCTCGCCGGAATATGGCTGCACCTTAAGGAGGTATCATGTTCAAGAAATATGCCTATGCCTGGATCACCGTCGGCTTCTTTCTATTCTCGCTCGCCGGCCATTGGCTGTTTGGCTGGTTCGCGTTCGTCGGCGAGCAGCAAAGCCACGGCCAGGCGCCCGATATCAATGCGTACCTGATGGAAATGAGCCGGGACACCTTTGAAAACTGGCAGTCCGAGTTCCTGCAATTGCTCTGGCAGGTCGTCGGTCTTGCCTATTTTCTCTATGTCGGCTCTCCCTCATCGAAGGAAAACGATGACCGCACGGAAGCCAAACTGGACGCGCTCATCCGACTGAATGGCGGAGAGAAGGCCGAAGCGATCATCGCCGAGATAGACAAACACTTCATGCGGACGGGTGGACATGCGGGACCACACGCCCATGAACTGGAGACGCGCAGAGGGCCTCAGAGGATTGGCGGCGCCAGCTGAATCGACGCCCCTGAGTTGCCGATCAAGTTCCGCTTGATAGCCATTCTGAGTGAGAGGCCAGCTCTTCAGCTCGCGAAATGCCGGCTTGCCAGTCCTTCATGGGCGCTGTTCGAGTTATCGCGGATGGCTCTGTCGTGGAGATCGCCTGCGCTACTCGGCGGCCGTGCGATGTTCCGAAGCGCTGCGGCCAAGCGACCCGGCACGCGCATTGATACCTGCCGGCAAAAGCGACGCCGCGGATCGAGTTTCTCCGCGGCGTTGAATTTCGTTACTCCGCCGCCTGGCGGGCCATCGGGTTGTTCGGGTGCGTCGTCCAGTTGGCATAGTTGGGGTCGACGGTGCGGCCGGTGCGTTTGTCCAGGGTGCCGGCGGCGAGCGGTTCCATGGTGATGCAGTTTTCGACCGGGCAGACGTTGACGCAGAGATTGCAGCCGACGCATTCCTCTTCGATCACCTCGAAATGGCGCAGGCCATTGACGACGTTGGTGATTGCCTGGTGAGAGGTGTCCTCGCAGGCGATGTGGCAGCGGCCGCATTTGATGCAGGCGTCCTGGTCGATCTTCGCCTTGGCGATGTAGTTGAGGTTCAGATACTGCCAGTCGGTGACGTTGGAGACGGCGCGGCCGGTGATGTCGTCGAGGCTGCGGTGGCCCTTTTCGTCCATCCAGTCGGAGAGGCCCGTTATCATCTCCTGCACGATCTTGAAGCCGTAGGTCATCGCCGCGGTGCAGACCTGGACGTTGCCGGCGCCGAGAACGAGGAATTCGGCCGCGTCCCGCCAGGTGGTGATGCCGCCGATGCCGGAGATCGGCAGGCCGTAGGTTTCGGGATCACGGGCGATCTCGGCCACCATGTTGAGCGCGATCGGCTTGACCGCCGGGCCGCAATAGCCGCCATGGCTGCCCTTGCCGCCGACCGTCGGGTTGGGGGCGAAGTTGTCGAGATCGACGGAGACGATCGAATTGATCGTGTTGATCAACGAGACGGCGTCGGTGCCGCCGGCCTTGGCGGCCCGCGCTGGGCGGCGGATATCGGTGATGTTGGGCGTCAGCTTGGTGATGACGGGCATGCGGGTGTATTGCTTGCACCAGCGCACGACCATTTCGATATATTCCGGCACCTGGCCGACGGCCGAGCCCATGCCGCGTTCAGACATGCCGTGCGGACAGCCGAAATTGAGTTCGATGCCGTCGGCGCCAGTCTCCTCGACCAGAGGCAGGATCGACTTCCACGCCTCTTCCTCGCAGGGCACCATGATCGAGGCGATCAGCGCCCGGTCCGGCCAGTTCATCTTCGCCTGCTTCATTTCGCGCAGGTTGGTGTAGAGGTCGCGGTCGGTGATGAGCTCGATATTGTTGAGGCCCAGCAGGCGGCGGTCGGCGCCGAAGATCGCGCCGTAGCGTGGGCCGTTGACGTTGACGACCGGCGGGCCTTCCTCGCCGAGCGTCTTCCAGACCACGCCGCCCCAGCCGGCCTTGAAGGCGCGCTCGACGTTATAGGCCTTGTCGGTCGGCGGCGCGGAGGCCAGCCAGAACGGGTTCGGGGATTTGATGCCGACGAAATTATTGCGGAGATCAGCCATTGTTCTCTCTCCCCTTCAAGCAACCG
Organism: Rhizobium sp. BR 249; assembly: GCF_047445895.1. Classification (NCBI taxonomy): domain Bacteria; kingdom Pseudomonadati; phylum Pseudomonadota; class Alphaproteobacteria; order Hyphomicrobiales; family Rhizobiaceae; genus Rhizobium; species Rhizobium sp. BR 249. Next base: position 161,458 of record NZ_JARWKX010000005.1, on the reverse strand, counting down.
CGACAGCCGGAGCGGCGGCTGCGGTGAGGGTGCGATGGATGGATTCGGCCGCGTCGCGGCCATGGGCGACGGCCGAGACCGTGAGATCCTCGCCGCCGAAGACGCAGTCGCCGCCGGCCCAGACGTTGTCCAGCGAGGTGTGGCCTTCGGTGTCGACGGCGATGCGGCCGGATTCCATGCGCAGCGAACCGAGGCCCGCGGCGTCGAAGGTCTGGCCGATCGCCTTGAAGATCTGGTCGGCGGCGATCACGCCGGTTTCGCCGGTGCCGACGAGGCGGCCTTCGACGAGCTTGGTATATTCCACTTCGATCGCGGCGACCTTGCCGTCCTGCGACAGGATCGATTTCGGCGCCAGCCAGTGGCGGATGATCACGCCCTTGGAGCTTGCGAGATCCTGCTCGTATTCGGAGGCGTTCATGTGCTCCTTGCCGCGGCGGTAACAGATCGTCACCTCCTCGGCACCGAGAAGCTTTGCCTGCACCGCGGCGTCGATCGCCGTCATGCCGCCGCCGAGGACGACGACGCGCCGCCCGATGGCGATGTCGCCCTTGTCTTCGGCCTGGCGCAGCGTGGCGATGAAATCGACGGCATCGTCGACGCCGGCAAGGTTCTCGCCCTCGATGCGCAGCGCGTTGACGCCGGCAAGGCCGATGCCGAGGAAGACGGCGTCATATTGCGCCTGCAGGTCGGACAGCGAAAAATCGCGGCCGAGAAGGACGCCGTGCTTAACCTCGATGCCGCCGATCGAAAGCACATAGTCAACTTCCTGCTGGGCGAAATCGTCGACCGCCTTATAGGTGGCGATGCCGTATTCGTTGAGGCCGCCGGATTTTTCCCTGCCGTCATAAATCGTGACGCAATGACCCTTCACCGCCAGGCGATGGGCGGCGGCAAGGCCGGCCGGGCCGGCGCCGACGACGGCGATGTTCTTTCCGGTCGCCTCGGCCCTGACATAGAATTGCTTGCCGGCCTGCATGGCGGCATCGGTCGCATAACGCTGCAGGCGGCCGATCTCGACGGGCCGCTCTTCGGCCGTGTTGCGCACACAGGCCTGCTCGCAGAGATCTTCGGTGGGACAGACGCGGGCGCACATGCCGCCGAGAATGTTCTGATCGAAGATCGTCTTCGCCGAACCGATCGGATTGCCGGTCGAAATCTGGCGGATGAAGAGCGGAATGTCGATCGAGGTGGGACAGGCCGTCATGCACGGCGCGTCATAACAGAAATAACAGCGGTCGGCGGCGACCAGCGCCTCGTGATTGTCGAGGCGCGGATGAAGATCGGAAAAATTAGCCTCATACTCGGCGGGCGAAAGCCGGCCGGCATGAATCCCAGTTTCCAGTCGTTCCATTGAAGTTCCCTCATTTTTGGTAAACGGCCTGTGAGGGAAAGCGTAACTCAGGTTTAAAAATTTATCAAACGGTAAAATTTTGCCGATTCACTCTTGTTGTCGTTCATATAAGTATTTGTTTTCGTACGTGAAATTTATTCGATCCGGATCGATGGGAGAGCGGAGCGCGCGGCAGTGGGACGGCATCCGAAAAAAGATTCAAAAAAGTCGAATTTTTTTCCGCTCCGAGGGAACCAAATTCGGGCGTCGTCGTTATTGCGGTATCCGGATGGTGATCGCATCGACCCAACATGCGCGCCCCCAACCCACCATTCGGACGTACTCACGGTCCCCTCCCGGTGAGTGAAGACAGCCGGTGCGCCGCCCTCGCACCGGCTGTTTTTCATTGTCGTCCGTCTGCTCTCGAGGTTTTACACCCGCTTGAGAATCTCGAACTCGGTTTCGGGAATGGTCAGGCGATACTCGATGCGGCCCGGTACGAGGTTCAATTCCGCCTTGCCGTTGACCGAGGAGGGCACGACACGCTCCAGCACGGTGCGGCCGAAGCTGTTTTCGCTGAACTCGTGGACCTCGGACTGATCCCGCAGCACTTCGGCCCAAGCGACCTCGATCGCCCTCCTGTCGCCGATCATGGCTTCGCGGCAATTCAGCGTGATGGAAGCCGCACCGCCCGATATCGCGCCATAGGAGGCGGAGTTGACGATGAGTTCATGCAGGGCGAGCCCGAGATGCACGGCGGCATTCGGCGTCAGATGGGCGTTGATGCCGTAGATCGGCATGGAACCCGCCGTCTCCGGCCAATAGGGGGCGAACTGCTTTTCCGCGAGTTCGAAGAGGAAGGCGCCGCGCCAGCTCGAATCCGTAATCAGGTCCTGCGAGTTGGAGAGCGATTGCAGCCGTCCGCGGAACTTGAGGAGAAAGCTGTCGAGGGAGAGCGTGTTGCGCGCCGTTTGCGTGGCAATGCCCTGAATGATGGCGAGAAGGTTCTTCGAGCGGTGCGAGAGCTCGCGCAGCAGCGATTTCAGCACTTTCTCGCGATGCCGGCTTTCGGTGACCTCAGCCATGACCGACAGCAGCCCGTAAGTGCCGCTTTCGCCGGTGCGCTGGATCTTCAGCTCATAGGTACGCATTTCGCCGTCGACGTCGATCTCGACCTCGGCATTGTTGGGAATGCCGGTTTCCAGAACCTTGTGTTTTAGCACCGTCAGATATTGGCCATGGGCATTGCCGAACAGGGCGGCGTCGCTGCCGCCGGGCGCAAAGAGGGCTGCGAAATACGACGGCAGATTTTCGGCGTAGAAGATCGACAGCCGCGCGTCCTGGCAGAGGATCGATATCCCGGCGCTGCCGAGCGCACGCTCCATCATTGCGGCTTTGCCTTCGAATGCGAGAGGCATGCCGGACAACGGTTCAGTCGTACTCACTCGGCCGCCTTTCCTGTGACATCTCGAACGCCGCTGAAGGGAGCGCCATTCCAGAAACCGTCTGCCAAATCTAGAACAAAGCGCTGCAAAAACCGTTAAAGCCGCCGGAGCGTCCCGGCTGCACCGGAACGCCTGTCCTGGCGATTTGGTTCCGAAGGCCGGAAAATTGCGTTCAGGCGGCTACTTTGGTCGATTCATTGAAGAAAAGAGCCTGACTGATCAGTGCCTTGACCATGTCGGGGTTGAAGGGCTTGGTGACAAGGAAAGTGGGTTCGGGGCGCTCGCCGGTCAGAAGCCGTTCCGGGAAAGCCGTGATGAAGATCACCGGCACGCTCGACGTCTTGAGAATGTCGTTGACGGCGTCGATGCCGGAGCTGCCGTCGGCAAGCTGGATATCGGCCAGCACCATGCTCGGCTTGGTCTTGTTGTAGAGCGCAACGGCCTCGGCATGGGTGCGGGCGATGCCGGTGACGCGATGGCCGAGGCTTTCCACCATCTGCTCGATATCCATGGCGATCAGCGGTTCGTCTTCGATGATCATGATATCGGTTGCGACCTGGCGTGAAATTTCCTGCGAGGCCTTGTCGAGCAGGCGCATGACGTCCTGTTCGTCGAGTTCCAGGATTTCCGAGATTTCGGCGATGCGGAAATTCTCCACGGCGGCGAGGAGGAAGGCCTGGCGGGCGCCGGCCGATACCTTGGAAAGGTTGAGCGTGGCGCGCTGCTCCCAGGCATAGGGCGAAGTCGGCTCTGGAATCTGGATAGCGGTGGAACCAAACAGTTGCGTAAACAGTTTGTAGAGTGCGACCCGGTCATTCGCCGTATCCGGGAAAATCGACAGATCGGCGATGATGGCTTCAAGAACGGCGGCGACATAAGCGTCGCCTGAGGTTTGCGTTCCGGTCAGGGCGCGGGAATAGCGACGCAGATAAGGAAGGTGCGGCGCAATTCGAGTAGAAAGTGTCATAAAGGGCTCCCGTATGCAGGCCGGTCTTGGCTTCAATGAGCGGTTAACGCCGCCTTGATAAAAAAGTTCCGGAACGGCAGGAACTTTTTTTGTCGCGCCGCATTATCCCAGCCGACATAGAAAGAGCGTAGCATTTTGACCCATGCAGCGGTAGATGCCGGCGAGATTGATAGTAATATACTCAGTATCGATGGCATTGGCGGTGGCTGGAGACATGATTATTCCATGCGCGCCCTGCAACAGACAACGGTGAGAAGACGAGTTGATGACGACACGCAATAAAGAAGCAGCGGATCAGCGGAAGCTGGAGCTGCGGGCAAGCGATATCCTGGACCCGAACAACCAGATCGGCGTCAAGCTGCGGTCGCTCTATGCCGCCGCGCAGGATGAGGCGATCCCCGATCGTTTTCTCGATCTTCTCGAAAAGCTCGACCATGCCGAAATGATGGCTTCTGCCAAGATGGCCGAATAGGATCGCCCGCATGGAAGAAAAACTGCAACCCAGCTTCAAGCGGGAATTGCTGGCGGCCCTCCCTAGCCTTCGCGCTTTCGCCATTTCGCTGATCGGGCGGCACGATCGTGCCGACGATCTCGTCCAGGACACCATCATGAAGGCCTGGGCCAAGCAGGATCATTTCGAGATGGGCACCAATATGAAGGCCTGGCTCTTCACCATCCTGCGCAACGAACTCTACAGCCAGATGCGCAAGAGCGGCCGCGAGGTGCAGGACAGCGACGGGCTGTTCACGGAATCGATGGCGATGCACCCGTCGCAATACGGCGCCCTCGACCTGCAGGATTTCAAGAAGGCGCTCGACCAGTTGCCGCCGGACCAGCGCGAAGCGATCATCCTCGTCGGGGCCTCGGGCTTCTCCTATGAAGAGGCCGCCGAAATCTGCGGCTGCGCCGTCGGCACCATCAAGAGCCGCGTGAACCGCGCCCGGCAAAGGCTGCAGGAATTGCTGCAGATTTCAGGCGAGGCCGATTTCGGGCCGGATGCAACCTCGGCGCCGCTGACGTCGAAGGCTTTTGCGTTCTGAGAAGCGATTTTGCTTGTAAGGGAAGCCGGCTGCCTCTTGGCGCGCGCCGGCTTTTTCTTCATTGCACGGGGACGACGCTGTACGGCGGTCGTTATTCGAGGCACTACCTCTCCTCCCTCATTCCTGTGCCTGTCACAGGAATCCAGTGCGCCCAAGTCCTTGGGCGCGATAGACTTTTCCTTTGAAAGCATTTTCATTCACGGCGCAGACGCGCCGTGGCTGGATTCCTGTGACGAGCACAGGAATGAGGGAGGGTGGAGTCGACCTCATGCCCCCACTTTCCGCTGGTACGAACTCACGGCTTCTCATTCCGTGCAAGCACGAGGAGAGGTCGTGCCCTTCAATCCTCCTCGCGCTTAGACCCCACCAGATTGGCCGCGACGATGGCTGCCAGCACGCCAGCAGTCAGCAGCGGCTGGGCGCGGATGAGGCCGAGGCCGACCGTCGCCATGGATTCCAGCGCGGCGCGGCGATCGCGGGCGCGGCGGGCCTCGCGGGCGTTCATGATCGACATCACCACCAGCACGATGATTGCGAGCAGCAGCGCGCAGGCGGCGAGGAAGAGGGCGGCGCCGACCGGGCCGTAAATGCCGGCGAGCCAGATGGCGCCAGCGGCAACTGCCAGCGCATAGGCGGTGAGGAGGAAGAGCACGGCAATCGCGATGAACATGCCGTTGCGCTTGGTGCGTGCGATGGTTCGGTGCACGCTTGCCCCTGTCAGCAGGCTGATGATCGAAAAGAGCATCGCGTTTCCTCAGCGGCGGGCGAGGAAGGCGATAGCCAGGCCGACGGCGGCTGCGGCGCCGATCGTGGCGAGTGGATGCTTGCGCACGGTCTCGCGCATTTCGGTCGCGCCGCGCTCATAGCCGTGCTGCAATTCGCGCAGCAGCTCCTCACTGCGGCCGAGCAGGTCCTCGTAGCCGGCGCTTGCCTGGCTGCGGATCTTATCGCCCTGGTGGCGCGAGTTCTTGCCGACGAGGCGCGAGAGTTCGGCGAGCTCGCCGCGCAGCGCCTCGATCTGTTCCTCGATGCCGGCTTCGAAATTGTGGAAGGTGCCGTTGCGGCGGCTGCGGCTCGACTGGAAGATGGAATAGGTCATGGTTGTCTCCATTGGCTGGGGCGCGCGCAAGCCCGCCTCTTGTGCTCCAGGGGTCATGACCGTTGGTTGCATAGATAAGACCGCCCGGCATTGACCCAAATCACTGGCGACAACGTGTTGAGCGAGTAAAAAGTTCCGCTTGGGCGGCGGTCAGGGCCGGGAAAGAGCGCTGTGGGCGAGCACGAAAGGCGTGCCGTCGGCCGGCGCTTGATTGATGCGCAGCGCGCAGCCGAAGACCGAGAGCATGGTCTCGTCGGTCAGCACCTCACGAACGTTGCCGGCGGCGGCGAGCCGGCCGGATTTCATCAGCACGATGCGGTCGGCAAAAAGCGCCGTCAGGTTGAGATCGTGCATGACGGCGATGACGCCGCCGCCGCGTTCGCAGAAATCGCGGGCGAGCGTCATGATGGTCAGCTGGTGGCTGATATCGAGGCTCGAAACCGGCTCGTCGAGCAGCAACCAGCAGGGCTTGCCGTCGACGACGGGTTCGGAGATCTGGCAGAGCACGCGGGCCAGCTGCACGCGCTGTTGCTCGCCGCCGGAGAGTTCCTGGTAGAAACGGCCTTCGAAGCCGACGAGATCGACCGAGGCGAGAGCGGCGGCCGCGGTCTCATCGGCCTTGTCGGGATGCAGGTTCAGGCCCGAGGTCAGGCCAATGCGGACGATCTCGCGCACGGTGAAGGGAAAGGAGATGGTGCTTGCCTGCGGCAGCACGCCGCGAATGGCGGCAAGTTGCCAGGGTTTCAGTGCCTTTACCTCGCCTCCGCCGATGCGCACCGAGCCGTCATAGGCGAGCTCGCCCGATATCGCCTTCATCGTCGTCGTCTTGCCGGAGCCGTTCGGCCCCGCAATCGCCGTCAGCTCTCCGGCCCTTGCGGTGAAAGCGACGTCGCTGATGATCGATTTGCCGGAAAGGCGCACGGAGAGGCCGGACACTTCGATCATCTCAGTCACTCACAAGGTTGCTCAGAAGGCAAGGCGCGAACGCTGCTTCAGCAGGATCCACAGGAAGAACGGCCCGCCGACCGCCGCGGTGATGATGCCGATCGGCAGCTCGGCCGGGGCAACGAGGGTGCGGGCGAGCACGTCGGCGAAGATCAGCAGCGAGCCGCCGAGAAGGGCTGCGGCCGGCAGCAGGAAACGATGGTCCGGGCCGATCGCCATGCGCAGGATGTGCGGCACGACGATGCCGACGAAGCCGATGCCGCCGCTGACGGCGACGGAAGCGCCGGTCGCAGCCGCGACGCCTGTTATCGCGACATTCTTCAGCCGCTGCACCGGCACGCCCATATGAAAGGCAGCCGCTTCGCCGAGCGTGATGGCATTGAGGCCGCGCGCCATGAAGGGCAGGGCGGTGAAGGACAGGAGGATGATCGGGCTGGCGGCGGCGATCTTCGTCCATGTGGCGCCGGCAAGCGAGCCCATGCTCCAGAAGGTCAGGTCGCGCAGCTGCTGGTCGTTCGCCATGTAGATCAAGAGGCCGGTGAGCGCCAGCGCCAGCGCGCCGAGCGCGATGCCGGCAAGCAGCATCGTCGCCACCGAGGTCTGGCCATGCCGCGTCGCGATCCTGTAGAGCAGCAGCGTCGTGGCGAGACCGCCGCCGAAGGCGGCCGCCGGCAGGGCATAGATGCCGAAAAATGCCTGGAGGGGCGCTGCGAGACCGCCGCCGAGCACGATCATGGCGACCGCGCCGAAGCTTGCGCCGGAGGAGACGCCGACGAGGCCGGGATCGGCCAGCGGATTGCGGAACAGGCCCTGCATCACCGTGCCGGAAACGGCAAGCGAGGCGCCGATCAGGAAGCCGAGGATCGCGCGGGGCAGGCGGATATCGAAGATGATGATCCGGTCGCGGGTGCTGAGCGCGGTCTCGGAGCCGGCCATATTGGCGATGACGTCGAGGATCGAGGCATCCGAGGCGCCCGTCGTCACCGAAAACAGCATCGCGAAAATGGAGCCGGCCGCAAGCAGGGCAATCGCCAGCAGAGCGAGCCGCGTCCTGTCTCCTGCCTGCCTGATTTCACGCATCTTAGCCGCCCGGAATGGTCGCCTTTGCTCCGTCATGGCTTGCGGCAGGGCCATGATCAGCCCCCGTAGATCGCCGTGTTGAGGTCACGCACCGCGCTTGCCGTGCGCGGGCCGAAGCCGAGCAGGTAGACGCCGTCCATGTGGATGATCGCTTTCTTCTCGCCGGCTGGCGTCAGCGCGATTGCCGGCTGCGCCAGCAGATCCTCGTTCTTGGTGCCGGCGCCATCGCCGCGGTTCATCATCAGGATGATGTCGGGCTTGGCTTCGATGATCGCCTCATCCGTCAGCGGCTTATAGCCCGGAAATACGCCGACTGCGTTGACGGCGCCGGCAAGCTTGATCACGCCGTCGGCCGCCGTGCCGGTGCCCGATGCCATGATCCGGCCGTTCTGGGCGCTGAGGATGAAGAGAACGCGCTTGCGTTCGGCCTCCGGGCGCTTTTCGGCATCGGCGATCGCCGCGTCGAGATCGGCGGCGACCTTTTCTTCGAGCGCCTTCGCCTTGTCCGGCACGCCGAGCAGCGTGCCGACGCGGTCGATCTTGGCGATGATGCCGTCGCGGGTGAAGGTGTTCGGCACGGTCTCGAAAGGCACGCTGGCGTTCTTCAGCACGGCAAGCGCTTCCGGCGGGCCGGACCCTTCGACGGCGATGATCGCCGTCGGGTTCATGGCAAGAATGCCTTCCGGCGAGAGCGCGCGCATGTATCCGACGTTCGGCAGCTTCAGCGCCGCCTCCGGATAAAGGCTCGTGGTGTCGCGGGCGATCAGCCGGCTTTCCTCGCCGAGCGCATAGATGATCTCGGTAACGTCACCGCCGACCGAAACCAGGCGCGAGGTGTCGAGCTTCTTCTCCTCGGCATGGGCGGCGCTAGCGAAGGCAAAGCTTTTGCCGGCCGGCGCAGTCGGGATCAGCGGCAGCGCCATGACGGCTGCCGTCAGGGCCAGTTCCCAAAGGCGGACCCGGCGCAGGTTGTTACGCATCGTCATCGCTGTGATCCTTATGCGGCGGCACTTGTTGCCCGCGGCAGGTTTTCCATGATCTCGCGCCATTCGGCGCGCTCGTCGGAGCCTTCCTTCCGCTTGCCGAAGAACTGGATGATCATCTCGCCTTCGGCATTGTAAGCTTCCAGCGAGGTGACGTGGCCGTCCTTGGTCGGCTTGCGCACGGCCCAGGTCTCGGCGATGTGATCCTGGCGCAGATGCAGGTGGAAGGTCGGGTCCATGATGTTGATCCACGGTCCCATCGACTGCACGTTGAAGATCGGCCCGGAATGGATCTGGACGATGCCGTCATTGGCGACGAAGCACATGATCGGCAGGCCCGATTTGACCGAGGCATGCATCATCTCGGCCGTCGCGGTGCCGTCGAGCTTCCAGGCATAGTCGTCGCCGACTGTGCGGATGGCCGCCTGGCGGCCGATCTTCAGGCGCTTCAGCATGCCGAAGAATTCGTGGGTATCGGTGAGCTTGCTCCAGTTGTCGCGCAGTTCGTCGCGGCTGACATCGGCGGCTTCATCGGCTGTATTCGAGACCTCGGCCTCGACGAATTCCTGCGACTGGTCTTCGAGCTTCAGCTCGGCGACGATCGCGTGATAGGCCTCGATATCAGAGTTTGGGCGCAGGTGAATCTTGTGCACCGCGTTGCCTGCCTTGTCGAAATATTGCAGGCTGAGGCGCTCCTGGTCGCCATCCTTCTTGGAGACGGCGAAGCCATGCTGCCAGCGGCTCGGGAAGATGCGCAGGTCGATATTCTCGCCGAGAACGATCGCGCTCTGCACGCCTGATTTGATGTTTTCGAAGATGCCGATCTTTTCGTGCACGGCGCTTTCATTGCGCGACAGCGCCATCACCTCGCCGAGGCGTTCCACGCGCTCGAGAAGTTTCGCGGCGCTGCCGTCGATGCGGATGACGCTGATGCCGGTCTCGGCCGCGACGAGGGCTGCTTCGGAAATCTTCAGCTGGGCGGCGATATCGCGCTCGCGCATCTTCGGATTTTCGGCCCGAAACGCGCGGATTTCTGCTGGCGCCGGTCTTTTCTGCTCGGTCATGTCTTACCTACTTATTGGCCCTATTTATTGAGAATGAGTTTGCCCTGGCGGGTGATCTTCAGGCGGTAAACCAGCCCGTCGTGTCTGATCATGATCTCGTTCGTGCCGCGGAAAAGATCCGCGCTTTCGACGATCCGGTGCTGCGCCGCCGGCTCGGAGGGCAGCGGCGCATGCTTAAAAGTGTCTGGCTTTTCAACCATCATTTCGGCTGGCAATTCCGTGAGGCCGGGGATCAGAAGGTCTCCGGCTGCGTTTACAATTAACTTGACTTTCTTACTCATAGTTTTTTAAAGACGCAATAGAAGACTAACGCAGTCAAGTTTTTGAGATTGCTGATACGAAGCCGTCCGCCGACGGCTCGCGACAATGCGGAGAAGATGATGACGGGTAGGTTTGCGGCCGTTGCGGCCGGCTTGGTGATGACGGCTGCACGCGTAGCCCAGGCGCAGGAGGCGGCGCCCGCAGCCTCCCTCGATGTCGAACTCAACGCGCTGGCGCCCTCGCAGAAGGGCTGCATGATGACTTTCGTGGCGCTCAACAAGCTGCCCGCCGCCATCAACAAGGTTTCCTTCGAGCTTGCCTTCTTCAACGACAAGAATGCCGTCGACCGCATCACCGTCCTCGACTTCCGCGATCTGCCGCAGGGCAAGAAGCGCGTGCGCCAGTTCGACATGCCGAATGTCAAATGCGAGAGCGTGACCCGCATCCTCATCAACGACACGCCGGTCTGCGACGGGCCGGTCGCTGGCGAATGCATGAAGGGTCTCGTCACCCGCTCGCAGATCTCCGTTCCTTTCGAAGGATGAGAAGACGCCGGGGATGAACCCCGGCCGACATGTTTCCGGCTGTCCGAGGCGTAAAGAATGGCGATTTCAGCGAAATCCAGATCGAGACATGTGCTCATCGGGGAGGAGAGCGCCGACACCAGCCTGAACGACAACATGCCCGGCATGCACCCCGGCCACGAGCTTCCCGAACTGCGAAACGCGCAGCGGCAGCCGGCCGGCGAGACGGTCATCCACTACACGCGTTCTGCGCAGATATCCTCCTTTCCCGACCATCCGGAAGCCGAACCGGCCGCCCCCGCTTCCGCGCCGCCGATGGATGCGGCGGTGGAGAAGCAGGAGGATGAGAAGAAGCCGGTACGGCGGCGGGTGGCGCTGACGTGTGTCGGTTCGTTCTTTTTTCATGTCGCGCTGGCCGTAGTGCTGATCGTTGCCTTCCCGTACGTCCCGGAAGAAGCAATCGAGGAGGCCGGCGAAGCCGTCAGCGTCGTCATGTATGGTAATGCCGACGTCGACCAGACCGCTGCCGGCGAGACCGATGTGACAGTACAGGAAGAAATCATTCCAGAGGCGGTAGAGCCGGAGACAATCCAGCCGACCGAAGTCTCGCCCGCAGAAACTCAGGATCCGATCCAGCAAGCCCCGTCTCCAGAGGTAACGCGCGTTTCGCCGGAGACTGCGGCAGCGGTCGAGCCGGAGGTTCTCGTTTCGGAAGCTCCAGCGGAAACCGCTGTCGTACAGCCAATGTCGACGGTCGTTCCCGAGGAGCAGAAGCCTGCTGACGAGATGCCCCCGGAAGTTCAACCATCTGAGACGCTTCCTGTCGCCGCAGTCGAACCCGAGGAGGTCAAGCCCGTTGAGACGGCCGAACTGCAGCCGGAGCCGGACGTGCCGCAGGAAGTCGTGACGCCGAAGCCCAAACCGAAAGTGGTGACGCAGGAAAAGCAGAAGCCGGTGGAGAAAAAGCGTCCGCCGAAAAAGACATCGGGTTCGCAAGGCGAGGCCCAGCAGGATTCCGAGCGGGGCGTTATCGAGGGCGATCGTTCGGTTCAATCCGATCGTAATTCACCCGCCGCCGGCAACAACAATGGAATCGGAACTGCGGCCTTGGCCAATTATGACGGGAAGGTCCGCAGTCGCATTCGACGTGCGATCAGAAGCCCCGGTGGGGCCAAGGGAACTGTGGTCGTCAATTTTTCCGTGAATGGCAGCGGCGGCCTGACTTCCGTTCGCGTCGTAGGCGGATCCGGCATTGCTGAAATCGATCAGCTTGCCGTCAATGCTATCAGACGCGCCGCACCATTTGGCCCAACGCCCGGTGGGAATGGAAGGAATTTCAACTCGGTTGCGATCGAGGTTCAATAATATGATAAAAACAATCAACTTTATACTTTACTACAAAAATCAAGTTTAATAAGGTCCGTCCGCACACGCAGGAATCGTGTGACGATCAACCAGCGAACGGGTGGCATATGGCTCGCAAGGGCAAGAAGGGATCGAACCGGGAGGTCCGCGACAGCGCGGGCGAGGAGGCCAGCCAGGCATCCAACGGACGATCCAAACTGGGTGGCCGCAGTTTCCTCTATGTCGGCGGGCGTGACTGCCAGGTGGCGCATCTGCGCCAGATCGCCAGCAATTTCGGCGCCGAGCTCATTCATCACGATGGCGGCCTGCGCGAGGCGGTCTCCCGCATCGACACGCTGCTTCCCTCCGTCGACTGCGTGTTCTGCCCCATCGACTGTATCAGCCACGATGCCTGCCTGCGCGTGAAGACCGGCTGCAAGAAGTTCAGCAAGGCCTTCATCCCGCTTCGAAACGGCAGCAAGTCCAGCCTGGAACGTGCGCTGCAGACGATGAACGAACGAGACACTTCCCGATGAACGACCAGCGCCCCGACGGCTTCACCATGATCGGCCTGCACAAGCTCGCCGCCCATAGCGGCGACGGCCTCGTGCCCGAACTCTACGAACTGTTCCAGCAGCACACCGCACGCCAGCAGATCTATCAGAATGTGACGCTGTTCCCGACCTGGGAGGCGCGCATGCCTGGGGAGGCGGCCACGAGACCGCTTGGCGCGGCGGCGGCAAACGGCAATAATGTTCTCGCCTTTCCCTCGCCTGCTGCGAAGGCGGTCAAGAAGGCGTAAGGAGATTTCATGTATATCGCAATGAACCGCTTCAAGGTCGTAACCGGGACCGAGGGCGATTTCGAAACGGTCTGGCGCAATCGCGATTCCAGCCTGGCCGAGGTGCCCGGTTTCGTCGAATTCCGCCTGCTGCGCGGCAAGGCCAACGAAGAAGAGGGCTACACGCTCTATTCCTCGCACACGGTCTGGAAGAGCGATGAAGATTTTCAGAACTGGACGAAGTCCGAGAACTTTCGCGCGGCGCACCGCAATGCCGGAGACCGCAAGGCGATGTACAAGGGGCCGCCGGTTTTTGAGGGTTTTAACGTGGTCGAGGGCATATGAACGAAGTCCCCGATCGCATCGAGGTTCTGCCGGTCCTGCCGTCACTCGATATCGCCGAGACGCTCTCCTTCTATCGCGACAAACTCGGCTTTGCCAATGTCGTCTATGAGGCGCCGGATTATCTCATCCTGCGGCGCGACGATATGGAGCTGCATTTCTGGCGTACCGAGGATGTTAGTCTCTGCGAGAAGACCTCCGTCTATCTCCGCGGCGGCGGCATCGGCGCGCTTCATGCGGAATATCGGGAAAAGGGCGTCGAGCGCCTGACCGAAATGGAGGTGCGGCCGTGGAACATGGAGGAATTCTACATCCATGATCCGCATGGAAATCTCCTGCGCTTCGGCCGCATACCGCAGCCGCGCGGTTAGGTTCTGACGCGGAAGGCCGTACCTGCCGCCACGGCGAGCCAGCCGAGCATCATCGCCCAGCCGCCGGTCGGTGCGGCGTAGGGGAAGAGGCCGGAGCCGGAGAAGCGGAGCGTGACGAGATCGCCGGCAAAGAGCAGTGTTCCCACGATCATCAGGAAACCGGCCAGCCAGGCGGTTTTGAGCTTGGCGGTGCCGAGAGCCAAGGCCAGCAGGGCAGGGGCGTGGGCAAGGCACATGGCGGAGGCGGATGCCGCAAGATTGGCCTCGCCGCCGCCATGGGCGGCAAGGGCGGCGAGCGCCACGCCGGCGACACCGAACAGGCCGGCAAAGAGATAGAGCATCGGCTCCAGTCGCGCGTTGAGGCTCATGGTTCTTCCTTGTTCTGCATGTGATGGGCGAGGCGTTCGACCGGCGCCCAGATGAGATCGCGCAGTGCCTGGCTTGATATCGTCTCGTCGAGCGCGCGGCGGAAGCAGAGCAGCCATTCGTCCCGTTCGACGGGCCCGATCTCGGCAACGAAATGGCGGCTGCGCAGGCGCGGATGGCCGCGTTTGTCGGTATAGAGCGGCGGGCCGCCGAGATAACCGCTCATATATTCGTAGAATTTCTCTTCGCTGCCTTCCAGGCTCGGCGGGTGCACGGCGCGCACGTTGCTTGCCTCCGGCAGCGTATCCATCAGCGCATAGAAGCGGTGCGTCAGCGCCCGCACGGTGGGATCGCCGCCGATCGCTTCATATAGAGTGGTGACCTTCTCCGTCACGAAACCATCCCCGATATCATTCCCAGTCCTCGGCCTCTTCATGCACCTGATGGAAAATGATCGCAACTGTCATCAAGGCGCCGCGGCATTTCGCGCATAATGCCCGCGAGGCAGGGGTTCCAGCGATTCTTCTTGACAAAACCGTCCGGACGGTATCTTTTATCTCTCATGTCAAACGCTCACCATCGCAAGAAACAACCGGCTCTCGTGCGCCAGCAGTTGCTGGAGGTCGCCGCGCGTCTTGCCGCCAGCGAAGGCATGGCGGCTGTGACGCTCGATGCGGTCTCCGCCGCCTCCAGCGTCAGCAAGGGCGGCTTGCTGCATCACTTCCCGACGAAGAATGCGCTGCTCGACGCGCTGTTCGAGAGCCTGCTTGAAAGGTTCGATGCCGATATCGAGGAGTTGATGCGTGGCGATCCCGTGCCGCAGGGCCGTTTCACCCGCGCCTATCTCAGGGCGGTGTCCGGCCTCAAGGATCGTCCCGACGATTCCAGGGGTTGGACGCAGGTGACGATCGCGCTTCTCGCCGAACCCCGGCTCCGCCTTCGCTGGCGCCAATGGGTGCAGGCGCGGGCCGAGGAATATGTCGGCACCGATTCCTCGCTCGATGCGCAGATCGTGCGCTTCGCTGCCGACGGGCTGTGGTTCGCGGATACGCTGGAGAGCCATGATATCGCCGATGCGCTGAGGCGGAATCTCATCGACCGCCTCGTCGAATTGACCGGAAAGTAATCCAGGGGATACCGCCATGAGCCAGGCCGCCATCTACGGGCTGCTCTTTGCAGCCATCGTGCTCGAGGTCATCGGCACGACCGCGCTGCAATTGTCGCAGCAGTTCACCCGCATCGGGCCGACGGCACTCGTCGTCGCCTGCTATGCGGCGGCCTTCTATTGCCTGTCGCTTACGCTGAAGAGCATTCCCGTCGGCATCGCCTATGCGATTTGGAGCGCTTTGGGAATCGTGCTGATTTCCTCGGTCGGCCTGATTTTCTTCAAGCAGCGCCTCGACCTGCCGGCGATCGTCGGCCTCGGGCTGATCATATCGGGCGTTGTCGTGGTCAATCTGTTCTCGAAATCCGTTTCGCATTGATTTAATTGCGAAATTTTAGAGCGCGCCTCCGAAACTCACGAGAGAAATTTTCCCCTTTGTCAAACTCCTGACAAAGGGCTATGTGTTGCTTTGACGTGGAGGAGATCGAGGCGCACCCAGCGCCTTTTTCCAAAGCGCTTTGAATTCTGCTTTTCCCGCCTGCCGATACTTCCAGCTTCCAGAGGAGCACATCATGGCCATACGCACCGTCGTCTGGGGAGAGAATATCCACGAGACTACCAATGAGATCGTCCGGGGCATCTATCCCGAAGGCATGCACACGACGATCGCCAACGCGCTGAATACCGATCCCGCGATTTCCGCGACGACGGCGACGCTGCAGGAGCCGGAGCATGGGCTGAGCGAGGCCCGCCTTGCCGAAACCGACGTGCTGACCTGGTGGGGCCATAAGGATCACGGCGCCGTGTCCGACGACGTCGTCGAGCGCGTCGCCAAGCGCGTCTGGGAGGGCATGGGCCTTCTCATTCTGCATTCCGGCCATTTCTCGAAGATCTTCAAGCGGCTGATGGGCACGCCCTGCGCGCTGAAATGGCGCGAGGCGGGTGAGCGCGAGCGGCTGTGGACCATCAATCCGCGCCATCCGATCGCCGCCGGCATCGGCGAACATTTCGAGCTTGAGAACGAGGAAATGTATGGCGAGCAGTTTTCGGTGCCGGAGCCGCTCGAAACGGTGTTCATCTCCTGGTTCCAGGGCGGGGAAGTGTTCCGCTCGGGCCTGACGTGGCGGCGCGGCGCCGGCAACATCTTCTATTTCCGCCCCGGCCACGAGACCTATCCGACCTATCACGACGCCACGGTGCAGAAGGTGCTGATCAACGGCGTCAAGTGGGCCTATAACCCCGAGGGATCGTTGACTGGCATTACCGACGCTCCAAATGTGCCGGTAGAAAAGGCACTGGAGCCGATTGTCGAACGCGGCCCGAAACTGCACCAGGCCGGCGAAGCCGGTTACCGCTGAGGAGCATCCATGCGACTACTCGTTCTTGGCACGGGCGTGATGGCGAAAAACCAGCTCACCCACTTCAGCAAAATCGACGGCGTGACGGTGGTCGGCGCCGTCGACACCGATCCCGACCGGCTTTCCGCCTTTGCCGACAAGTTCGGCATCGAGAAGCGGTTCCTTTCTCTGGAGGAGGCGATCGCCTGGGGCGAATTCGATGCGGCGACGAACATCACGCCCGACCGCATCCATCATCCGACGACGCTGGCGCTGATTGCCGCCGGCAAGCATGTGCTCTGCGAGAAGCCGCTGGCGGAAAACTATGCGAAGGCGCTTGAGATGACGGAAGCGGCCGAAAAGGCCGGCGTCATCAACATGGTGAACCTCACCTACCGCAATGTCGCACCGCTGCAGCGCGCCCGTGAAATGGTGCTTGCCGGTGAGCTCGGTACGATCAAGCACGTCGAAGCCTCCTATCTGCAAAGCTGGCTCGTCTCACGTGCCTGGGGCGACTGGCGCACGGAATCGACCTGGCTGTGGCGGCTTTCCACCGGCCATGGCTCGAACGGCGTGCTCGGCGATGTCGGCATCCACATCCTCGATTTCGCCGCCTATGGCGCCGCCACCGACATCGATCATGTCTTTGCGCGGCTGAAGACCTTCAACAAGGCGCCGGGCGGCCAGATCGGCGAATATATGCTCGACGCCAATGACAGCTTCACCATGTCGGTCGATTTCGCCAACGGCGCGCTCGGCGTCATCCATGCCAGCCGCTGGGCGACGGGCCACCTGAACGAGCTGAAGCTGCGCATCTACGGCGAAAAGGGCAGCCTCGAGGTCATCCACCGCCCGGCCGGATCGGAACTGCGCGGCTGCCTTGGCGACGATGCCGAGACCGCCACCTGGAAGGAGATCGAGGTGGCGCCGGTGCCGACCAACTACCAGCGCTTCGCCGAAGCAGTGGCAAGCGGCATCCAGCCCGACCCGAACTTCCGTCACGCCGCCAACCTGCAGAAGGTGCTCGATCTCGCTATGGAGACCGAGCGCGAGCGACGCGAGCTGAAGGTCTGATGCGACGCTTGGGATAAGTGAACCGGGCTTCCGGCTGGCATGCGAAATGAAAGTATGATGATGTCGAACTGCCCACGGATCTCGTGGGCGGTTTTCTTTAAGCGGCGAGGTGGCTCCATGATTTGGATAGCGGGTGTGGTCGGACTGGCGATCGCTTATCTGATCGGCGCCATTCCCACGGGCTATCTGGCGGGAAAGCTGCTCAAAGGCATTGACATCCGGGAACATGGCTCCAAATCCACTGGCGCAACGAATGTGTTGCGGACTCTGGGCAAATGGCCGGCCTTGGTCGTGTTGCTGGTGGATGTGCTGAAAGGCGCGGCGGCGGTGGTCTTCGCCCGCTGGTTTTATCCCTGGTCTTATGGATGGCGGTACGAGATGTCGTCGACAGCGCTTGATTTGACGGGCTGGGTGTCTTGGGCCGTTTGTGCGGCCGGACTTGCCGTCTTGTTAGGTCACGGCCGTTCGATCTGGTTGAATTTCACAGGTGGCAAATCTGCTGCGACAGGGCTCGGCGTGCTGCTCGCCATATCATGGCCGGTCGGTTTAGGTGCGGCGACGGTTTTCGGCATCGGGCTTGCTGTGTTTCGGATTGTGTCGCTGAGTTCGATGCTGGCGGCGTTGACGGCGATCGTCCTCATTTTCAGCCTGGAGCAGCCGTTGGCCTACCGGTTTCTGGTGATGGCAGGCGGCCTTTATGTCGTCGTGCGTCATCATGCCAATATCAAGCGGCTGCTGGCGGGGATGGAGCCGCGAATAGGGCAAAGCAGTCCGGCAGCGAAAACGGGGTCGCAAGTTTAAGCCGCTCCTGCGCCTCCGCGGTGAGCGGAGCCGCTTCGGTCTGCGATGTTTTCGCGTTATGCTTCGGCATGGGCAGTTCGACGCTCTCCTTCGGTCCGTTCCTTTACGGTGACAGGAAGCCTGTGGCGGGAGGGCAAAGCCGTTGCGGCCGAGCGTAAGCGGCGCGAGTGAAGGTCTGATTTCGGCGTTTGAAACAACGAAGCCGCCATTCCGGCGGCTTTTTCGTATGTTGGATTTGCTTCAAAGATTTTCACGCTGATCAATACAAGAGGGCGAAGGCAAATCACATGAAAAGTCTTCTCACAAGCTGGCCGCTTTGGGCGCTTCTTTCCGCCTGCTTTGCAGCGCTCACTGCGATTTTTGCCAAGGTCGGCGTCGAGAATGTGAATTCCGACTTCGCAACCTTCGTTCGCACCATCGTCATTCTGCTGGCGGCAGGGATGATGGTCTATGTGACGGGCAATTGGCAGGAGCCGTCTTCGGTGTCGAGCAGGAGCTGGCTGTTTCTCATCCTCTCCGGCCTTGCCACCGGCGCATCCTGGATTTGCTATTTCCGGGCTTTGAAGCTCGGTGATGCGGCTCGTGTCGCACCGATCGACAAGCTCTCCGTCGTATTCGTGTCCGTCTTTGCCGTGCTGTTCCTGGGCGAACGTCTGTCGCTTCCGAACTGGCTTGGCGTCATCATGATCGCCGGAGGCGCCGTGCTCGTCGCCTACAGAGCCTAAACCGGCGAAAAAGGCCCCACCGAGGTGGGGCCGGAGGTGGCCGAGCCGCCGCAAGTGGTCCCGGCCGCTTGTTTATTCAATCACCTGCACGACGCGGTGGGTGCGGGGTTCGACGATCACACGGCGGTCGTTGATGACCGTGTAGGCGTATTTCGGGTTGTCAGGCACCGGTGTAACGACGACATCGGCCGGGAGCGGCTTGCCGACGACGATCGGCTGCTCGACGACCACGCGGGAGGTCGGGGCCGGCTGCTGCTGGACATAGGTAACGACCTCGCGCGGCGGCGGATCGACGACGGCGCCGGCGACACCGCCGGCCACGCCGCCAATGGCGGCACCCACGGGACCACCGACGATCGCGCCGGTGATGGCGCCGCCGGCGGCACCGGTAACAGCGCCGTCAGCCAGCGCGTTGGTGGCAAGCGATGAAAGCGCAAGAGCGCTGGAGACAAGTAGAATCTTGTACATTTTGCTTCTCCTTTGTTGGATTGCGTTTGGGTAACGACAACGCAAATCCGATGTTCCAGCTGGAGAATCACGCTTTGGAAGGCCGGTTCATATTCTGTGAGGCGGCTGAAGCATGCGTAGGGATGGGATTATTCCAGGCGCCGGCGGAAGAGCCAGGCGGCAGCGCTGAGGGTGACGGTGGCGATCAGCGCCAGCGGGATCGTCTGGTTCACCACCTCGCTCAAAGGGATATCCTTGAGGAAGACGCCTTTGACGATCACCAGGAAATAGCGCAGCGGGTTGATGAGCGTTATCGGTTGCAGCCAGGCCGGCATATTCTCGATCGGCGTGGCGAAGCCCGACAGCAGCATGGCCGGGACCATGAACAGGAAGGCGCCGAGGATCGCCTGCTGCTGTGTCATCGACAGTGCCGAGATGAACAGGCCGAGACCAGCGACCGAGCCGAGATAGAAGATCGCGCTGCCATAAAGCAGGAAGAGCGAGCCGCGCAGCGGCACTTCGAAGAGGAAGACGGCGGCGAGGATATAGACGGTGATGTGGAAGAGGCCGATCATCATCGGCGGGATCAGCTTGCCGATCAGGATCTCGTGCATGCGCAGCGGCGAGACCATCAGTTGGTCGAAGGTGCCGAGCTCGCGCTCGCGGGCGATCGACAAAGCCGTAACGATCAGGCCGATCAGCAGCGCGATGCTGGCGATCAGGTTCGGCACCATGAACCATTGATAGGTGAGGTTCGGGTTGAACCAGTTGCGCGGCACCGTCGAAACCATTTCGGCGCCCGTTCGCTTGCCGGCCGGGGTCTCGGCGGCAAGGGTGCCGCTGATCTGCGAGAGGTAGCCCGCGACGATCTGCGAGGCGTTGGAGCGGCGGCCGTCGAGCACGACCTGCAGGTCGGCCGGCGTTCCCGCCTCGATATTGCGCGAGAAATCCGGGCCGATCTCGACGGCGGCGATCACGGTCTGATTGTCGATTGCCACCTGGACCTGCGCCTGGCTCGCGGCGACTTCGATGTTGCGGAAAGTCGGCGAGCCGTCGATGCGCTCGATCAGTTCCTGGCCCCAATGGCCGCTGTCGCGGTTGAGGATCATGATGTCGACATTGCGGACTTCGAGCGTCGCGGCATAGGAAAAGACGAGAAGCTGGACGATCGGCGGGCCGATGAGGATGGCGCGGCCCTTGGGGTCGCGCAACACGGCGAGCAGTTCCTTGACGATCAGGGCGTAGAGCCTTGTCCATCCCATCTCAGCCGATCCTCTTTCTGGTGCTGCGGGCGGCCAGCACGAACATGATAGCGCCGATCGTCAGCATGACGGAGATTGCCTTCGCGAACATCGGCCAGATGTCGCCGGCGAGGAACACCGTCTGCAGGCTGGGGATCAGGTAGCGCGCCGGCACGATGAAGGTGATCCACTGGATGACCGCAGGCATGGAATTGATCTCGAACAGGAAGCCCGACAGCAGGAAGGCCGGCAGGAAGGCGGTGATCAGCGCCAGTTGCGAGGCGAGGAACTGGTTTTTCGTCGCCGTCGAGATCAACAGGCCCTGGCCGAGCGCCGGGATCAGGAAAGCGGCCGACAAGGCGTAAAGAGCCGCGACCGAGCCGCGGAACGGCACGCCGAAGAGAAAGACCGCCAGCAGCACGCAGAGCGTCATCGAGGTGAGGCCGAGCAGGAAATAGGGCAGGATCTTGCCGGCGAGCAGTTCGACCGCCGTCACCGGCGTCGCCATCATCGCCTCCATCGTGCCGCGCTCCCATTCACGGGCGACGACGAGCGAGGTGAGCAGCGTGCCGACAAGCGTCATGACGATGGCGATAGAGCCCGGCACGAGGAAATTGCGGCTGGTGAGTTCCGGATTGAACCAGAAACGCTGCTCGACCGTGATGGCAGGGCTGTGCGAGGCGACATCCGCCTGTCTCTGCTGTTCCCAGTTGGCGACGGCACCTTGCGCATAATTCTGCACGAAATTCGCCGTGTTCGGGTCGGAGCCGTCGACGATCACCTGGAGAGTGGGACGGTTGCCGGCGGTGTAGCGCGTGGTGAAATCGGCCGGGATGATGACGATGCCGCGCACCTTGCCGATCACGAGATCATCCTCGAACAGGCGCCGGTCACGGCTGATCGTCACATCGAAATAGCGCGAGGCCTGGAAACTCGCCGACAGGTCCTGCGTCAGCGGCGTCATCTCCTCGGTCACGAGGCCGATGCGGGTGCGGCTGGTATCGAGCGAGACGCCGTAGCCGAAGAGAAAGAGCAGGATCAGCGGCAGCACGAAGGCGATGAGGATGCTGCTCGGATCGCGGACCGCCTGGAAGCTTTCCTTGCGCACGAGGGCAAACAAACGCCGTAACCGGCCTGATGAGGCGCTCATGCCGCATCCTCCGCTTCCGACTGCTGCACCAGCGCGATGAAGGCATCCTCCATCGTCGGGTCCGGCTGCTCCCTGGTCGCGACCCGGGCCTTCAATTCGTCGGGCGAACCGAGCGCAATCGAGCGGCCGCGATAAATCAGCGAGATACGGTCGCAATATTCCGCCTCGTCCATGAAATGAGTGGTGACGAGCACGGTGACGCCTTTTTCCACCAGCGCGTTGATATGCGTCCAGAATTCGCGCCGGGTGATCGGATCGACGCCTGATGTCGGCTCGTCCAGGAAGAGGGCGCGCGGCTCGTGCATGACGGCGCAGGCAAGCGCCAGGCGCTGTTTGAGGCCGAGCGGCAGGTCCTTGGCGGCCTCGTTGGCATGGCGGCCGAAATCGAAGATCTCGGCCATCAGCTCGATGCGCTTGCGCTTATGCTGGCCGCGAAGGCCATAGACGCCGGCGAAGAATTCGAGGTTCTGCATGACGGTGAGATCGCCGTAGAGCGAGAATTTCTGCGCCATGTAGCCGAGCTGGTTGCGGGCTTCGGCGGCATCACGGCGGAGATCGAAACCGGCGACGCGGCCTTCGCCGCCGGTCGGCTTCAATAGGCCGCAGAGCATCTTGAAGGTGGTGGACTTGCCGGCGCCGTTCGGGCCGAGCAGGCCGAAGATCTCGCCGCGGCGGATATCGAAGCTGATGTCGTCGGCGGCGGTGAAATCGCCGAAGCGCTTGGTCAGGCCCCTGGCTTCGATCACCGGGCGGTCGCCCTCGGCCTTCGGCGGCTCCTGCGCCTCGGCGAGCCTGGAGCGGCCGCCGGGGCCACCGCCGAGCATGTCGACGAAGGCATCCTCGAAACGGGGCGGGGCCGGGGAAAGCGAGGCGCCATTGCCGGCCTTGCCGATATCGGGTGTCTTGCCGCTGGCTGCGACCAGGCGGATCGCCTCGCCCTGGATCACGCCGTCGATGACGCCATCGGCCTGCAGCAGCTCGGCGAGAACCTGCCGGCGGCGGCCGGTGACATCGGAGACCCGGAAGACGCGGCCGTCGACGCGCTCCGTCATCTCCTCCGGTTTTCCCGAGAAGAGCAGTTTCCCCTGGTTCAAGAGCAGCACATGGTCGCAGGCTTCGGCCTCGTCGAGATAGGCGGTCGACCAGAGCACGCCGATGCCTTCCTTCGTCAGGTTCTCGACCATCTTCCAGAGGTCGCGGCGCGAGATCGGGTCGACGCCGACGCCCGGCTCGTCGAGCAGCAGCAGGCGCGGCTTCTTCAGCAGCGCGCAGGCGAGGCCGAGCTTCTGTTTCATGCCGCCGGAAAGCTTTCCGGCGAGCCGGCCGGTGAAACGCTTGAGGTCGGTGAAGGTGAGCAATTCGTCGAAGGCGCCGGCGCGTTCGCTCTTCGGCAGGCCGCGCAGATCCGCATAGAGATCGAGGTTTTCCTGCACCGAGAGGTCCTCGTAGAGGCCGAAGCGCTGCGGCATGTAGCCGATCGCCGCCTGGATGCCGGCGGCATTCTTCCGGGTGTCGAAGCCCAGAACCTCCACCGTGCCGGCGTCCGGCAGCATCAGGCCGGTCATCAGGCGGATCAGCGTCGTCTTGCCGGCGCCGTCGGGGCCGACGAGGCCGGTGATCGCGCCGCCGCCGATGACGCCGGAGACGGCGTCGAGGGCCGGAGGCGCGTCGCTGAAACGCTTGGTGACGCCGTCGATCCGGACGAGCGGCTTGTCGTCCCGGCTGGTTTCGACGGTCGTCATTGTCCGCCTGCTGGCGCGGAAAGCCGCACGGTGACAGGCATGCCCTGGCGCAGGTCCGGGCCGGGCTTGTCGATGACGATCCTCAGGCGATAGACGAGATCGGTTCTCAGTTCCGGCGTCTCCACCGATTTCGGAGTGAATTCGGCGACGGGAGATATGAAGCCGATCGTGCCTTCATAGGGCTTGTCAGGCGCCATATCGGAGGCGACGGAGACCTTCATGCCCGGATGGATGCGGCCGAGATCGGGTTCGGCGACGTAGCTGCGCACCCAGACGGGCTCGGTGAGCGAGAGCACGAAGACGGTATCGGCCGGCGAGACGATCGCGCCGTTTTCCCGCACGCGCGAGAGGATGACGCCGTCGTTCGGCGCGCGCAGTTCGGTGTCGGCGAGCGAGGTGCGGGCCGAGGCGAGTGTGGCCTCGGCCGCCTTCAGCTGGGCATCGGCGGCGGCGATATCCTCGATGCGGGAGCCTTCCTGCAGCAGCTTCAGCGCCTCGCTGGCGGATTGCGAGCGGGCGGCGGCCATCGCCTTTGCGGCGGTCGCCTGATCGAGGCTCGCTTCGGAAATCGTGCCCTGCGGGCGAAGCTGGCGGGCGCGGTCATAAGCGAGGTTGGCATTCTGCAGATCCGCGAGGCTTTCGTCATAGGCGGCGCGCGCCTGGGCGATCTCGGTCGGCCGCGGGCCGGCCTTCAGTTTGTCGAGCGTTGCGCGAAGGGCTGCGGCATTGGCCTCGCCGGAGCGCATGGCAAATTCATAGGGCGCGGCGTCGAGCTTTGCCAAAACCGTTCCGCTCTTGACGACATCGCCCTCGTCGACACGGAGTTCGGAGAGGCGGCCGCTGACGCGAAAGCCGAGCGAGACTTGGCGGATATCGACATTGCCGTAGAGCACGAATTCACGCCGCGCCTCGGGCAGCCAGCCGAACCGCTCGGGCAGGCCGTACCACCAGGCGGCGCCCGCCGCAGCGAGGAGAAGGACGAGGAGGGGAAGGATGCGTTTCATGCCGCACCTCCTTTCGGCGGGCCGATGACATCGGCCAGTTCGGCGGCAAGGCCCCGCAGGATTTCCACCTGTTCCGGGCCGAATGTGTCCCATTCCATCTGGGCGAGCACGGAGGCATGGGCAAAGCGGAAGATGAGAATGCTGCCGACGAGATTGAAGGTGCGCAGGCGCACATGTTCCGACGCCGGGTCCTCGCTAAGGATGGCGCCGACCAGCCGCCGGCCCATTTCGATCATCGGCCGCATGATGCCCTGATAGACCCGCTTGAATGCCTCGGTCGGTTCCATCTGCTCGCGGATGAGGAAGCGGGCCCAGGGCTCGGATTCCTTGGCGACGAAGAGCGTTACCATGGTCTGGAGAATTTCGGTGAGGAAGAGGCGGGCCTCTGCCTCGCCGAGCGGCTCGCCGGCCGCGTCGAGCGCCATGAGATGTGCGCCGATGCGCGCCCTCATGCCGCTGACATGCGCGTCGATCTGCATCATCAGATATTCGGCGGTGGCGATGTAGAGGCCTTCCTTGCTGCCGAAATAATAAGGGATCGCCTGCAGGTTGACGCCGGCGGCTTCGGTCAGCTGGCGCGTCGAGGCGCCGTCGAAGCCGTAGCGCCCGAAGACGTCGAGGGCGGCGGTCAGCATCTTCTGGCGCGCGATCTCGGCGCGGGCGGAGGCTGGTGGGGTTTGGTTGTCGTTTTGCTTGGTCATGACGGTTTTATAGCACTGATCGATAAATCAGTCAATCGAATGATATATTGTAGTACAAGCCATCATTTGAACGAATGAAGAGGATCTCTTCGTTCGCACTCCGTTGCCTTTTGACGTTCTGGTTCTTTGCCTGGCGTCATCCTCGGCCTTGTGCCGAGGATCTGCTCCGGTCAATTAAGTGGCTGAAAATAAATGGGTTCCCCCAAACAATTATTGTGGTTAGATGCTCGGCACAAGGCCGAGCATGACGGAGGAAACTTCGTCAACAAACTAAAGGCGTCCGTCGGCCGGACGCCCTCTCTTCAATCGGTGCAATCGTGAAGTCTTCTCAAAGACCGAGAAAATAATCCCGGCTCGACGGGGCCTTGGCCGGAGCGAACCAGCGGCCCTGCCAGGTGGCCTTGGTATTGAGGAAGCCGCCGCCGGAATCTGCCTTTGGCGGCCGGCCCGTCTCGATCAGCGACTGGCGCAACTCCTCCTGCAGCTTGGCGCGCAGGACGTAGTGGTCGTAGATGTCGAGGATATGGATCGCATAGGCGACGGCGAGCGACTGGTTGCCGCGGATGACCAGCAGGTTCTCGTCGTTCTGGTAAGAAGCCTTGTAACCGAGATTGTGGCTGCCGGTGATGACGGTGCAGTTGTCGGGATGGAGCGGATCGATGACGACGATCTTGTCGTGGATGATCGCGTGGCCGGCGCTGAGCAGTTCTGGACGAAGGTCGCCGAACTGGGCGGAGATCGCCGCGGCCCGCACCATGGCGACGCGGCTGGCATCGCCGCCCGGCCACCAGATCGCCCGTTGGGGCAGATCCTCGGTCGTGCCGTCGGGCTTGGTATAGGTCGTGGGTTCGCCGGGTTTTGCCGGCGGCAGGGCTGCCGGATTGCTGATCGCGCCCTGGACGAGCAGTTCCGGCCGCTTGGCGGCAAGATCGGCCGCCTGGCCGATGACGTTCTGTTCGCCGCGCACACCGGGATAGAAGGTAAGGAACAGGATGGCGTCGTCGGCATGTTCCATCAGCGAATAGACGCGGCTGAGATCGACTGGTGTCGGTGAGGTCTTGTTCTTGGTCGGCGCCTTGGTGTTGGGCGAAAACAGGATTTCGACGGTGGTCTTGCCGTCCGCCAGCTTCACCGGCACGCTTAATGCGGCATTGGCCTGGCGCAGGGCCGTGCCCTGCACGCCTTTGCTCGGCGCAAAACCCTCGGCGGTCTTGCCATGGTTGGAAACGGTCAAGGGAACGCCCGGAGGCTGCGGATCGTCCCGCAGCAGCTTCCAATAGGCGA
The DNA here is from genome assembly GCF_047445895.1 of Rhizobium sp. BR 249. Taxonomy (NCBI): domain Bacteria; kingdom Pseudomonadati; phylum Pseudomonadota; class Alphaproteobacteria; order Hyphomicrobiales; family Rhizobiaceae; genus Rhizobium; species Rhizobium sp. BR 249. The sequence goes on along the minus strand of NZ_JARWKX010000005.1, from coordinate 134,905 downwards.
GGAAGCAGTCTGCGACCTTCTTGTCGTCGATCAGGATGACATTGTTGGACTGCGTGCAGAGGCCGGTTTCGGTCCAGTTGGTGCTGCCGGTCATGACGGTGCGGGCGACGCCGCCTTCGACATAGACGGCGAATTTATTGTGGCCGATGTGGCTGTTGTTGTTGAAGAGGCGATCCTGCACGCGGTCGGCAGAAGGCGCGGCGGCATGGAGGCCGATGCGCGCATCGTGATTGCCGGTATCCCAGACGACCGGTTTCCTCGGCGGCGCGTCGCCCTTCCTGTTGAGGTCGGTGGAGCCCGAGGTTGAGAGGATGACATGCGCCTTGCCCGCTTCGACGAGCGCCGTCAGCCGCCTGACCAGTTCCGGATCGTGCAGCTCGTAAAGCGCCAGATAGAGTTCGCCATTTCCCTTTTCGGCGCGGTCGATCAGCATCGTCAGGAAGCTCAGCACATCGGCCGTCAGGAACAGGCGGATCGGATCGTTCTCCTTGGGGATGTGCTCCTTCAGCGTCTTCAGCAGGCCTTCGGTGACGCGCATCGTCGGGCCGGGCGCGACATTCTCGGGCTTGACGCCCTGCACCTTTTCCAGCTGGCGCAGCAGGTTCTGCGTCGAAAGGATGCCGTTGGTATAGGTCGCCTTGATGGCGCCACCGCCCGGGAAATCATGGGTGACGTCGATGCTCCCCGTCTTGAAGGGCTCGTCCAGGATGAAGAGCTGCCGCTGCGGCCCATCGTATCGCGGCTTGCCGTTCTCGTCGCGATAGGGGGCGGTGCCGGAGGCGGGAACCTCTGCCCGGCCAGGCCCTGCCAGGCCGACCGGCGTAATCTCGTAATGGATTTTGAAATCGATCGGCCGAACGGTCGCCTCGTCGCGTGAGCGGCGCAGCGTCAGGTCGCGCCATTGATATTGCTGGATCGGCCAGACCGAGCTGTCCTGTTCCAGCCAGTCGGGATTGGACTGATCGGTGAAAGCGATCCAGGTCGGCAGGATTCGCCGGGCGCCGGCGTCCGGCCCGGTCTCGTGCACACGGGTGATCATGAAGCCGAGACAATCGGCAATCGGCCCATCCGCCGCCCAGGCGAGATAGGCGACTTCGCCATTGCACCATGCACCTGCCTTGGTAATCCTTCCCATGCACGCCTCCCCTCGTTGTTGCTGAGATCACGATTGCAGCCGCGGCAGCGACGAGTCCTCCACTCGCTGCGCACCGCGGACGAACCGACTCTATCGTCGGTTGCGCATGTCTTCGAATATATAGGCTGGCGATACTAAAGTAACGTGACATCGGTTACGCAGGCAGGACGAAAAAGATAAGCCTGGCGCCGATCGATGCGGAACGAAAAGCGCGCCATTTTTCTCGTTATGCGCTCATTTTTTGACACAAAACTGCCCAGCTCTTTCCGTATTGCCAGTTCGATGCGTATCCAAATCTATATTATCGCGCTCCTGCTGAGCGCCATCATGTGGTCGATCTCGTTCGATGCGGCGCGAGAATCCTATCATGCCGCCCAAAGCGCGGGATTGGTGCCGAACCTGCATATCAACAAGAAGCTGGATCGCATTCTCTAGACTGCGATCAGTGCCTAAAGCGCGTCGCTATCTTTCAGATTCGCTCCTTGCGCTTTAGGTCCTTGTTTTACGCATGTCGTTGCCGCAAAACCGCTGCACACTTTTGCGCGACATGCTTTAGTTATAGGGCGTCTCAAGCCCTTCCGGACAGAAAATCAAATTTCCTAAAATTTGACCGATCCGCTTAAAAGCCCTGCAAATACTGACGTGTAGAGTGTTCTCATGAAGGCGGCCGAAGCGTGGACAGACGCGGCGACCGCTTGGAGCTGGGCGGACCATATGCCCGCCGATCCGAAAACGGGGACTTCGACATGCAGAAAACTCTTGCCGCCATCGCCTTGACCTTGAGCATCACCGCGGCCGCCGGTCCGGCCTTCGCCATCGGGCCGGCGAGCCTTGGCCGCGACCTGATGTACACCTCGGCCATCGGCCATTCGCCGGAGGTTCCCCTGACGACGCGCGCCGGCTTCGTTCGCCCAGGCGTTCCCTTCGTGCTGCGCAGCCCGGCTGCGGTCGAGGGGGAGGGTTACAAGATCAATGCCTATTCGAAGAGCCTGACCATTGCCATCGACTATGTGCTTTCGAAGGCGGTCGGCGCTGTGCAGGCGGTCACGTTTCTCCGCTGACGCTCCGCGTCGACGGGAAGCAGTTCGAGAGATAAGCTAAGCGTTGAGCTCGGCATGGACGTCGAGATACCACTCGACGAAGGCCTTGACGCCGACATCCAGCGTCGTATCCGGCTTATATCCAGTCAGTGCCACGAGCAGATCGGGAGCGGCAAAGGTGCGCGGCACGTCGCCCTTCTGCATGGCCAGCATCTTGCGGATGGCAGGACGGCCGAGCGCCTTTTCCACCGTTTCGACGAAATCCATCAGGCTGACCGGCTGGCCGCCGCCGATATTGACGACGCGGAAGGGTGCCTGGCGCGACAGCGTTTCGACAGCGGCGTTATCGAGGCGGTTCTCCTCGCTGGGCGCAATGGCCGACAATCTGACGATCGCTTCGATAAGATCGTCGATATAGGTGAAGTCACGGCTCATATTGCCTTCGCCGTAGATCTCGATCGGCTGACCTTCGAGCATGTTCTTGGCGAATTTGAACAGCGCCATATCGGGCCGGCCCCACGGACCGTAGACAGTGAAGAAACGAAAGGCCGTCGTCGGAATCTTGTGCAGATGGGCGTAGCTGTGCGCCATCAGTTCCATCGATTTCTTCGTTGCGGCATAGATCGTCAGCGGCTCGTCGGCGCGGTCGGTCTCGTGGAAGGGAACGGTCGCATTGGCGCCATAGATCGATGATGTCGAGGCGAGCATCAGGTGGCGGATTTCGACGCGCCGCGCGATCTCCATGATGTTCCAGGAGCCTTCGACATTCGAATGAATATAGGCCTCGGGATTTTCCAGGCTGTAGCGCACGCCGGCCTGCGCGGCGAGATGGATCAGGATGTCGGGTTTGGCGGCGATGACTGCCGCCTCCAGCGCTTTGCGATCCTCGAGCATTGCGATGACGGGTTTGAAGGTCGGAAACTGGGAGAGTGCGGCATGGCGCATCTCCTTGAGCTTGACGTTGTAGTAGGGGGTCAGGCCGTCGAAGCCGGTGACCTCATGCCCTTCCTGCAGCAGGCGCCTGGCGAGATGAAAACCGATGAAGCCGGCCGTGCCTGTAATGAAGTAGCGCATTCCCACCTTTTTCTCGGCTCCCTGCCGACGGCAAAAAGCCGATTCCGTCTAAAGTGGCCCCCACTTACAAGATAAAAAGAGGGCGAGTCGATAGGCCGTTGAAAGATAGGGCCTGGAGCGCCGCCGCTGTCGTGGTTTCCGGACATTATGCTGCGTTGCACCATATGGGCTCGCATGTTATGGCGGCTGGTCTTATGCGAGCGGAACCAGGATCGATGAGAAACATAATTTATTGGGTTCTCTCGGCGTTTCTGACTGCGGCCATCGCGATCGTGTCGCTGCGCTATGTCACGAACTTCTGGCTGCTCTCCTTCATCTACAGCTTTCAGATTCACCTCGGCGTCATCTTCGTCGCCGCCGGCCTCGTCATCCTGGCCGTCAGGAGGCACGTTTACGGCCTTGCCCTTCTGCTCGCAGCCCTTCTTCTCACCGCCCACGGCATCATCATGCTGCGGGAATTTGCCGGGGAAGACAGGGGAGCGGACACGGCGCCGCTTTTCCGGCTGATGTCGTTCAACGTCGCGATCGACAATTGGAAAAACTCGACCGCCATCGCCGACATGGTGATCGCTTCGAATGCCGATGTCGTCAATCTGCTCGAAGCCAAGCCGCTGACATTCCATCTGCAACGATTGTTCAAGGTCTATCCCTATCATATCGGCTGCGATCACGGCAAAGACAGCTGTGATACGCTGTTGCTGTCGAAGCGACCCTTCGTGACCCGGCAGGTCGCCAGCATCGGCAGTCTCAGGAAAGACAGGCTGGCCGTCGCAAGCGTCGATTTCGGCGGGCAGACCGTCAATCTCGTGTCGGCGCACCTGACCAAGCCCTATTTCGACGATTACCAGGCGGAAGAGTTGGGAGATCTCGACAAGGCGCTTGGCTCGATCTCAGGTCCGCTGGTGCTGGCCGGCGATTTCAACGCGTCGTCGATCGCTCCCGGCATTCAGGCTTTCCTGCGCAAGCAGGATCTGAAGACGATGGCGCCGGAGCCGGCGACATGGCCGATCGCCGCCGGCCGGTTCGGGATCGCCATCGATCACATATTCGCGCGCACGCCGCTTCATCTGACGTCGCTGAAACGTCTCGATGACAATCTCGGCTCGAACCATTCAGGCCTGATCGCAGAATTCGTTCTCGATGGCGAAACGGCGTCGGCGCAATAAGCGAGCAAGTCAGAATCTGGTTCGGCCGCCCTTCCGGTCGATCATCTGAAAGTTCTTGCCGTCGGTCTTCACGCTGACGCAATCGGTCGACTTGTTGGGAAACCGGACGCACACCTGGCCATTGCTGATCTTGTAGCCATTCTTGTTGCCCTGGCGATATTCGTAGCCGTTGCTGCTTTCTTTCAGCTCCGACGTGCCGGGCAGGTGCTGGCGGATTTCCGACTCGCTGGCGGCTCGCATATTCGCCGTCTGGGCAAAGGCCATTGCCGGCAGCAGGATCGAAAGGCATCCGGCAAGGGCGGGCAGGGTACGCATCAGAGGACATCTCCTGTCAGGTCTGTCGGCATATTCATTCTATGAGAATCCCGAGAGGGAATTCAACAGGGATGGTGGCCATGCCGGAAGCTGTGGCGGACTGTCTCAGCCCGCCGGCCGTTCCGGCGCCTGGTTCACGTTCTTCCGAATTCGTCGACGATGCGGATGATATCGTCCTCGCCGAGATAGGAGCCTGTCTGCACCTCGATGAGTTCGAGGAGAATCTTGCCGGGATTGGCGAGGCGGTGAACTTCGCCGAGCGGGATATAGACGCTTTCGTTCTCGCGCAGCATCCGAACGGTCTCGCCGACCGTCACCTCGGCCGTCCCCTTGACGACGATCCAGTGCTCGGAGCGATGGTGGTGCTTCTGCAGCGAAAGCTTCTTGCCCGGCGTGACGAAGATGCGCTTCACCTGGAAGCGGTCGCCGTTGAGGATCGAGGTATAGCCGCCCCAGGGGCGGTAGGACGTCGGATGGGTTTCGGCGAATTTCGCGGTAGCGGAGGAAGAGGCCAGCATCTTGACCAATTGCCCGACATTCTGGCTGTCCTTGAGCGGTCCGACATAGACGGCGTCCTCGCTGGCGATGACGGCGACGTCTTCCATGCCCTGGACGGCCAGATGCACGCCATGGGTCATGACCAGCGAATTGCGGGTGTTGACGACGGTCGTGTTGGCTGCCGCGACATTGCCGTTGTCGTCGCGTTTGCCCGATTTCCAGACGGCGTCCCAGCTTCCCATGTCCGACCACCGGAATGGCGAGGGGACGACGGCGGCTTTGGAGGTCTTCTCCATGATTGCATAGTCGATGGAGATGTCGGGGCTCTTGGCGAAATGGTCGGCATCGAGGCGGGTGAAGTCGAGGTCGCGGCTTGCCTTGGAAACCGCCTTGCTTGCCGCCTTCAGCACATCGGGCGCATATTCCTGCAACTCGGCGATGAGTTCCGTCACCGGGAACATGAAGATGCCAGAATTCCAGTAGAAGCCGCCATCGGCGAGCATCTGCTCGGCTTTCTCAAGGGCAGGCTTCTCCACGAAGCGGGTGACCTTGTGGGCGCCGTTTTTGAGCGCCTCGCCGATCTCGATATAGCCATAACCGGTCGCCGGCTCGGTCGGGTTGATGCCGAAGGTGACGAGCTTGCCGTCGGCCGCGGCATCACGGGCGATGCGGATGCAATCGAAATAGCTCTTGTCGGCCAGGATCTCGTGGTCCGAGGCGAGCATCTGGATGATCGCATCCTTGCCGAAAAGCTCGGTGGCGAGCGTGGCTGCCGCGGCTACCGCCGCGGCGGTGTTGCGGGCCACCGGCTCGAGCAGCACAGCGGCGAGCGGAACGGCAAGCGCGCGGGCCTGCTCGGCCACCAGGAAGCGGAATTCCTCATTGGTGACGACGATCGGGGCTTCATAGAGCGCGGGATCGGACACGCGTTCGAGGGTGTCCTGGAACAGCGTCTTGTCGCCGACGAACTGGATGAATTGCTTCGGCGCAGTGGCACGGGAAAGCGGCCAGAGCCGCGTGCCTTTGCCGCCGGCCATGATCACGGGAACGATTTTCTGCGTCATAGGCGGTTTCCTCGAAATACGTGTTCGTCGCATGATTATTGGGCGCCTGCCCAGTCTCTTATTCGATTGAGCCCTGCATTCAGCAGGTCCAGGGCTGCGGTTTCGCTGCCGGCTTCCACGTAGCAGCGCATTTCAGGCGCATTGCCGGAAGGGCGGAAATGGATGATCCGGCCATCTCCGAGCGTGACCCTGAGGCCATCGATGTCGGATTTTGTCCCTAGCTTGCCTATCGGCCGCAGGAAAGCGGAAAGATTTTCATCCGAGGCGCGCAGATGCGCCATCAGCGCCGCGCTGGTCTCGACGGGGAAATTTTCCAGGCGGTCGGCGGCGGCAAAGGGCAGGCGATAGGAAGCGGCAATGGCGGAGAGCGGCTCTCCGCGAATGGCGGCGAGCGACAGGATCGCCAGCATCGGGATGAAGCAGTCGCGCGTCGGCAAGGCGCGAACGTTCCGGCCGTTGATGTCGAAGGAGGTGGCCGTCAGCAGCCCGCCATTGGCTTCGAAGCCCATGACATGATCTTGGCCCCCGGCCACGGCCTCTTCCATGCCCGCGATGACGAAGGGCGAGCCGACGCGGGTGCGCGTAACGGTAAAGGAGCCTGCGGCCTCGATGCCGGAATTGGAGGTGACGGGTGTCACCACCGTGCCGGCGCCAAGAAACTTGGCCGCCACGAGGCCGAGAAGATCGCCGCGCAGCGGCGTGCCGGTTTCGTCGGCGACCAGCGGCCGGTCGCCGTCGCCATCGGTCGAGACGATCGCATCGAACTTGTGATCGGAGACCCAGCGCTTCATCAGCGTGATGGTCTCCTCGGAAACGGCTTCGGTATCGACCGGGATGAAGCTTTCCGAACGGCCGAGAGCGGTGACTTCGGCGCCGTAATGGGAAAGAACATCGACCAGGAGATCACGGGCGACGGTGCTGTGCTGGTAGACGCCGATCCTCAGGCCCGACAGCGCGCCTTGCGGAAGCAGGGCCGTATTGCGTTCGAAAAAGAGCTGCCGGCAGATCGCCTCATGATCTTCCATCGCTGCCGGCGTCTGGACCACGGCTTCGCCGCTTTTCTCGATTTCGGCCGCCAAGGCGGTAATCGCAGCCTCGTCCGATTTGTCGATCTCGCCGTCGGGGCGGTAGAACTTGATTCCGTTGCGGTCCGCCGGAATATGAGAGCCTGTTATCATCAGGCAGGCGGCATTGCTTTCAAGGCCGTAAAGGGCAAGCGCCGGCGTCGGGACATTGCCGCAATCGAAGACCCGGAAGCCGAGCGCGGCAAGCGCGCCTGCGCAATTGCCCGAAATTTCGGGGCTGGAATCGCGAAAGTCGCGGCCGATCAGAATGACGTCGCCGGTCTGCGCCTTGCCGGTCTGCAGCAGATATTTGCCGAACGCCGTCGCATAAAGCGCAGAGGCGCGTCCCTTGAGATCGACTGAAAGTCCGCGAAGGCCGCTCGTGCCGAATTTCATTTGAAGAGATGTCTCCCGGTTTACAATCAAGGTTCTACTCAGGCCGCCTGCCGGCGTAAATACCGAAGCCGTCATATAGTTAAACACGAACGACGATGCCTCGGACAGCCTCTCGCAGTCTTCTCCCGCCGATCCTAAAGACGTAGACCCATTGCCGACAGGCATTGCAGCGTAAATCGATTTTGTTAGAACCGTATGTCCGTTGTTTCGTCATATGCGAAGGATTTGCCGGATGAGCGATACGTCAGTCAGTCTCGAAGAGAGCTGGAAGGCCGCCTTGGCGGGGGAGTTCTCAAGCCCCTACATGCAGCAGCTCAAATCCTTCCTCGTCGCGCAGAAGGAGATCGGCAAGCGGATATTCCCGAAAGGAAGCGAATATTTCCGCGCCCTCGATCTGACGCCGGTCTCCAAGGTCAAGGTCGTCATTCTCGGCCAGGACCCCTATCATGGGCTCGGGCAAGCCCATGGCTTGTGCTTCAGCGTGCGGCCGGGCGTGCGCATACCGCCCTCGCTCGTCAATATCTACAAGGAGATGGAGACGGACCTCGGTGTTGCGCCGGCGCGTCACGGTTTTCTCGAACATTGGGCACGGCAGGGCGTGCTGTTGCTGAACAGCGTGCTGACCGTCGAGGAGGGCCAGGCGGCCGCCCATCAAGGCAAGGGGTGGGAGCGCTTCACCGACGCCGTCATCCGCAAGGTCAACGACGAATGCGAATCCGTCGTCTTCATGCTCTGGGGCTCCTATGCCCAGCGCAAGGCCGCCTTCGTCGATACGGCGCGGCATCTGGTGCTCAAGGCGCCGCATCCTTCGCCGCTTTCGGCCCATAACGGCTTCTTCGGCTGCGGGCATTTCTCCAAAGCGAACGCCTTCCTGCAATCGCGCGGGCGCGAGCCGATCGACTGGCAACTGCCGGCCGATCCCCATACTTCCTAGTGAACGCAGATCGATCTTCGTTCACTAAAAGAAGACAATGCGTTTTGGTCCGCGGCTCTATCCGCAGGGGCTCGGAGCGCGCATTTATGATCCATCGAAAGCCCGCGAACGGCGGGCAAGAAAGGGGTCTCACATGCTCGATCAGATCAAGGGCCTGCACCACGTCACGTCGATGGCGGAGGACGCCCGTACCAACAACCAGTTCTTCACCCATGCGCTCGGCCTGCGCCGCGTCAAGAAGACGGTGAATTTCGACGCGCCCGATGTCTATCACCTCTACTACGGTGACGAGACCGGCGCGCCCGGCACGATCATGACCTATTTCCCGTTCCCGAAGATGGCGCAGGGCCGTCCCGGCACCGGCGAGGTCGGCACGACGGTGTTTTCCGTCCCGCAGGGCTCGCTCGGCTTCTGGAGCGACCGCTTCGCCGCGCTCGGCCTCGGCGGACTGAAGGCCGAGGAAAGCTTCGGCGAAAAGCGCCTGAACTTCTCCGGCCCGGATGGCGACGGCTTCGCCCTCGTCGAGGTCAAGGATGATGGCCGCCAGCCCTGGACGCATGGTGGCATCAGCGAGGACCACGCCATTCGCGGCTTCCACTCCGTCGCCATGCGGCTGAGAGACGAGGGCGCGACGGCCGAACTCCTGAAATTCATGGGGTACGAGGTGGGCGAGGAAAGGGATGGCGTCAAGCGGCTGATCAAGCCTGACGGCAACGGCGCGCATCTCATCGATCTCGAGACGATGCCGAATGTCGCTCGCGCGCTGCCCGGCGCCGGCTCCGTCCACCACGTCGCCTTCGCCGTCGAAAACCGCGCAAAGCAACTCGAAGTGCGCAAGGCGCTGATGGATACCGGTTATCAGGTCACGCCCGTCATCGACCGCGATTATTTCTGGGCGATCTATTTCCGCACGCCGGGCGGCGTGCTGTTCGAGGTCGCGACGAATGAACCCGGCTTCGACCGCGATGAGGATACGGCTCATCTCGGCGAAGCGCTGAGGCTGCCGCAGCAGCACGCTCATCTTCGCGCGCTGCTCGAGCAGCACCTGCAGCCGCTCGAGGGCTAGAGCGGTTCGATTTTCATTGAAGCGTAGAACCGCTCTACCTTTTGTTTTGACGCAATTCCCGGCAAAAGCGCTTCGCGCTTTGCCTGGAATTGCTCTAAGGAGAACCGACATGACCGAAACAGGATATGTGCACCTGCTGCATGCCGGTGCACCTGATAAACCCATGCTGGTCGTGCTGCACGGCACCGGCGGCGACGAGAACCAGTTCTTCGAATTCGGCCGGCGCCTGCTGCCGGAAGCGACTGTTCTCTCGCCGCGCGGCGATGTTTCAGAATACGGTGCGGCGCGCTTTTTCCGCCGGACGGGAGAGGGGGTCTACGATATGCCCGACCTTTCCCGCGCGACGGAGAAGATGGCCGCCTATGTCGAGGCGTTTGCCGGGGAATACCGGGCTTCCGCCATTCTCGGCCTCGGCTTTTCGAACGGCGCAAACATCCTCGCCAATGTGCTGATCGAGAAGGGTATCTTCGACGCCGCGGTTCTGATGCATCCGCTCATTCCGTTTCAACCCGAAGCCCGCTCGACGCTTGCGGGAAGAAAGGTACTGGTGACGGCCGGTGAGCGGGACCCGATCGCTCCCGTCCCGGTGACCGAGGCCCTGTCGCAACATCTGAAAGATCGCGGCGCGGAGGTCCGGACGGTTTGGCATCCCGGCGGCCATGAGATTGCGCCGCTCGAAATCGATGCGGTGCGCGAATTCTTCAGCGGCTATTGATGGAAGCGCGCCCATCGGCGTGAAATGATTGTGGGGCCGGCAAATGCCGGTCCCACAGCCTTTCTCGAATGATGGTCCTGCCGGCGGTCATCGACAGGACGCAGGCGCTCTAACCTTTTGGATTTACGCAATTCCCGGCAAAAGCGCTTCGCGCTTTGCCTGAGAAAACCGCTTCGCACTTTTCCTGGAATTGCTCTAAGGACGGGGAGGATATTTGCCCCTGATTGCCTTCATGTAAAAATTACCGGGCGATTCCGCCATCGTCAGACCGACGACGACCCCCTTTGGAACGCCTTCATATTCTCGTCTCTGACCGTTTGTCAGATAGACCCGTAGATGCCGGCTGTCTTCGTCGTAGGTAATCGCCTCGATCATTTTCGAATCAACCGCAGTTTCCACTTTGCACCCCGCAATTTTGGACCTGAGATTCTTGAATGCGGACGTGGTTCACGCTCGCAACGCAGCATCATTATGCGCCGCCACAGGGGCGTCAAGCACGATAAGCTTAAACGTTCATTTTTTTGTGATGGCTCTCTTTATAGTTGATTTTTGCAGCTTTTTCGCTGGCATCATCTGTGGAAATCCGATTGCCGGCAATTCTTCAAGCCGGAGAGCTAGTCGCCGGTACAGCTGCCGGCGGAACGGACAATATGGTTTAACCCCGGATTAACCAGCATATACCAAAATACAGCGCAATATTGACGGTGAAACCTTTCCGGAATGAACGAAGACAAGGGCGTTTCTCGGAGCATCGGTATCACCGTCACTGGCGGGTTTGCCCGAGCGCGCTTTCAGGCGGGAATGACAAGGATGGATGATTCTCGCGCCCCGGCAGCCGGACGCGCAGTGCCTGCGGCGAGCCTGACGCAGGTGGTGCAGCATGGCCAGGGATGAGCTTGTTCCGATGCGGCGGCGTTGCGGGTACAATGTCGATGGGGCCGTGATCAGGCCAATTTCTTCCTGAACACTGAGCCTCATGCCGGAATGGACAAGAAATGGATCGCTTCCGAAGAACCTCGCGTTCGGTCGGATCTCGTAAATGGGTTACATGTTTAACTATCTAGGGCCGTGGCGACAACAGATACCGATACTGGCCGGTAACCGAAAAGGACGCGCTCGGCTGACCTTTGCCGAGGGGGAATTCGCTGCGGTCTACGCAATGAGCGATATTCACGGCTGCTACAACGAACTCGTCGAGGTGCATCGCCGCATCGAGGAGGATGCCGCGCGCATAGCGGGGCCGAAACTCATCGTCACGCTCGGCGACTACGTCGATCGCGGGCCGGATTCGAGCGCGGTGCTGGAGTTCCTGAGCAAGGGGCCGCCGCCGGGGTTTCAGCGTTTGGTCCTCTGCGGCAATCACGATGCGGAACTGGTGAAGCTCTATCGCAAACCGGCGCGTATTTTCGAATGGCTGAGCTTTGCCGGAACCGAGACGCTGCAGTCATACGGCATCGACATCGAGCATCTGCTGCAGTCGGCGGCAGGAAACGAGGCGATCGCCCGCGTCATCCACAACATGATACCCGAGCGGCACATCCAGTTTCTGGAATCGCTGCCGATCATGCTGCGGATGGGAAGGGTCCTCTTCGTCCATGCGGGCGTCAAGCCGGGCATCGATCTCAAGAAACAGAAGGACGGCGACCTCATGTGGATCCGCCAGCCCTTCCTGGATGAAGGACCGCAGCTTCCTTTCCTGGTGATCCACGGGCACACGCCGGCGCGAATCCCGACATTCGGGCCGCAGCGCATCGGGATCGACACGGCAGTGTCGGCGACAGGCCGCTTGACCGTGCTGACGATCAAGGGCACGCGGGTCGGCATTCTTTAAAGCGCCTTGGAAACCACCGCCGTTTCTGCCGGCACGTTCCAAAAACGAACGCCGCGGGATTGATGCCCCGCGGCGTCCGAAAGTTCACGTATTGAAGCGGCTCTATCAGGCGTCCTGGTAGAGATTGGTGCCGATACCGGTATAGGTAAAGCCGTGTTTGCGGATCTCGTCGCTGCGATAGATGTTGCGCAGATCGACGAGGATCGGAGCGCGCATCGACTGCTTCAGGCGATTGAAATCAAGCGCACGGAACTGGTTCCATTCGGTGACGATGACGAGGGCATCGGCGTCGGCAGCGGCTTCGTAAGGGCCGTTCGCATATTCGATGTTCTCGATGACCTTGCGGGCATTGTCCATGCCCTCGGGATCATAGCCGACGACCTGGGCGCCGGCGTCCTGCAGCGTCTGGATGATGGCGATGGCCGGGCTGTCGCGCATGTCGTCGGTGTTCGGCTTGAAGGTCAGTCCGAGGATGGCGACCTTCTTGCCGCGAATGTCTCCGCCGACGGCCGAAATGACCTTGCGGCCCATCGCCCGCTTGCGGTTGTCGTTGATCGAAATCGTCGTTTCGATGAGACGGACCGGTGCGTCATAGTCCTGCGCCGTCTTGGCAAGGGCGAGCGTATCCTTGGGGAAGCACGAACCGCCGTAACCCGGACCGGCGTGCAGGAACTTGGAGCCGATACGGCCGTCGAGGCCGATGCCGCGCGAAACGTCCTGGACGTTTGCATCCACCCTTTCGCAGAGATCGGCGATCTCGTTGATGAAGGTGATCTTCATGGCCAGGAAGGCGTTGGCCGCATATTTGATGAGCTCGGAAGTGCGGCGGCTCGTGAAGACCAGGGGAGCCTGGTTGAGGTAAAGCGGACGATAGACTTCGGTCATGGTTTCGCGCGCCCGGTCGTCGTTCAGTCCGACGACGATGCGGTCGGGACGCTTGAAATCCTCGATCGCAGCGCCTTCGCGCAGGAATTCGGGATTGGAGACGACGGCGACGTCAGCCGAAGGATTGGTTTCCCGCACGATGCGCTCGACCTCGTCTCCGGTGCCGACCGGAACCGTCGACTTGGTGACGATCACGGTGAAGCCTTCCACATAGGTGGCGATCTCGCGTGCCGCCGCGTAGACGTAGGACAGGTCCGCATGGCCGTCGCCGCGCCGGGACGGCGTGCCGACAGCGATGAACACAACGTCGGCGCTACGCACGCTTTCGCCGACATCGGTCGAAAAGGACAGCCGGCCGGTGCTGGTGTTTTCGGCGACGAGTTGATCGAGACCCGGCTCATAGATCGGAATGCGGCCTTCGCGAAGGGCTTCGATCTTACTCAGATCCTTGTCCACGCAGATGACGTCGTGGCCGAAATCCGCAAAGCAAACGCCTGAAACGAGGCCGACATAGCCTGATCCAATCATCGTGATGCGCATAATTCCCTCAAATCATTAGAGTAGAACGTCATGCTGCGTCGCAGCATGGGGTCCGTCATACTGAATCTGGGCCAAAAGACAATATCGAAGATCGCTTGGTACCCACATCGGAAGTCGAGCTTTGGGCGTCGCTGCACGCTGCAGGCTATCCCGTCGACAGCAAAAACATAGGTTTGTGTGGGCGATATGACAAGTCGAGCCGTTCGTCAGAGCCGGCTCGACTTCAATCCCGGGAGGGGAGGAATCTGTGTATGGCTGCCTCGGCTGCTACAGCCGGTACCAGACGTAGGGGTCCGTTCCCGATTGAATCTTGTCCCAGCGCAGATCGGTATCGCGCCAGTTCTTGATGCTGCTTTGCCTGTTGTCGAGCACGAGGTCGCCCTTGTCGGTTCTGACCACGAGCACCGCATGTCCTTCGCCGGAGGGCGTATATGCCGTGGCGATCCGCAACGCGCGCGACGACCAGCCCATCGCCATCAGCCGGCTGCGCTTGGTCAATGCGAAATCTTCGCAGTCGCCGCTGCGCACGTTCACCTTCCAGACGTCGCCGTTCAGTTCGCTGCGGGAATCGTTCCGGCCGATCATCGTGCGGTTGACGGCGCTGTTCACGTCCTTCAGCTGCAGCATTTCCTTGTCCGTCAGCGCGACGACCGCCAAACCATTGTTGTCGCGGCATTCGGCAGGGTTCTGGGCGCAGAAGAGGACCTGGGCGAAGGGCGGGATGATCTTGCTTTTTTCGGAGATATAGCTGACCGCCGAATTGCCGTTCAGGCCGCGGGCAAGACCTGCGGGGCCGGCGGCAAATGCCGAGCAGGCATTCCCTGCCGTAAAGGCCAGGGTCAGAAGTGTAACAAATGTTTTCTTCATCTCTTAAATCCCCGTTCAGAACAACCGGTTGAGATCAGGCTTGCCTTTTTTCCCAGTCAATGGCATGGCGATTTAGTGATCTGCCAAGTATTGGCCGCAGAACGTCTGTCCCGTTTCTGCTGCTTGGAGGGAGCATAGACAGGCCTTGTCTCGATTGGCTTAAACCTTTCGCGACAATTTTAAACGATGTGGAATTCTGTTACACTTTAGCACGCAAGCGCTTGATATGCAATTTATGTTAGTACGTGCAAATTAACCGCTTTGGTTGCGCTGCTCCGATTGTCGCCTGTTCCGGTAAACGAAATCCGATGTTATCCAACCTCATCAACAGGCGGGTCTTGCGAGAGGTTCTCCTCTTCGTCTTCATCGGCCTCGTTATACTGACACTCATTCCGTTTGGCAGCGTTACGCCCTTTCCCTTCGCCTTCGCAGCGATCGCGATGTTTGCCCTCGCGATCATCTCGGCGCTGATCTTCGGGGAGCCGGAGCAAAGCAGGTGGGTTTTCAGTATCGCTTTGCTCGTGCTCGTCGTGGTGACGGGCTGGACGTTCGTCCAGACCATCGATCTGCCTTCGGATTGGCTGGCCAATCCCGCCTGGCGTGCCGCGCGTGATCTGGCGGGCGTGCAGTACGCCGCAATCTCTGTCGAGCCGGCCGACACGCTGGCGTCGATCCTCTGGGTGGCGCTGCCTTTCGTCACGTTCCTGACCGGCCTTCTCCTCTGCGACAACGACCAGCGCGCGAGGAAACTATTGGCCGCCCTCGGGCTTTCGGCGGGTGTGATCGCGGTTTTCGGTCTGCTGCAGTTTTCGATGTTTCCCAAGATCCTGATCGTCATCGAGAAACACGCCTACCTCGACAGCCTGACGGCGGTCTTCGTCAACCGCAATACCGCCGCGACCTTCCTTGGCGTTGGGACGCTGCTCATGCTGACCCTGGTGCGGGATATCTCGCGTTCGCTCTCGCATTATCCGGCTGGAGAGCCGGGCCGGAACACGCTTTTCGTGCGGTCGTGGATCTACATCCTGCTTTTGTGCGCCTGCTTCACCGCGCTGATGCTGAGCCGCTCGCGCGCCGGGATATTCGCGACCTTCGTCGCCGCGCTCATCTATGTCCCATGGCTTGTGGTCAATTGGAACGGCTCGACGCGTCGTCTGAAGCCAACGCCGAAATGGCGTTCGGTGTTGAAGCTCCTCTCGGCCGCCGGTTTGGTCGTGGTGTTGCCGGCGGTCTTTGCGGGCCAGGCGATTTTGCGGGCGCAGGAGCGGAGTCTCGCAGACGATGATCGATTCTGCATTCTGCCCGGCATATGGCGTGCCATTTCGGATCACTGGCTGACGGGAACGGGCCTCGGAACCTTCCGGACCGTCTTCTCGGCCTACCGCGATCCGGCTTGCGGAATTTTCGGGATATTCGACCGCGCGCACAATTTTTATCTCGAAGGATTTCTGGGTCTGGGAATCGTGTTCCCGGTCGCGGCACTGCTTGTCTTCACGGTGCTTGCAAGGGTGTTCCGGCGTGGGCTCGCTGACCGCCGGCGGCTGCGGCATTATGTTCTTCTCGGCATCGCGGCGACGGTGCTGGTCGCCCTCCACGCAGCAGTTGATTTCTCTCTGCAAATACCGGGGTTCGCCGTATTTTTCTCCGCCTTCCTCAGCGCGGTCGTCACGATAAGTCTGGGCCGCAGCCAGAAGGAGACGGACCGGCAATATTCGTGATTGCTAAGTAAAGCATTGGTTAAATGAATGGATTTTATGAAGGTTTTTCGAAAACGCCGATTGTTGCGGCGCAGCGGTGTTGACTCTCAAACGCAAGAGATTTTATAGCGAAGGGAGCCTTTAGATTATTTCCGGCATCAGCAGAGTCGGGTTGAGGCGGTTTTCGTTTGCTACAGGGCTCGGCGTTGCCGGGCTGCCACAGTTGGGGAAATGTTAATCGGCCTCCAGTGATTATTGATCGGGGATTGTCTTGTATTTTGTCAGATTGCGGGGCAGTAGCTTCGAGGGCGTCAACACGGGATATTCTATGAGTTGTTTTCCTGTCGGTAGTACACGCGTAGCCATTGTTGTAGCGCTAACCACTATATTGGCAAGCTGCACGGCCTTGCCAAGATCCGGTCCTGATCACAAAGACGTTGATCGAGATGCAGCGGTAAAGGTGACCACGGAGAAGCGGCGCGTCGGTATCGACTACGCTCTCGTCGATCTCAGCAAGAACGTCCTGCCGCATTTCACTTCTCCCCAGCCGACTTCCTTCAAAGGTTTCGGCGGCGGTCGAGGCGGAGCGCCTGAAATTCCGCTCGGTTACGGCGACGTCGTTCAGGTCGCCATCTTCGAAGCGCAGTCCGGCGGTCTCTTTATTCCCTCGGACGCTGGTAGCCGACCCGGCAATTACATCTCCCTGCCGGAGCAGACTATCGATAGAAACGGAACGATTACCATTCCTTATGCGGGCCGCGTTCCGGCCGCTGGTCGCCTGAAGGAGACCGTGGAGCAGGACGTCGAGGATCGCCTGGCGAGCCGCGCGATCGAGCCGCAGGTGGTCATCACGACGACGACGAACCGATCCAGTCAGGTTGCCGTGCTCGGCGATGTCAACAATCCCCAGAGGATCCAGATCAGCCCGGCCGGTGAGCGTGTTCTCGATGTCATTTCGGCCGCGGGCGGCTTGACGACCAACAATATCGAAACGAACGTGACGCTGCAGCGCCGCGGCAAGACGGCAACCGTCGCCTACAACACGCTGCTGAAAAACCCGGCGGAAAACATCTATGTCGCGCCGGATGATACGGTCTCCGTCGATCATGAGCGCCGCACATACCTGGCGCTGGGGGCTGCGGGCGTCAGCGGCCGCTTCGATTTCGAAGAGTCCGACCTCACCCTCGGGGAGGCGATCGCCAAGGCCGGCGGCCTGCGCGACGACCGTGCGGATCCGGCTCAGGTTCTGCTCTATCGCCTTGTTCCCAAGAAGACGCTTGCCGCGATGCATGTGGACACGACGAAGTTTGCAGGCGAGACGGTCCCGGTGATCATCCGCGCGAACCTTCGCGATCCGGCGACCTTGTTCGCCGCCCAGCAATTCAAGATGGAAGACAAGGATATTATCTATATTTCCAATTCGGACTCTGTTGAACTGGTCAAGTTCCTTGACATCGTGAACTCCGTATCGTCCACTGTTTCCGGAGTAACAGACGATGCCAACGATACCCGTAACGCGATACAGGATCTTGGAAATTGATTGAGATGGACGGCGTTGATCGCAACCGATCAACGCCGTCAAACTTATATTGATCAGCGGATTTGATGAAGGAAATCACTGATATGGCAAGGTCAAGTGTTTATCGTAAGCTTGCATATGGCGGGGTTTTCGTCGCGATGTTTTCCGGCATGACGTCGAGCGCCTTTGCGGCTGCTTGCCTTGGTCCGGCAAACCTGACTTCGGTCGATGTCAGCGGGTTTACGGCCAATCCTGCCGTTCTGCTGGATATGTCCGATCCGTTGGTTCTGTCATCACGTGTTCGCGCCCTGGTCGGGAGCAGCAACGATGCTCTGTCGCCGGTGATCGAGCAGGCCAAGAAAGCTGATGCCGCGCAGATGGCGGCGATCGGCTCCGGTCTCGGACGGGCGGCGAACAGTTGTCAGGTGTCGGACCCGCAATTCAAGCTGGCGATCGAAAAGGCGGTTGCTGAAGCTGCGAGCGCCGATCCCAATCTGGCGCCGCTGCTTGCGGCCTTTGCGAAGGTCCTTGCCGAAGGTGGGACCGCGGCGCTCGGCCCGGGTAGAAGCGCTGCCGCCGCCGCGCCCGGTATCGGCAATGATGGCTCAATTGGCCGGACGGGACCCGGATCGGACGACGGCACGCCATTCGATGGCGCCGAGACGACCGCGGGTACGCTGAAGGTTTCGAATGCGGGTGCCGATTCCGACTCGTCTTCGAGCACCACGACGGTTGTCAGCACGAATGGGGGAGGCCAGTCGTCCACTGACACCACGGAGTCAACGAGTCAGAGCGTGCCGGTCACACAATAGCTGGAATTGCCTGTAGATCTTAGCGCTTGACGCCTTTGTTGGAGATCGAAATTGCTATCGCCAGATAAACTTACGCCGCGTATCGACCCCTCCCGCGATACCGGAAACGATGCTGATTTCATCGATTTCGACAAGCTCATCGCAATTGCCCGCCGCCAGTGGCGGGTCGTTGCTGCGAGTGCTTTCGCCTTCGCCATTCTCGGCGTGGTTTATGTCCTGACATCGGTTCCGGTCTATACCGCCGACACGAGCGTGCTGATCGACCGCAGCGACAATCAGGTGATCAATCAGCTTGCGGCTTTCGGTCAGCTCGACGACGATGAGGGCACCGTCCTCAGCCAGGTCGAGCTTTTGAAGTCCGACACGATCGCCTATGCCGTGGTCGATAAGCTGAAGCTCGTCGACGATCCGGTATTCAACGCACAGCAGAATTCGCTTTTCTCAGTCGCGACACTGAAATCCCTGGTGAATTTCAAGTCGTGGTTTGCCGATGACGCCGCCGTCGCGCCCGATGCGGAGTTGAAGCGACGCTGGGCCGCGGAAACCGTGGCAGGCAACATCGATGTCGAACGTGTTGGCAAATCCTACGTTCTCGATGTCAGCTATACCTCGCAATCACCCGACATGGCGCGGCAGATTGCAGCTGCCATCGCCGATGTTTATCTGGTTGACAAGCTCAATTCGAAATATGAGGCGACACGCCGGGCCGGCGAATGGCTGCAGCAGCGTATCGAAGAGCTCCGTCAGCAGGCGCTGGACACCGACCTCGCCGTTCAGAAGTTCCGCAGCGAACACGGACTTGTCGAGGCCGGATCCGGTACGTTGCTCAGCGAGCAGCAGCTTTCCGAGCTGAACAGCCAGTTGATCAATGCGCAGGCCGCAACGGCGCAGTCCGAGGCAAAATATGCGCGCATCAAGTCGATCATCGATGCGAAGCAGACCGATGCGATCGTCACCGACGTGCTCGACAGCTCCATTTCGAACGATCTGCGCAAGAAATATCTGGAAGCTTCGAAGCTGGAGACGGAAATCGAAGCGCGGCTTGGTCCCGATCACGTTCAGGCGGTTCGCCTTCGCGCGGAAATGGCGGAATATCGGCGGCTCATGTTCGATGAGCTGAACCGTATCGCCGAGAGCTATCAAAGCGAGCTGCAGGTCGCGAGATCGCGGGAAGACTCGCTGCGGGCGAGTGTCGACCAGGCGACGGGTGTGGCCGCGTCGGCCGGTGAAACGCAGGTACAGCTTCGCGAACTCGAGCGGACGCGCGATACTTACAAGAACCTCTATCAGAGTTTCCTGACGCGCTACCAAGAGGCCATTCAGCAGCAGAGCTTCCCGATTACAGCTGCTCGTATCATCACGATGGCGGAGACGCCGACGAAGCCGAGCGCTCCGAAGAGAAGTCTCGTCGTCGCTTTTGCGATGTTCCTTGGATGCGCCTTCGGAAGCGGGATTGCAGCTTTCCGGGAGTTCCGGGATCGCTTCTTCCGCACGGGTGATGACGTCAAGGAAGTGCTCGACGTCGAATCTCTCGGTGTCATGCCGCTGGTCGAGAATAACTTCGATGACCCGTCGCTCGTCGATCCAAACAATCCGCGAAGCATAGCGAGGGGTGGCAAGACCACGACCTATGTCGAGGAGCATCCGCTGTCGGCATTTGCCGAGACGCTTCGAAGCGCGAAAATCGCGATCGATATCAGCGCGGCCGACCAGCGTTGCAAGGTCATCGGTGTCGTGTCGAGTTTGCCCGGCGAGGGCAAATCGACGACGGCTATTAATTTTGCCAAGCTTTTGGCAATGCAGGGCGCGCGTTGCCTGCTGATCGACGGGGATATGCGAAACCCCGGCGCGACGCGAGCCATTGGCCGCCATGCGGAAGCCGGCTTGCTCGAAGCAATCGTCGACAACCGCCCGCTCAAGGATCTCATCCTTCTCGATCCGAAGACGAAGCTCGCATTCCTGCCGACGGTGGCACGCTATCGCGTTCCACATTCTTCGGAACTGCTTGCATCACGTGGCATGGAACTGCTGCTTGAAACGGCGCGTCAGAGCTTCGACTACATTATCGTCGACTTGCCTCCTTTGGCTCCCGTCGTCGATGCGCGTGCCATCAATTCGAGGCTCGATGCGGTTGTCTTCGTGATCGAGTGGGGTAAGACGTCTCGAAAAGTGGTTCAATCGACATTGTTGTCCGAGCCGGACCTTTATACGAAATGCGTCGGTGCAATCCTGACCAAGGTCGATCCAGCGCAGATGAAGCTTTATCGGACATTCGGCTCGAGCGAGTATTATTATAAGCGCTATTCGCGCTACTACACCGAAAGCTGATGTTCGGCAGCCGGTCCGTTTCGGTCACCAGGATCGTTTTCGTTGTCGCCACCGCCGTCTTTGCGGTATTGGCCGGTAGGGAACTGTACGCTTCTATAAGAGCGGCCAGCATCTCGATCGTCGCCGAAAGGATCGAGCGCGGCGAGACCGTGGCGGATGACGTGACGGCCAAATATGCGGTGCGGACCATCGGCATGGTCGAGGGGCATTATTGCCGATCCGACATTGTCGGCGCCGGCGTAACGCTCGTTCTGGCGCAGCTCGACCGACAGAATGTCAATGTCAACTACGACGCCTGGGCTGCTGCTGCATCGGGCGCCCGCCGCTATCTACAGCATGCGCTTTCCTGCATGCCGACAAACAGCAATTTTTGGCTTCGTCTGGCGGCCGTTCAGTCTGTGATTGCCGAAGAGCCGCTTTCGGTTGCGAACATGATGAAACGTTCCGTGGCACTCGCGCCCTACGACGAGTCGATGGTTCTCACCCGGTTTTATTTCTGGAACGATTTCACAGGTGGAACGCTGTCGGCAGCAAAGAGCGCGCTCGACAGCGATCTCACGGCGATGCTGAAGCTTGGCGATCGTTGCAGGGTTAACGCCGCCATCAAAGAGGTCAGCCCGCAGCTTCGTCCAATCTTCGATAGAACCTGGGCGAGTGTTGGAACAGGAGCGACGGCGCGATTCCAGCAACGCTGCGGCAAGTGAGCATTTCCAGCGGCACTTCCTTAACTCTCAAGAGCAACGCCCGCCGTCTGTGCGGCGGGCGTTGCCTCATGATCGCTCTTGCTGATTAGACGCTGGCGCCGGAGACGACGTCCGTGCCGGTGATGTTGAGCGTCAGAACGCCGACATCCGTATGGCCTTCGCCATCGGAGATCTTGTAGTATTCGATGGTCTCCTTGACCTGGGCGCCCGGAGCGATGTCCGACGTCAGTTCGTAGGTGAATTCGCCATTCGCCTGAACGTGGAAGGTGCCATAGGTGCCGGCAATGTCGGTGACGGCGCCGGCGGCGGCAGCGACGCTCGTGCCGTCGAACTGACGCAGGAACAGATGGCCGTTATCGCCGGGAATGTCGTTGTCGAGAACATTGCCGCCGATGGGGCTGCCTTCGGTGAAGCTGTAGGCATCGTCGACTGCGATCGGCTTGACCTGGGTGACGCCCTGAATATTGAGGGTGAACAGGCCGACGTCGGTGTGACCGGCTCCGTCCGAGATCTTGTAGGAGACCTTCTCCTGGAGGATTTCGCCATTGGTGAAGCCCACCTTGGCAGCCTCGCTCAGAACGTAGGTGTAGCTGCCGTCCGGCTTGACGAAGAAGGTGCCGTAGTCGCCCTGGATCTGGGTGACCTGGCTGTTGCCCTGCTTGGCGCCAACGCTCTGTTGGTCGAAGAAACGAAGGAACAGGTTGCCGTCAGATGTATCATTGGCAAGCAGATTTCCAGAAATAACATCGGTTTCCAGAAATGTTGCTGTATCGTCGGTTGCGTGAATAGCCATTGTTCTCTCTCCGTGAATTGTTATTCGCTGGTCAATACTGACCCGGGCGAGATGGCCGATTAAGGATACGTTAATACATCGAGTCAAGGAGATAATTAACAATGAGTGAACATTTTTGGGTATGTTGTGTAATAATTACACACCCTGAATGCGTATAAGGTGATGAACCGCTTGGATATTATTGCATTAATAATAAGTGAATATGCAGAAGCGTAGATGCAGGAACGCTTTTCTTTAGGCGGAAGGGTTTTTATTCATGTGACATTTATAAGAATATAGATGTTCGCCTTTAGGAGGATGGAGATTGAGCATAACCACTTTGGGTTATCGCTTTTTTGGAACAGGCTTCTATCCGTCGCGCCGGTCGTGTCAAAATAATCGGCCGAGTTCCGTGGTTCCAAAAACAAGGTAAACGTTTCCGTTTCCGCAATTGCGGCGGCTGAACCTGATTGAGAAACGTGGAGATTAGATGGGCGCGTTCTTCTTGAGAAGAAATTGCTGCACTGCGAAATGTCCCGTCTATTATAATTTTATGCTCGAGACCCAAGAATTACGACGAGATATCATGCATTTTAGTGTTTCATTTTAGTAGGCAGAGAGAGGTCCGCGGTTAGAAGCTTTTCCAATATCTATGGAGAGCGCCCGCATGACCGTCTACTACGTGAATTCAGCAACGGGATCCGACCACAATAACGGAACCAGCGAGGGTTCGGCTTTTGCGACGCTGTCCGCCGTGGAATCCTTGAGGCTGAACCCGGGTGACAGCGTGCTGCTTGCTGCGGGAAGCGTGTTCAACGAACAATTCGACTTGAAATACTCCGGTAGTGTCACTGCTCCAATCACGATCGGCAGCTACGGTGTCGGCGATGCACCGGTCATTCACAGCAGCAATGACGGCATCCACGGGTCGAAGGCTTCCAATATCGTTATCGAGAACATCAAGATCGCGGATACCGGCGCAAATGCGATATATGCAGGCAATGTATCGAACTGGGTCGTGCGCAATGTCGAGGTGACGAATACCGGCCTCGCCGGTAAGCCCGGTTCGGTCAGCTTCCAAAGCAGCTGGAACATCACGATCGAGAACAGCACGCTTACCGGCGTGCGTTCCGACGGGATCTGGATGGATAAGGTCAACGGCGTCACCCTGATCAACAATACCATCACCAATAGTCGCGGCAGTGCAGCGGATGCCGTCCAACTCAACGACAGCAGCAATATCCTGATCCAGGGCAACCACCTGGACCAGACGGAAAGCAACAGCGCCAAGGGCGTGCTGGTGTTGGTGCGCGCCCAGAATGCTGTCATCGAGGACAATACGTTGGTCGGCGGCGGTTTCGGGTTGAGCGCCCAGGCCGGCACTAATATCGCCATCCATGACAATGATATCTCGGGATACGGTGGCTACACCTGGTCCTACGGCATCGGACTCGGCGATCAAGGCGACGCTAAGAATTACGATATCAGTGGAAACTATCTTCACGACGGCGTGTACGGCGTTCTGGTCAGCGCTGTCGGTAATCCCGGCTACGTCCGCGAGAATATCGACATCCATGATAACGTTTTCGATGATCTGTCCTCGTCGGCGCTGAAGGTGGACAAGCCTGCATCGGGCTCCTTCTATGACAATATCATCGACAGCGACGTAGCGACCCTGACGATGCCTGCGACGATTGCTGCTCAGAACACCTTCTCCATCGGCGAAAACAAGACGCTCGAACAAGCGCAGGCCGAACTCGACAGTGCGACCGGCGGCACGCCATCAGGCTCGGAGCAAACACCTGCTGCACCGACCCCCGAGTTGTCTGTCGAAACGCCGGCGCAGCCGCAGGTAAGCGCCCCGGCGCCCACGACCGAAGTGCAGACCCCGGCCGTACCCGCCGTCGTCGGTCCTAAAATCGTCGCAGCCCATGACAGCCTGAGGATCGCGAGCGATACGGGCGGCGCCTATCATGGCAATCTTCTCGAAAACGACAGTGCGAGCAACGGAACGGTGCTGCTTCGCCGCTTCGGCGACAGTGCGGTGGACAAGCATGGCCTGACGCTGACCGGGAAATACGGCGTCATCCACGTGGAGAGCGACGGCGATTACACCTACACGCTCGATGCGGCGAAACTCGACGGTCTCAGCGGCAAAGTCAGCGAGTCCTTCCAGTACAAGATCTCCGATGGCGCTTCGCACATCGATACGGACAGCTTGAGTGTGTTCATCAATGTGGATGCATTCCACAGCAGCCAGACGTCGCATCTGCTGGTTTGAAGCAGGGCATGCCAGGCGGGCTATCGTAGGTCGCCCGGAAGCGTGCCGCGGTTCCGGGATGACGGCATACGAAAAACAAAGAGCTGAAGCGCATCGCCGGAATCAAGTTTGACGCGACGTGCTTTCGCCGGTCGTCTTCGGCCGGCCATCGTCTCATTTTTGCCACTTGATGGCCGGGGTTGCCGCCCGGTCGGCGCCGAAAGGTGGAAGAGGGGCTGGATGACGAAATGTTTCCGTCATCACACGCGCCCAAACTATAGATTGAAACTATAGTTAACACCCCAGTAAACGCCGTGTCCGTGCACGTCATGCGTTTAAACTTGTGAACCGTTATTGGGCGATTTTGCGATTTTCACTTGCTTGGATCGGTCTGTTTAGCGTAGCGTTAATCTCGGACCCCCTGAAATCGCTCGCTATAAATTTGTATTTTTGGTCATTTTTCAGTGGGATTCATGTAATAAAGCTGTGGGCTTGTACGCGGAGATCCGGCACCGCTGCCGGGGTCCGAGGGCAACTGTGTCAATGAGCCGGGCTTGACGAACCCGTAGCTGCAACGTTTGCAGGCGTATTGGCTTGTGTGCGATGCCGCAGGAGAGGATTAATTGGTGTTTCAGAATTCAGCAGCTGATATCAGCGAGCCATCCAAAGCCTTGCGCAAATGCAAGGGTGGTCTTGTCTTCATCGGAATAGCAAGCGCGCTCGTCAATATCCTTTATCTCACAAGTTCATTTTTTATGCTTGAGGTATATGACCGGGTCATCCCCAGCAAAAGCATACCCACGCTGGCGGCCTTGGCTATACTTGCGTTAACGCTCTATGCCTTTCAGGGCGCGTTCGAAGTCCTGCGCAGCAGGATGCTCGTGCGCGTGGCGGGTGCGCTCGACGAGATGATGAACGGGCGCGTGTTCCGGGCGCTGATCAGGGCGCCGCTGAAGGTCAAGATCGGGGGCGACGGGCTTCAGCCGCTGCGCGATTTCGATCAGATCAGAACCTTCCTGTCCGGCATGGGCCCGACGGCGATGTTCGACCTGCCCTGGCTGCCCTTCTATCTCGTGATCTGCTTCCTGTTCCATCCGGCGATCGGCTATATCGCCATCGGCGGCGCGCTCATTCTCGCCATCCTGACCTTCCTCACCAATCAGGGAACGCGGACGCTTTCGAAAAAGCAATCCGAAGCCGCCAACATGCGCAATGCCTTCGCGCAGACCTCGATCCGCAATTCCGAGGTCATTCATGCCATGGGCATGGCGGGCACCATGTCTGAAATCTGGGACCGCAAGAACCAGGAATACCGGACTATCAACCGGCAGGCATCGGATGTCGGCAACGGATATGCGACCCTGTCGAAGATTTTCCGTATCGCGCTCCAGTCGGCGACGCTCGCAACCGGGGCGATCCTGGTCATTCAGGGGCAGGCTTCCTCCGGCATCATCATTGCCGGCTCCATCCTGACGTCTCGCGCTCTGGCGCCCGTGGAAGCAGCGATTGGAAACTGGCGCGGCTTCGTGTCCGCCCAGCAGAGCTGGGCACGGCTTTCGAACCTCTTGAAAACCATTCCTGAGGTTCCGGCTCCGCTGGCGCTTGCCGCACCCTCCAAGCAGGTCACGGTCGAGGGACTGGCGAGCGGACCGCCGGCCGGTCAGCGCCTCGTCATTTCCGACATCAGCTTCGGCCTGAGGGCAGGGAGCGCGCTTGGGGTCATCGGTTACAGCGCCTCGGGCAAATCCTCCTTGGCGCGGGCGATGATGGGCGTCTGGCCGACCTTCAGAGGCTCCATCCGTCTCGACGGCGCCGCGCTGGACCAGTGGGATGGCGATGCGCTCGGCCGCCATATCGGTTATCTCCCGCAGGACGTGGAGCTTTTCTCGGGCACTGTTGCGCAGAACATCTGCCGTTTCGCCAAGGAGATGTCGCCCGAGGCCGTCGTTGCCGCGGCGCGTGCGGCGCGGGTTCACGATCTCATCCTGCGGCTGCCGAACGGTTATGAAACCGAAATCGGCGACGGGGGGGCGGCGCTTTCGGCTGGCCAGAGACAGCGTATTGCGCTTGCAAGAGCGCTTTACGGCGAGCCCTTCCTCGTCGTGCTCGACGAACCGAACTCCAATCTCGACGAAGAAGGCGAACGGGCGCTGAGCGCCGCGATCATGAGCGTGCGCGCGCGTGGCGGCATCGTCGTCGTCATCGCCCATCGATCCGGCGTTCTGGCGGTGTGCGACTTCGTGCTGATGATGCAGGAGGGCCGGATGATCGCCTTCGGTCCCAAGGAGGAAGTTCTCGCGCGGGTCAGCCGGCCGGAACCGGCGGCAGCGGCGGCGGCCGCAGCACGCACGCCGATTGCCGATCGCGTCGCTCAGCTCAAGGTCGTCGTCGACGGCATGAATGCGGCCGAATAGGCCGGAAGGAGTCTCTTGAACAAAGTCATCAGTGAATCGAAACGCTCCCTCAACCGCCATGTCGCGATTGTCGGTGCCCTGTCCATCGCCCTCGTATGCGGTATCGGCGGTTGGGCGGCAACGACGGAGCTTTCGAGCGCCGTCATCGGCGAAGGCGTGGTCGTCGTCGATGGCGATGTCAAGAAGGTCCAGCATCTCACGGGCGGCATCGTCTCGGAACTCCTCGTCGCCGAGAATGATCATGTGTCGGCCGGACAGGTGCTGATACGGCTCGATGGAACGAAGACGAAAGCCGAGCTTTCGATCGTCGAGAGCACGCTCGCGCAGCTCTACGCCCGCCGCGCACGGCTGAAGGCGGAGCGGATCGGCGCCGATTCCTTCAAGGTCCAGGAAGATATCGGCGACCTGACATCCAGGGCGGCCGCACGGGATCTGCTCGATGGCGAGACGAAACTGTTCGACAGCCGCAGATCGGCGCTGATCGGAATGAAGAGCCAGCTGGCATCACGCAAGGATCAGCTGGCCGAGCAGATCAAGGGATTGGTCGTTCAGATCAACGCGACCAATGACTCCCTCGGCCTGATCGAGCAGGAGCTCGAGGGCATCGATGCTCTCTACAAGAAGGGGCTGGTCACGCTGCAGCGTCTGAACAACCTCAAGCGTGCACGCGCCGACCTCCAGGGCAATAGCGGCCAGCAGATCGCCGCGAAGGCGGAGGCCGAGGGCAAAGCGATCGAGATCGATCGCCAGTCGATTCAGCTGGACGAGGATCGTCGTTCGGAGATCGCAAAGGACCTGACCGACGTCGAGGCGCAGATCGCCGAATATGAAGAGCGGCGCGGAACGGCGGTCGACCAGCTCCGCCGTCTCGATATTACCGCACCGCTCAGCGGACGTATTCACGAGCTTGCGATTCACACGGTCAACGGCGTCGTCAATCCCGGCGAGACGCTGATGCTGGTCGTTCCGGAAAACGAGGATCTTACGGTCGAGGCGAAAGTTGCGACCCGCGATATCGACCAGGTTCACGTCGGCCAATCCGTCGATGTCCGCTTCAGCGCCTTCGATCAGCGCACGACGCCCGATGTGGCCGGCGAGATCACGTCCATCGCGCCCGATATCGTCAAGGATGAGCGCTCGGGCATCAGCTATTATCCTCTTCGGGTCAAGCCGAAGGCTGAAAGCATCGCCAAGCTGAAGTCGATCAAGCTCTACCCGGGCATGCCGGCCGAAGTCTTCATCAAGATCGGCGACAGGACTGTCATTTCCTATCTGACGAAACCGCTGACCGACCAGATGCAGCACGTCTTCCGCGAGGAGTGACCCGGCTGCGTTGATCCGTCGGATTGGAGCACGAGGTTCTTTGGCCGCTTAAGTTTTGTTTTTACGCAATTCCAGGAAAACCGCTTCACACTTTTCCTGGAATTGCTCTCAAGAAACACGAGCGGCCATTTCCATGACATTGTCTCAAGCCTGCCGTAAGCTGGCTTGGATCGAGCGGTACGTCCTTGCTGCCGCGTGACGTATCGGTTCCACCGAGATATGGTCTCTCCATGAGATGTTTGAGGTTTTGGCGCGCCGTGCCGGTTGAGAGATGGCAGGCTTATGGACTTGTTCTGTTTTTGGCATGTCTCGTGGCGCTCTCGATGCCCAAGAGCGGCTCCGCGGAGAACCTTCCGCCATTGAAGATCGTCGCCTTCGGAACATCCCTGACGGCGCGCGGCGGATGGCAGCCTGCTCTTCAGGCGCAGCTCGCAGCCTGCCTGCAAAGGCCGGTGGAGGTCGACAGCGTTGCGAAAAGCGGCGAAACGACGCTATGGGCGATGACTGAGGTCGACCGCGTCGTTGCGGGGCTGCCGGATATCGTCCTGATCGAGCTTTACGCCAACGACGCGACGCTGCATCGGTTCGTCTCGCTTGCGCAAAGCCGAAAAAATATCGGCCAGATCCTCGACACGCTTCGCCAGCGCCTGCCGCGCGCACGGATTATCGTCATGGCGATGAATCCGTTTTCAGGAATGCGGGGACTGATCCGGCCCTTTGTCGGAAGCTATATCTCGGCGCATCGGGAGGAAGCGGAAAAACGCGGCCTGGAATTTATCGACCACCGGCCGAACTGGGAGCGCCTGACGTCGGACGATCTGGCTGCGGCCATTCCCGATGGCGCTCATCCCCAGCCTGAGATTGCGTCCAAAATCATCGTGCCCGAACTTGTCGAACGGATCGCCGGGCGCAAATGCGGAGAATGAAATCCATCTCTCCTGCCGGTGGCTTCTAGAGCAATTCCGGACGTAAAACCGCTGCACACTTTTGCTGGAATTGCTTTAGCTCAGACTTCGGCGAGATAGCCTTTCAGGTAGTTGACCAGTGAAGCTCTTCCGGCTTCCGACGGATCTTCCTCGGCGGGGCTGTTCAGGTCTTCGAGGAGGTAGTTTTTGAGTTCCTCATCGGTATGGGCGATATAGATGCCCGGCCGGCCCTCGAGCTGGCTTACCGTGGCAAGCTGATGATCGTTGCGGTGTTCGCCGAGGGACGCCTGGCGGGGAACGAGAATGATGGGTTTGCCGAACCGCTTTGCCGTGAGGACGGTTCCGATGCCGGCATGGGAGACGATGACCGTGGCGTCGCGAAAGACCTTGTCGAAGTCCGCGGGCTCGATGTTCTTGATCCATTTCATGTTCTGCGGCGTGTAACTGCCCTTGCCGATCTGGGCCAGAACCGGTTTGGTCAATTCCTTGGCGAAGGCGTCGACGGCCTTGATGAGACGATCGAAGGGCAGCTGCGTTCCGACGGTAACGAGGATCAAAGGACGGCTCCTGCATAGTGGGGGCCATCGGGCCGGGACAGATGTTGCCATTGCGTGAGCCAGAGCGTGGCGATATGGCCGGCCAGTTTTCCCGACAGGGAGAGTTTTTCGACATTGGCGACGCTGTCGATCCAGATCGTCCGCTTGCCCATCAGCTTGCCGGCGAGCAGGCAAAAGAGCCCGGGTGCGGCACCCGTCGAGATGACGACATCGGGCCTCTGTTTGATGACGATCGCGAAGGCGCTGAAAAAGCAGCGGATCGACATGGTGATCGAGTCACGGCTGCAGTCGGGAAGGACCAGTCCATCCCGAATGTCATATTTGGCAAGCAGCCCAGGGATGGTCGTTGCGAAGACGATATCGCAGCCCTCGAATGCACCGCGCATGGCCATCAGTTGCTCCCAATGGCCGCCTCCCGAGGAGGCCGCGAGAACCTTCAATTTCTTCTCAGCCATATCAAGGCATCCCCCATGTTGTACCGACGATAAGAGCGTAAGACCGTTCCACCGAAACCGTGGCTCCATCGTGGCAGTTCAATGGATTTCCAATATTACCGACCGATACCCGAAGCTTGAGGATCATGTGGAAACTCTCGATTCGAAACAATGTTTCATCCGACATATTCACGCATGCCTGGCCGCAGGCCGATTTTTAATGGGCCGCATTGGGCTTATATTCCTGGTAGGCATGTCCGAGAATCCCGTTGACCATGCCGGCGCCGCGCAGCAGATGGGTGAGGGCGCGCATGCCCCAGTAGGGTGAAATCAGGATTGCGGGCAGCATGGCGACGCCGAGCATCACTCTCGTGGCGCCATAGGCCGCGCGATAGATCCGGCGCTTGAGGTTGCCATGCAGGACCTCGCTGACCGCGAAGGTATTGCCGAGCCGGTATTGTCTCTGCAGCACCCATTTCCAGGTCATCCGGCTGGCGGGAACGATATCATGGACCAGCGCCTTGTCAGCCCAGAAGACCTTCATGCCGCGGCGCACAGCCTGGTTGAAGAAAAGATAGTCAGTACCGCCAGTGTAGCGCATTTTCTCTTCGAAACGCAGGTTCCATGAGCGGATCAGGGGATAATCGAACATGACGTTGTTGGAGGCGGCGTAATAAATGCGTTGCCCGTCACTGTTCTTCTTGCGTTCGAAAACCCTCGCCTTGATGAAATATTCCGGCGGGTTTTCGGGATAGACAGGTTGAACGGGGCCGTAGACGCAATCGGCGCGGTTCTTCTCACGGGTCTCCAGCATCGCATCCAGCCAGCCATCGACCGGCCATTCATCATCGTCGAGAAAGCAGAAGAGGTCGGTGCCGGGAGGCGCCGAATCCATCGCGCGGTTGCGCGCAAAGGGTATGCCCTGGTTCTGCTCGACGACGTAGATCAGGTCGTAGGCGCCGGTCTGCCCGAAGCTTTCCACCGTGGCCCTTGCGCTGCCGGCCGCATCATTGTCGACGATCACCATGGTGAGACGATAGGGGCGGGCGGGATGCCTGATCTGGCGCGTCATCACGTCGAGCAGCTTGGCGATCCCGTCCAGGCGCCGGTAGGTCAGCACGCCGACGGCGATGTTCAATGGTGCCGTGCCCGCCTGGCCGGCGCCGGACTGCGCGAAACTATCCTGCTGGTTCATGACTGGCCCTTCCGCAGCATATTTCCCAGGCGCTTGCGCGCCGCCATCAAGGCCACTTCGGTCGCGGCATCCTCGCCGAACGGGCCGCCGGCGACCGTGTTGCGCGCTTCGCTGTGAAGCTTGAACAGCGACGTGGTCTGGGCAATGCCGCCGGCCACCAGGCTCTTGCCAAGCGCCTGCAGACCGTCATAGCGACGGGCCAGTTCCAGCCCGGTCGCGATCATGATCCGCGGACGCAGCGTCTTGGCCCTGTTCGTGCCGGTGTAGCGGTTCGATGCATGAATGCGTTGAAACGTCAGCGGCGTCTCGATGATCGCGCCGCGACCGAGATAGGCGGCGGCGAATTTGATATAATTGTCGCTGAGAACGACATCCCTAGCGACCGACATCGGCAGGATTTGAGCCAGCAGATCGCGGCGGAAGCTCAAGCCCGACGTCGGCACCGGAAGCGAGGGGAAACCGCCCTTGCGCAGCGTTTCCCGCTTGTCGAACAGCGTCACCTGCAGCTCGGTGGCAGGCTGATCGGCTTCATTTGTCGTCACGCGGTCGAAGCACCAGTCGATCTCGTTGCGATCGTAGATCTCGGCGATGCGCTCGAGTTTGCCGGGCAGAAACGCGTCGTCGGCATCGAGGAGGAAAAGGATATCGCCGCTCGCGGCGGCAAAGCCGGCATTGAAGCTTGAGGCCTGGCCGCCGTTTTCCTTCAGCACGGAACGGATCTGCTCGCCGTAGGAAGCAAGGATTTCCCTGGAATCATCCGTGGAGCCATCGTCGACGACGATCACTTCGAAGTCGGGATAGGTCTGCGACAGAACGCTGTCGATGCATGGGCGCAGGAACTGCCCATAGTTGAAATTGTTGATCAGCACCGAGAGTTTCAAATTACCGCCTCCTGGGCCAATCGATCACCGCGCCAGCGGCGCGTATCGGCGAATCCCGGCGCGATAGCCGCGCATGTAGTAGTATTTCCAAATCGCCCAGAAACGCTTCTTCGATTGCGGCAGGAGATAAAGCATGGCTGCCCGCAGCGCCCATTGTGCGCTTTCGATCCAGGTCGGTAAAGGAACACCGCTGATCCTCACGCCTTCCGGCACTTCGTCCGGAAAGAGCGCCGGCATGCCGTAGCCGAGCCGCTCGCCGCGTTTCTGCACCCAATCCTCGGTCACGCTCGACGCCGGAATCCAGTGGTGAACCACGGCTTCAGCGCATCGATAGGATTTGGCGCCGCTCGCGGCCAGACGGATGATGATTTCAGCATCTTCACCCATGGCGAACATCTTTCCCGGGAGAGGGCCGATATCCTCCCGGTAGCGTACGCTGGTTCCAAGCAGTTCTCGCCGAACGATCGTGTTCGGGCCCCAGACCTTCGTCGGGTCGCACGGCCCGCTTTGTGTTTCATCGACGATCGCAAAGGTGGAGCCCATCGGGATCCAGTCGATGAAGCGGTCCTTCGGCTCCTTTTCCCAATCGGGGACGATCCTGCCGCCGAAGACGCCAAAACCCGGATGGGCGACGGCGCAGTCGACGATTGCTTGCAGCCAGTTCGGCTCGGCACGGATATCGTCGTCGGTGAAGACGATGAGATCACCCTTGACCCGATCCAGAGCCATGTTCAGCGCGCCCGATTTTCCCGGCTTGCGCTGCTGCAGGACGATGATCGGAAGCTTCTCGCTGTAGGAGTTCAAAAGATCGAACGTATCGTCATTGCTGTTGTTGTCGACAGCGATCAATTCCCATCGATCATAGGGAAGCTCCTGGCTCACCAAGGAATCCAGCGTATGGCGCAGCCGGCGGCTCGCGCCATTATAGGATGAAAAGAGCACGCTGACGAATAGATCCGACATCAGTGACCAACCCTCTTGGTGAAGTCGAAAGCGAAAAGCCTCATGTTTTGACTGCCTGTGCGATGTTCGAGCGGATCGGGTTTACGCGGGGTTAGACCGCGTCTTGCCAAAGAATTCGCGCCTGTGACCGTCGCCGAGCATCCTCAGCTTACGAAAATTGCGCAACCAGCGCCGCGGCTTGGAAAGCGCGCCGCGATTGAGGAAATACTGCCGCAGCAGGCTCGGCGCCCGGCTGTGCGAGCCGCCATGGGCGACCCGGTAGACGGCGCCCCGGAAGGGGAGTTTCGTCAGCGGCGCTCCGCGCTGGGCAAGAATGTTGGCAATGCGGACATGGCTGCCCAGCATCGACTTGATCCAGTCGAGCGACGCGTCTTCGAAGCGCTGCGGCAGTTGATAAAGATCGGCGCGAATGATCAGCGAGGTGCCGCAGAGATGGCTGAAGTCATCGTGACCCAGCAGGAAATTGCCGCCATCGTCCCAGATGTAGCCGTGGTCGATGGTCCAGCCGTTGGCGTTCTGGTTTTCCGAAACGTACTGGACGATCCGGGAGCTGACGAAATCATCATCGTCGACGATCATGAAAAAGCGGCTGTCGGCAGCGGCCAACATCCCGCTCAGGACGCGTCGGCCCTTGTCGGCGCGGAAGGCGTCGAGGAAGTCTTCCTTGCTGCCCTTACCGAGCTCATGCATGTCGTTCGGCGGAAAGGTCACACGCACTGCGGAGAATTTCTCCGGCAGATCCGGCAGGTCAGCCCCTTCGTTCGCCACGATGATGCCGCGCCAATCGCCATTGGTCTGATTGGAGATGGAGGCCACGGTCTGGCTGAGATTTGCCTTCAGCTTGCTCCAATCGCGCGCGTTGTCCTGATGTCGGACCGGGATGATGAAGGTGACAAGTGGCATCGAATTCCCCCTCAAGCCCGCAGGCCCACAGCTTCTTTCTCAGCGACACGCCCCTTGGACGCCTGCTGACGCGCCCACTCGATCCCGTCTTCGAGCGAGGTCGCCTTGTAGGAAAGGTCCGTTCCGCCGGAAAACGCATTCATGAAGCGGCGGATCTTTCCATAGCTGTTGTCGAGCACCGCATGCGGGCGGCCGAGCAGCAGTGAGCAGATATGGACGTGCAGGCGATCGGTCACGATCGCGCGGGCACGTGAGATCTGGCTGATGCCGCGCTCGAAGCGGTTGTGCGCTGCGGCGTCCAGCCTGCGCAAGGCGACTTCGCTCGGCTTCAATGCGAGATAGGCCGAAGCGACGCCCAGCTTCTTGGCAATATCCACCTTCCGTTTCGACTCGGTAATCCAGTCTTCCACAGGAATATCGGAAGGGATCTTGCGATCGCCGCCGCCGACCCGTTCCGCATCCTCACGCAGCATGGCGAGGACGGGGATCTGCGTCGCCCTTTCGGCAAGCGGGCCGATGGCGAAAGCCATGTCGGGGCATAGCCGAACGGTGCAGTCGAAGTGCTTTTCGGAAAACTCCTTCGACTCTTCGTCGCGCACGAGCAGCACGAAATTCTTGTGGCGCCCGATGGCCCGCTTGGACTGCTCGATCCGCTCGGCCGAGCTGTAGTGGATCGACTGCGGGAACTGGACGATCTGCCGATCCGGGAAACGCTCCATGATCATTTCGCGGAAATCCTGGTGGGCAACCCAGATATCGCCGAAATTGCCGCCGCCGTGAATGAAGATCGGGCCCGTGGGAACCCGCCGCTTCAGTTCGTCGGCGGAGAAGTCGTAGAGCCTGGAAACATAGTCCGGGCGTTTGCCGAAGCGATCCTTGAGATAGGCCATCTCACCCAGCCAGATTGCCGAGTCGCCGCAATTTCGGATGTCGGGGAAGTCGAGAATCGCAAGCGGTTCATCGCGCGAGACATAGTCCTTCAGGCAATCATGGATCATGCCGTTGAGTTTTGAGATCAGCTCCGATCTGGATTGGCTGGTCATTCTGCCTCTCTTGTTGATGTTCGTTTCGCTTCAGGCCGATTTGGGTACGGCAATACGTTTTGCTTTTGACAGGAACTTGACAACGATACGCTGAACTTCGGTTTCCGGGCCGCTGGGCCTCTTCATCGCAACCCAGAGAACAAAGCTCGAGCCGACATAGATGATGCCGCCGGTGACGACGAGGAAGCCAAGATACACCGCCAGGTGCAGCTTGTCGGCAGGCATGCTGACGACATGCGACAATCCCCAGACGCTGGCGGCCATCAAGGCGACGCTGGCAAGCGCGCGGAAGTTGGCTGCGAGCTGCTGGAAGAACGGCAGATCGATCAGGCGCTTGACGAGAAGCATGTTGACCACGGTGGAAATCAGGCCCGTCAACACGCGTGCATAAACGACGCCCGGAAGCCCGGCCATCATAAGACCGGCGATGATGATGGGAATGCGGACCACCAGCATCTGCGTGTCGCGGATGAAAAGCATCTTGGTATGGCCCTTCGCCATGCCGAGCGGCTGGACGAGCGAGCCGAGGGTCTGCAGGGCGAAGACCGAGGCAAGCGCCTGGACGATGAAGATCGCCGGAACCCACTTCTCTCCCAGGGCAAGCCTCATCATCGGATCGGCCACGACAGCCATGCCGATCCCGGCCGGGAGCGCTACGGCCGCCAGCAGCGCCTGCGCGCGCTGATAGGCTGCGATCAGCCGGACCGGGTCGTTGCGGACCTTGGAAAAGCCCGGATAAATCGTCTGGTTCAACGGCGCGGTGGCTTCGCGCGTCGGCAGCGTCGAGAGCGTGTTGCCGACCGTATAATGACCAAGCTGCG
Source organism: Rhizobium sp. BR 249 (assembly GCF_047445895.1). Lineage (NCBI taxonomy): Bacteria > Pseudomonadati > Pseudomonadota > Alphaproteobacteria > Hyphomicrobiales > Rhizobiaceae > Rhizobium > Rhizobium sp. BR 249. The sequence goes on along the minus strand of NZ_JARWKX010000005.1, from coordinate 98,763 downwards.
TGGCGCCGAGCATCTTGCCGATCAGCAGATATTCGATCCGCCAGTTCAGGGTGTTGACGATCTGTCCGGCCGTCAGCCACACCGAGAACGAAAACAGTTCACGTGCATGCCGAAAGGTGATGCGTGGCCAGAACGGCAGGACGGTGTAGGAAACGATGATATTGGTCACCTGATAGGCGAGGGTGCCGATCACGAGGGCCCAATAACTCTGATAGATCGCCGCAATTCCCACCGTGACGATGAAGCCGACCAGCTTCTGCGAGACGTTGAGGACGAATTCCTGCCAAAAGATCAGATCGCGCTGGAGCATGACACGGCGCGGATTGGCAAGACCGCTCAAGAGCAGGCTGAAACTCAAGGCGAGCATGACGCTCGTCAGCCGCGGCTCGTTGTAAAACTCGGCGATCGGATAGGACGCGGCGGCAAACAGCAGCGCCAATATCGCGCTTCTCGTCACGCTCAACGTCCAGACCGCGCTGAAGTGCGTTTCGCTGGGGGACTCGTGGCGGATGAGCGCCTGATTGAGCGAGAGTTCTGTGACCGAACTCAGGATGACCTGGATCGTCGTTGCAATGGCGACGAGACCGAAATCAGCCGGTACGAGATACCAGGCGAGCACAAAGGTGCTGAGTGCCGAGAGCCCGTTGACGATGGCGCGGGACAGGCTCAGCCACATGCTGCCCTGGATCAGTCGATCGGTAACACTGCTCATGGGCGAACGGCTCCTGAGGTCCGGGATGTTGACCATTCAAGCGGGCCGCAGGCCCAACCAGAGTGATACTTGCCCTTGCGGGAGCAGAGAGTGTTGGTAGCGTCGGAAAGCATCATGCCTTCTTGCCTCGTCAGGAACCCGGTTAGCGTCATCAAAGGGCGCTTGCCGCTTTCTTGGAAAAATCTTGCTTCAGCCGATCCAGTTCGACCAGCATTTTCTCGTGCGCTCTTACCATCGACGCGTCGGAGCTGAGCTGTCCCGGCTTTTCAGCCACCCGCTGCAGGGTCTTGACCGTCGAGCCGAAGACATAGTTGCCGGTCAGCTGCCGGATGCGGCGGTGACGGAACGTGATGTTCTTCAGCAGGTATGTGTTTTTCCGCACCAGCGACGCGCCTGCTTCGACGAGGTTGGACGGGCCGATCGGATCGAAATCGATTTCCAGATCGAGCGCACTCGCCCAATCATACCACTTGGCGCGGTTGCCCGGCGCGATCGGCCGGATCGCCCGCCACGGAACGCGCAGCGCATCCGATATGATGCAGCCATGCATCGCTTCGGAGACGACCTTCTGCGATGCGCTGATTTCGGTCAGAACCTTTTCCACCGACCAGCGGGGATCGATATAGTGGATGCCGGCGAGGTCGCAGACCTTGTCCCAGCTGCCGTACATGGCGCTTTCATAATGCGGCATGAAGGAGACGGGGTAGCGCTTCTCGACGCTTTTCGCATCCCAGCAGCTGCGCGTGAGGATGCCCGAATCACCGATAGCATAACTCGGGTCGATGCCGAGGACTTCGGCGGTCTTCTTTCCGCGCACGAAATAGAAGGTCCAGTTGCCGTCGACCTTCGGCGGGTTGGTGTAGCCGCCATAACCCGAGCCGAAGACGATCTTCTGCATTTTCGGGTCGAAATTGTCGTAGAGGATCGAGCCGATGCCGAGAAACAGCTGGCTTTCGTCCTCGTCGAAGAAGCCGGGCAGCAGGCGCTCCCAAAGCCAATGGTTCAGCTCGTCGCCGAAATTCTCGTGTTTCCCACGATAGGCAAACATCTTCATCGTGCTTCTCCAGTCGGCAAATGCGTCACGATCTGCGTGACCGTTTCGTCCTCGCGGGCCATGCGTCCGTAACGCGAAATGATCTTGATATCGCTGCGGATTATCTTTGCCGGGTTGCCGGCCACGAGCGAGCGCGCGGGCACGCTCTTGGTCACCACCGAGCCGGAGCCGATGACGCATTCGTCGCCGATTTCGACGCCGGGCAGGATGATGCTGCGCGCGCCGATGAAGCAGCGCTTGCCGATCCTGGTGTGAAGGTAGAGCCCGCGTGTGAGGTCGTGGGTCAGGATGGCGGCTTCAAAGGCGACATAGGTTTCGGCGCCGATGTGCAATCCCTTCGGATTGGTCTTGTCGAAGCGCACGCTCAAGGAAAAGCTGGCGGTGGGATCGATGTCCATACCCCAGAATTTCGTGTAATAGAGCCACTTGGCCTTAACGATCCCGTTCCGCAGCGGCCGAAATACGTTCAGCCCCCACTTCGGCTTCTTTCCTGTCTGCACCATCAAGTCCGACCCCGGCTGGCAAATTCGTCTAGAACGGAACTGTAATAGTCCTCTAGCATCCCCGTTTGACGACGTATGTCGAAACGCTCGGCCACCAGAAGCGGTGCCCGCGCGCTGAAGGCTGTCCACAGAGCCTGGTCGTTGAGCAGCTTTCCAACCGCTTCCGCCATGCCCGCGACATCCCGCTCCTCCACGAGATAACCAGTTTTCCCCTCTTCGATCGCTTCGCCCACGCCTCCCGAGCGAAATGCGACAACCGGAGTACCGACGGCTTCGGCTTCCAGATTGGCGAGGCCGAATGCTTCCGCGTGACCATTGTCGAGGGTCACGCTGCCATGAAGATAGAGTTCCGCACTGGCGAGCAGATCTCTGATCTCAGTCTGAGACAGATTTTCATGGATCGTGACGCTTGGCAAGGAACGGCGCGCCAAGGCCTCGATTTCCTCCTTCAATGGTCCCTGTCCGACCATGACGAATTCAACCGGGGTGCCGGCGGCCGCCACGCGTGAAAGCGCGTCGATCATGAAGCGGTGGCCCTTATAGTCGACGAAACGGGCGATGGAAACCACCAATCCCTTTTTTCGGGGACGAGGCTCCATTTTGAAGAGATCGAGATCGATGCCGATATGATGGCGATAGACGCGATCGGCGCGGAAGCCGAGCGCCAGCAGCCGGTCGCGGATGAAGTCGGAAACGGCGATATTCCAGCTGTTCCAGCCGGCCATTTCGCTGCGGCCCTTGGCGAAGAAACGCACCTGATTGAAGCCGCCCGGCTTTTTCGGATCGCCGCGATAGGTGGCGTCGAAGCCGTGGAAGGTCGTGACCAGCGGCTTGCCGGCGGCGCGCGCGAGCGGACCGATGACATAGCCGTTCTTGCCGAAATGGGCATGGACGAGATCGGCGTTGCCAATCGCGGGAAACAGGAAGGGCAGGCCGATCTGCGGGATTTTCAGAAGCAGTTCGCCGGCCCGCGCGACCGGAGACCGGCGGATGTCATGAACCGGGACAGTGGATTTTTTCGTATGGGCGGAAGAGATTCGCGAACCGGCAAGAATTTCAGCTTCGAACGAACGAAATGCCACCGCCTGGTTGAGAACAAATGCCTGGCTGGCAGGCAAAAATTTTTCCACATAAATAACGGCTTTTCTCATGAATCTGTTCGCGTCTCCGCTTTCTTGGCGATCACATTGCCTCTATTGCCCGCTTGATGCCATCAACCGAACTTCTCGGATCGTTGTTTTCGTCGTAAAGATTTACGCGCTTCGTGCATGCCGCGCCGGGATCGGTGTCCTTCTCGTCAAGCTCGCCATATTTCTCCGACATGCCCCAAACGGTGGCACCTTTCAAGTCACCGCGCTCGGCGGCGACGGTGATGACGTCGCCGAAAACCTCGGCATAGGAGGCCGGCGTGAAGCCTTTGTCGCGTTTCAGGAAGTGGCAGGACGCATCGAGTTCGGTGATGAAAACGCCGACACCCATATCCTTCAGCGCCGCGCAGAAACGGCCCATTCCTTCCGGATCGATCCGGTCGAGGCCGGGGCGGAAATGCGATTGCAGCCCGACGGCGCCGATCGGCGTCTTCCTGGCGACCAGATCCTCGACGATCTTCAAAACGCGCGTGCGCTTCTGTTCGAACACGTCGGATTTTTTCTCCAGATGCGTTTCGTTGAGCACCAGCGTCGCGCCGGGATTGGCCTCGTGCGCCATGTCGAAGCTCATACGAATGTAGTCGTCGCCAAGAAGGCGTCGGAAAACACAATCCCGCAGGTCCGGCGCATCATATTCCAACGGCTCGTTCACCACATCCCAAGCATCGATCGACCTCTTATAGCGAGTGACAACCTGTTTTATGTGACGGTTCATCGCCGTCCGAATCGTCTGCGCATCGGTGATGGCGGACACCCAGTCCGGGACGCGATACCAGATCAGCGTGTGTCCATAAACCCGCATATTGTTTTTGCGTGCAAAGGCGACGATCCGGTCGGCGGGGCCGAAGGAGAAAACGCCGGGCCGCTTTTCCGTCGCATTCCACTTCAGCTCGTTTCGCGGCGTGATCGAATTGACGTTGGCGATGTAGATCTGCGACGCGACCGGATCGTTGATATCCCCGGCATCGATCGCCGAGCCGAATCGGAAGGATTTCCCGTCGGCAAGGGCGCGCAGCCCGGCAGGCGGCGCCATTTGCGCCAGCGCCTGGCCCGCGCGAGCATACAACAGGGCGAGCGGAACGGAGGCGAGGAAACGTCTTCTATTCACTCTTTCTCTCACTGTTTGCTGTTTTCACGTCTGCGGTGGCGTGCGAGGGGCCGGTTCGCCGGCGCCGATCCATCCGCGGTTCGAGTTCAAATCAATGGAATAATGCAACTTCAAATATACTTCTGCCGTGAGCGGCAAAGGCAGTATTTTCTAGACTTTTCAATATATTCCAAGATATAAACCGCTGCGTAGGGAGCTCGTAATGGAAGATTGGTTCAGCTATCTCATGAGCTATTTTCATATCGCATTTCAAAATGCCGCTTTTTTTATGGCGATTGCCCGAAACGACTTATCCCATCTCGACGATCGCCAGTTCGCGGGCCTCGTTTTCGGCGTCGCCGGCATCATTCTCGTCCTGCTCGTCGCGCTCGTCAGAGCCTCGCGGCGGTTGCAGCGATCGGCTGCCGTCATTCGCTCGCTGAACGACGATCTTGCGCAGGTCACGCAGGACCTCAATGTCGAGCGTGTCTGGCGCCTGGCGGGCGGCGACGCCACCGAGCGGCCGGATCCCGACAGTTTGACGGAGCTTTATAAGATCCTCGCCAGGCATCACAACGATGCGAGCCGCATGGCCTGATCGCCAGGACTATGGCCTCGGTTCCGGGTTTTTCGCCTCTGCCGCGCCGGGAGGCTCGGCCGTCGGTTCCGATTGGGCTTCGGCGGTCTCGCCTTTGGGGTCCGGCGAGGGAAGCCATATTCTCTCGGAGAAATAATTTCTCGTCCTTTTCTGCGGGGGCGAGGTCGGGTCCAGCGAGAGGGTGAAGTTGTAGCGCCCTTCATTCAGCACTTCGCGGGTGAAGCTGATATTGGCGCCGAAACCGTCTTCCTTGACGTCCCTCAGATTCTTGATCGCGTTCAGCGTTTCGTGGAAATCGAGCCATTGCGGCTGGCGCAGCATGATTTCGAAAATCCGCAGGATGGCGGGATCGAGCTGGCCGTTTTGATCGGTCTGAGGATTGATGATCTTCACGCGCATATTGTTGATCGTGCCGCTGGCGTCGCCGCGGACGATGACGAAGGTGGAATTGGCAAGCTGATCCTTCTCCCGCTTGCCGCTGTGCTCGAAAAAGCATTCGTAGGTATCGGCGTTGAAGCTTGCCGCCGCCCAATCGCTGGTTTGAATGCCCGCATCGCGCAACGCCGCGCACATTGCCGGCCCGGAGATCCGCCATGTGCGCAGAAAGGCCGACGCGGTCTGCACCATCGGCGCTTCGGTCGCGTGCAGCGGAAGCTTGAAGGCGGCCGGCGGCGCCGGGCGGGGAAAGGCCTTGGGGGGAGGCGGCTTCACCTCTTCCGGGAAGAGATCGAAGCCGAAGTAATGTCCGGCCTCCTTCAGGTGTTTCATGTCGTTGGAAAGAAGTACCGTTCCCATGACCAGCGAGAGGGAAATCGCCAGCAGCAGCCAGAAAACCACGGGAATCCGCGGTTTTTTCACCGGCTGTTTCGCATATGCGGGCGATGTATCGGGCAAGCTTGTCTTCTCCGGTACGCGAGAAGGGTTTCGATCGGCTGTCTAAATCCAGCAGTATACAGTTATCCGTTAAATATCTTTGGTTTCGTGTCGGCAATTGGGCATCTTTTCCCCTCGCGATCGGGCAGGACGCGCTACAGATTGCCGTGGCGAGGCTTCAGCACCATTTCAATCAAGAATCTTCAATACCGCTGCCGACAATTGCAACGGGAGATAGAGGATACCCCGAACTTCCTGGCGGCGAGCAGTCAGCCATTGCGATGGTTTTGATTGTCGTTCCCATAGATTTCGCTCGAATATTATTGTATTTGTTTCAGATATATAAAGGTCATCTCCCGATTTTAGATGAATAGCGCATCACAGATTCCGTTCTAAATTCCATTAAAACTCCAGTTTCGCGTAATAGGTTTGTTTTTTCGCGACGTAACTATAGATTATATTTTGATTTCTTTGTCGCTTGGGCGGTTTTATCGATTTTCATCAAATTTTCGACGTATTTTTCTATAGGGTCCGGTGCAATCGCAGAGCAGAAAGGAGAGGCATATTGTCTATCGAGTTAGACGCAACCACCTACGTTCACGCCAAACCGACGACCGCGCACTCCTACATTTTGCCGACGGTGCTGGATGTGTTGGAGACCCATTTCGACGGTACTCTGGAAAATGACGTTTTTGATTTGGGATGCGGGACCGGCGGGGCGGCGGCGGCTCTTTCGGAAAAAGGGTATGATGTCGTCGGCGTCGATCCTTCCAACGACGGCATCACCAAGGCCAATATCAACTATCCCCAGCTGCCGCTGAATGTCGGCTCGGCCTATGACGATCTTTCCAGCGAATACGGCAAATTCAATGCCGTCATCAGTCTCGAGGTCGTCGAGCATGTCTACGATCCAAAGGCATTCACCTCGACCATGTACGATCTCGTCAAGCCGGGCGGTATCGCCGTGATGTCGACGCCCTATCACGGCTACCTGAAGAATCTCGCTTTGGCTGCGGTGGGGAAAATGGACGATCACTTCATGCCGTTGAAGGATCACGGACATATCAAGTTCTGGTCGAAAAGCACCTTGAGCACGCTGCTGATGGACAGCGGCTTCGACAATATCCGTTTCGAATATGTCGGCAGGATTCCCGCCTTCGCCAAGTCGATGATCGCTATCGCCCAAAGGCCTGTTTAGGTCGGCATCCGATTACGCGCAGCGCGGCGTCGCTGCGAGGGGTGCCAGTGCATCTGGCGCCTGAAGCCTGTCGCGATCTTCGCCTGTTACGCTTTAGTCTTTGGTTTTGCGCAGGTCTTCGGCGCAAAACGCCCGGCATGCTTCGGGCTGAAGTGACCTCCACTGTAATAATCCACAGGTTGTTTTTTACTGTGTTGAGCGGTGAAAAAATTCCTTACTAAAATATTTACTTTTAGTTGCATTATCGCTTAAACTCTCCATTATACAGCGGGGCGTGCTGATACAGCGGGAGAGTTGTTCACATGAAGGCTAAATCGCCGAATTCAATCGACGTCTATGTTGGCAACCGCGTGCGCGTTCGGCGAAAGACGCTCGGGATGACCCAGCACGGTCTGGCCGAACTTCTCGGTATTACCTTCCAGCAGATCCAGAAATATGAAAAGGGAACGAACCGGATAGGCGCCAGCCGATTGCAGCGCATATCCGAGATCCTTCGCGTGCCGATCGGCTTCTTCTTCGAGAACAGCGGCTCCGGGCCGATCGAAGGCGAAACGAGCGAGTTGAACAAGTTCTTGTCCTCCAAGGAGGGCCTGGCGCTCAACAAGGCTTTCATCGCGATCGAGGACCCGAACATCCGGCAAAAGCTGGTGGCGCTGGCCAAGAGCCTGGCGGTGGCGGGATTGTCCGACATCGACGGTGAATTGCAGGATCCGGTTGTGAACGGCTGAGGATGGATCGTGCTTCACCTGCAGACATTTGGCGATCTGCGGTTGATCGAGACGAATGGCGATCCGGTTCGCTATCCGATCAAGGGCCTGTTGATGATGGCCCATCTCTATACCGGCCCGAGCCGCGAACTCAGCCGTTATGAACTGGCCCAGTTCCTGTGGAACGATGTCGAGCCCGAGCAGGCGCGGCTCAACTTGCGCAAACTGCTTTCGCGCATTCGCGAGACAGATGGCGGCCGCGCCGAGATAGCCTTCGATTTCACGGCCGCCACCGTTCGTCTCAATACGCAGGCGGTTTCCAGCGACCTCGATATCTTCCGCGCCGGCGGTGTGCCTCTTGAGAGGCTGAACGCGATCGCCGAACTGACGCAGCGCGGCTTCATTGGAAACATCAAGCCGGCGACCAAGCCGATCGATGCCTGGATCAGGGCGCAGCGGGACATCCAGGCGCTGCAATTGCGGCAGGCTTTGCTGGATGCGCTGCCTGATATGCATAATCCCGGGGACGCGCGCATCATTTCCAGCGCCGCCCTGCAGATCCTCGAACGCGACCCGAATGACGAGCAGGTCAGGGCATTGCTGCACCAGCTGTCGGGCGGATCTTCGGTCAGCGAGCGGCTTCGCAACGGCGAGGCCACTGCAAGAGTAGAGGTGAAGCGTTCCGAGTCCGGCGGCGAGGCGCCCGGCGATGCGTCCGGCGATACTGGGCGCATATCGGCGCTGCCCCTGATCCTGCCTCGCCTTGTGCTGCTTCCCCCGACATCGAAACATGCCGATGCCGGGCTTGCTCTTGCGAACGCGCTCATCGAAGACGTCACGATCGAACTCTGCGCGCTGCGGAACGTTTCCATCGTCGCGCCGCATACGGCAGGACAGATCCGCCGCGACTCCGAGAAGGCGGCCGTCGTCGCCCGGCATTCGATCACCTATCTCCTGGATACACGCTTCTCCGAAGAGGGATTGTTCGCCCAACTGATCTACTTCCCGACGGACGAGATCATCTGGGCCAACCGCTTTGCGATGACGCCCAATACGCTGCCGCGGCAGAGACGGCTGATCGCGCAGCAGCTGACCTTGTCGGTGGCGAGCGAACTGGCAGAAAACGAGGAGGAACGGCTCCGTTTCGAAGCCAACCCGCAAGCCTATCATTCCTATCTCGTCGGCTCGAGCCTGATGAGCAAGCTGACCTTGCCGCATATCCGGCGGGCAAGGAAGGCGTTCAAACAATCGCTGTCGCACAAGCCGGATTTTTCGCCGTCCTTCACCGGGCTGGCGAGAACCTTCACCAGCGAATGGCTGGTGACGGCGCAGGGCAACGATGAGCTGCTGCATCTGGCCGAGCAGCATGCGCTTCGCGCCATCGAGCGGGATCCGTCATCGGCGGCGGGGCATCGCGAGCTCGGCGTCACCAAACTCTATCTCGGCGATGTCGATGCGAGCGTCGCGGCATTGGATCTGGCGGAAGAACTCAGCCCGCATTTCGCCGATGTCATCTACAGCCATGCCGACACGCTCGTGCATGCATCGCGCCCCGGCGATGCGCTCGACAAGATCACGAGAGCGATTTCGCTCAATCCGATCGCACCCGACGCCTATCTCTGGTGTGCGGCAGGAGCGAGCTTCTTCCTGGAGCAATACGAGCAGGCCATCGCCTATGTCGAGGCGATGAAAGACAAGGCGCCGGCCCACCGCATCGCGGCGGCCAGTTGCGCAATGATCGGCGATCGAAAGCGGGCGCTATTCCATCGGCAGCGCGCCGAAAGCATCAACCCGGTGTTCGACGTCGAGAAGTGGCTCGCCATCGTTCCTTTCAAGGAACAGTGGCAAAAAGAGCTTTATCGGGAGGGCCTGTTGAGGGCTGGTTTTTAACAATCACTTAGGGGCATTACATGGCAAAGGCAGTCATTATCGGAATACCCGGCGAGACAGGGCTCTGGCTTGCCGATCTCGATGCGGGCACGATCAAGCCTCTCAATCCGACGGGAGATCTGGCGACCGTGAACGACCTGCGCAAAACGGGCGGCACCTTCGTCAACAACGTCGACCTCGCGGTCGCCGTTTCGTCGGTGCAGGTCGCCCTTTCCGGCCATGTCGACGGCTGAGCCGGCGTTCTGACACATCGGCAGCGGATCATATATTCCGACAGGATCATTTCGCCGCGGGAAACCCTTTCCCGCGTCGAGCCCTTGTTGGCCGGGTTCGGCATCACGAGGGTCGCGCGCCATACCGGACTGGACGATATCGGCATCCCCGTCTGGTGCGCCTATGCCCCGAACTCCCGGTCGATCGTGATCGCCCAGGGAAAGGGCCTGACCGATCTCGACGCCAAGGTATCCACGATCATGGAAGCCCTCGAGCGGGCCGTTGCCGGCGAACCCTCCGTCGAGCGCGTCCGCGGCTCGGCTTCCGCTCTGCAGGAGAGGGGCTCTTCGGTCGACAGGCTGGATTGCCTGATCGCGCTCCATAAGCCCGATCTCGGGCCGGACGAGGAGACCGAATGGGTTGCCGGCCGCAATATCCTCACGGGCGACACGATCCATATCCCCTTCGAAGCGGTGGTGCTCGACCGCACGCGCGACGCGCGGTACTGGATGTCGTCGGATGGGCTGGCGTCGGGAAACAATCTCGAAGAGGCGATCTTTCATGGCGTGCTGGAGCGCATCGAGCGTGACGCCCATGTGCTGTGGCAGGTGGGTGCTGAGGCGCATCGTTATTCCCGCTGCGTCGATCCCCGAGGTTTCGAGGATAGCGCGCTGACCGGGCTGATCGACAAGATCGAAGCGTCGGGCTTGGCGCTCAGGCTTTTCGACATCACCAGCGACATTGCGATCCCGTGTTTCACCGCCATGCTCGGCCCTGGTGATATCCATGGCGAAAGGGATATCCGCCTGGTCGAGGTGACAGGCGGCACGGGCGCGCATCCCTCTCCCGTTCGGGCGGCCATCCGGGCGGTGACGGAGGCGGTGCAGTCGCGGCTCACCTATATCAGCGGCGCCCGGGACGATATTTCTCCGGCCACTTTCACGGGATGCTTGCCGCTGTCCTTGCGGCGGGCTTTCGATGCGGTTGCCGTGCCGCCCGCCGCCGGCGATAGCGGGAGCCGGCAGGATTTGCCGCTCCTGTTGCAGCATGTGCTCGAGACCCTGCGAAACAGGGGAATCGCTTCGGTCGTGGTCGTGCGCCTCAGCGACGAGACGCTTCCCTTCAGCGTCGTAAAGGTCGTCATTCCCGAGCTCGAAAATCCGGAGGGTGAGCGCGCCCGGCGTTTTGGAACGAGGGCGTTTGCGAGGGCGATCGGGTTTTGAAGATCATTTTTGCAGGTCCCAGTCTTCCCGACGCGGCTTTGCTTGCCGGCGAGGGAATAGCCGTGCTGCCGCCAGCCACGCAGGGCGACGTGCTGGCCGCGGTGGAAGAGGGCGCCAACGTCATCGGCCTGATCGACGGCGGCTTCGAATATGTGGCGCCGGTCTGGCACAAGGAAATTCTCCACGCCCTGTCGCTCGGGGTGATCGTCATGGGGGCGGCGAGCATGGGGGCGCTGCGGGCGGCCGAATGCCATCCGTTCGGCATGATCGGGATCGGCCGGATCTTCGAAGACTATCGCACCGGCCGGCTCGTCGACGATGCCGCCGTCGCGCTCACGCATGCCCCGAGTGCGCTCGGCAGCAAGCCGCTGACGATCCCGCTCGTCAATGTCAACGCGACGCTCGATGCGATGGAGGGCAGCGGGCTGCTGACACGCGGAGCGCGCGAGCGCATCGAGCAGGCGGCAGCCGCGATTTTCTTCAAGAAACGGACGTGGCGGGCGATCGTCGAGCAATGCGCCGATCTGGCCGAGCCGGAGCGCCCGCGGCTGCTGGCGTCCCTCGTGGCGCATTCCGTCGATCAAAAGCGCATCGATGCCCTGGAATTGCTGAAAGCCGTACAGGAGGCCGAGGACGCCCGCTCCACGGCCGTTCCGCGCTGGAAGCTCCGCGAAACCTCGTTCCGGACTCGACCTGTGCTTTGAGCCCGAATGTGACAATCGTCACCGAGGGTTGTGTCACGCTTTTTTCACGGGCTGGAACGTGTCCGCCGGCGTATTGTGCCTTGAATTCGTGGGAGAATGGGGCATGGGCGTGACATCGGCTGCTAGGATAGACACAGACCAAGGGGCGGAAGATGGTCTGGACGAACTCGTCGCGCTTGCGCGGATGATCGCGTATGCGCGGCAGGTCGCTCAGGACGTTAAACTGCAGTTCGCGACGCATTGCCTCGATCTCGCGCTCGAGGCGGTGAAACAGGAAGTGGGGGAGGGCTTGACCCGGGATCTGGCCGAGTTGAGCTCCCCCGTTCCGCAAATGAGCGTGAGAAGCCACTAAACGGTTGCTGCCATCGATCTGAACAACCCCGAAGGTCGTCCGACTTTCGGGGTTTTTCGTGCGTGGAGATAAGCGGGCTGGTGAGAGATGTCGGTCGAATGAGCCGCGCTGGCGGCGGAGCCGTCTCTGCGCGGGTTCAAGCGGCTGTGGTGCTTCCCTCAGCGACGCCTCCATCAGGGAAGCGGTTGCGGGATCACCGTCCGCCCGTCCCCTGGACGAGCGGCTGCCTTGCCGCGGATCGGCGACCTCAGTGGGTCAGGTTGCGCTTCTGCGCCAGAAGCAAAATGTAATCGTCGGCGATATCCGCGATGGCCATTGCGACTTCCGCCGGATCGCACCCATCGACCTTGGTGTTTGCAATGAACTGATAAACCGCCTTCTCGATCTGCTTGCGGCAGATCATGACGCGCTCATCGTAACCAAATTCCGGAATCTGCGATGCTAAATCACTCATCTGGTCGGCTCCCTCACTACTTACAGTGACCATGACACAAATTATAAGTTGAGCAAGCAAATGCTTTATGACGGATTGATTCGGCTGCCGAGTGCGACCATTTCGACACAGGTTGGATCCCGGTGCGGAGCATGCCGGCGTGCTGAATTGGCAGGGCCTAACGCCGCTGAGATATATCGGTCGTCTCAAGTGCATGGATCGTCGAAAGAGGGCGGGTCGTATCGGCGTCCCGGTCGAGCCCGGCGCGATCGTATCCGAGGGTGGTGCAACGCACCGAATACTGCCTGGCGGATCGCCGATACCTCTGGTGTAACGATTTGATTTATCTCGACATCTCTGCGGCGTCATGCTGACGGTGCCTGCCCTGGATCGATGTCCTTCGGCGTGCGAGCCCCGGAGGCCGTTCACCGGCCCGCCGTGATGCCGTCGTCACCAATGCCGGCGGCCTGCTGGCAGCGCCGTGAGGCCGATGCGGAAAAGGGTTTTTGGCGGGTATTTTCGCTCTCGGGAAGGAGACGATTGGCCTCTTCCAAACGGCAGTAAATCTGAGCAAAAATTGTGCATGGAGATAAAAATTTTATCAAAAGGTAAAATTAACGATTTCATATAGAAGTTGTATTTAAATATCAATTATAAGATGATTAAACTTTAGACACTTGATGATCAGTATATGTATTTCAGTCGAATATTGGATAGATATTCATCTGCATTAACGATCAATAATATCCATATGATGACAGTGACTGCGGTCACAACTTCAAATCTGGATTTTGACTCTCTGGGTTACGAATGATATGGTGGGAGATATTTCACTATGTCTGATGTACTTCAGCTCCGTGCCTGATGGCGAGGGATCGCATCGCCGCAATCTGCCTTGAAACAAAATGAGGACCCGCCGGGGTGGTTGGCGGGTCCTCAATTAGGAATTTTGCACTGTGCACATGTGTGATGACAGTAAAAATCCACTTTGTCGAACATCATTATTGGTGTGATTGCAGTTTATTGTGCATAACTTCTGTTTATTCGATATTCATTTCCGTGTTGCTTCCTGATTTCGAGCGGTTGCCAACATCACTCTGCGGAGAGTGCAGCCAATATTTCGTAGGCCGCGGAGACGCGCTCTTCGTTGGGATAGTTCTTGTTGGCGAGCATGACGATGCCGAGACGCTTTTCGGGGATGAAGGCGACATAGGCGCCGAAGCCGTTGGTCGAGCCGGTTTTGTTGATCCATACGTCTTCGCGCGGTTTCATCGCCGGCTTCAGCTCGGAGACGGAAGTCGTCTTGAGCATCGCGGGTGAATTGCCCTCCAGCAGGGTCTTCAGGGCAGGCGGATAGGAATATTGCTCCCAGATGAGATCCTGGGTCATCGCGCCGGCATTGAAATAGCCGGTATGGGTATGGGCGATCGCCTGCTCAAGTTTCCCGTCGAGCTTGACCAGGCCCATATTCGCACCGACGAAGCGGATCATGTCCCTTGCGGTGGATCTGACGCCGTAGGCTTCCGATGAAAGCAAGCCGGGGCCCATGCGGGCCGGCTCGCCGCTGCGTTTGTAGCCCTGGGCATAGTCCGCCATCCGCGATTTCGGCACATCGATGAAGGTGCTTTTCAGGCCGAGCGAGGGGAAGAGTTGCTTTTCCACCAGGCTCGTGAAATCGCCGCCCATGCTTTTTGCCGTGATATAGCCGAGCATGCCGATGCTTGGATTGGCGTAGCTCCGGTGGCTTCCCGCCTCATAGGAGGGTTGCCAGGCCTGGAAATAGGCCATCAGCTGTTTTTCGTTTGTGACCTCGTCGGGAACCTGCAGCGGAAATCCGCCCGCCGTGTGGGTGCCGAGGTTCATCAGGAGGACATCGCCGAACGGCTTTCCCTTCATCGCGGGAAGATATTTGCTCACCCTGTCGGACAGGGAAAGATCGCCGTTCGCTTCCGCGAAGGTTGTCAGCGTCACCGTGAAGGTCTTGCTGATCGAGCCGAGTTCGAACAGGGTTTCCGGCCCGACGGGTTTGCCCGTATCCTTCGACGCGACGCCGTAATTGACGATGTGATCCTGCCCGTCGACGGTGATGGCGACGGCCATGCCCGGTATGGCGTGTTTTTTCATGAGCGGCTTGATCGCGGCGTCCGTGATCGCCCTCACTTTCGCCTCGTCGGCGGCAAGGCCGCTCGCGCAAGCACATGCGGAGATCAGAACGGTCGATAAAATTTTTATCCCAAGGCTTTTCATTTCGTCATCCTCCAGATCAGCAGTGCGCAAGGCGCATGTGGATGGCGTTTATCGGCGCTGTTTTGCGATCACAAACGATGATATCTCGCAGCAGATACAAGAAATTCTAGGGCTCGATATGGTCCGGCAATTCCTCCCGTTGAACGGCTTGAGGGCCTTCGAAGCTTCGGCACGGCATCTGAGCTTCACCCGCGCGGCGATCGAGCTGTGCGTGACCCAGGCTGCCGTCAGCCAGCAGGTGAAGGGTCTCGAGAAGCGACTGGGAGTATCGCTGTTCCAGCGTCTTCCCCGCGGCCTGAAGATCACGGCGGAAGGCGAAGCGCTGCTGCCGACGGTGACCGCTTCCTTCGATCAGATGGCGACGACGCTTGACAGGATCGAGGCCGGGCAGGTCAGGGAATTGCTGTTTCTCGGCGTGGTCGGCACCTTCGCGGTCGGCTGGCTGCTGCCGCGGCTCTCGGATTTCCAGGGCCGCCACCCCTTCATCGATGTCAGGGTTTCCACCAACAACAACCGCGTCGATCCGGCCGCAGAGGGACTGGATTTCGCCATCCGCTTCGGCAGCGGCTCGTGGCACGGCACGGAGGCGACGCGCCTGTTCGACGCTCCGCTCTCGCCTCTTTGCGTTCCCAAGCTCGCGGAGGATATCCGGTCGCCGGCGGATCTTGCCGGGGTGACGCTTCTTCGCAGCTATCGGGCGGATGAGTGGAGCGCATGGTTTCGGGCGGCCGGTGTGCCGCCGGCCGCACAGGTGAATGCCGGCATCGTCTTCGATTCCTCGGTCGGCATGATGGAGGCCGCACTCCAGGGGCTGGGGATCGCGCTCGCGCCGCCGTCGATGTTCTCAAGGCACCTTGCCTCGGGCGCGATCGTGCAGCCGTTTCCGACGACCATATCGCTCGGAAGCTATTGGCTGACGCGCCTGCAATCGCGGCCGGTCACGGCTGGTATGCGCGCGTTTTCGGACTGGTTATTTTCCAACCTCTGATGAAGGTGGCGTGTCGGAGCGCCCGCTCGCGTGAGCGCTCCGATGGGCATCCTATTTCTGAATGCAGGTGTCGACGGTATCCTTGGTGCATTCGTCGAGCCCGGTGAAGACGGGGTCTTCGACCGGCTTGCCGGCGATCAGGTCCATCATGACCGAGGGAGCCTTGTAGCCCATTTCGAACGGCCGCTGGCCGACGAGCGCGGTAACGAGGCCCTCCTTGGCGATGGCCACTTCGTCGCCGATCGTATCGGCGGCGCCGATGACGAACTCGTTCTTGCCGATCTTGTCTGCCATCGGCTTGAACAGGTCGCGATAGGGCTGGGGTGCGCCGAACAGCGGCCAGCCGCCCATGATGCCGAAGGCGTCGAGATCGGGGTTGGCGGCGAGGATGTCGGTCATCGCCTGAACGCCCTTGGCGCCGTCGTCATTGGTGAAGACGGGGCAGCCGGCGACCTCAGTCCAGCCGCCTTCGCCCTTCAGCGCGGGGAGATCCTTCTGGCCGCTCAGCGTGTCACGCATGCCTTGCGCGCGGCGCAGAATGTTGTCTGCGCCGGGGTTGCCTTCGATGGTGCAGATCTTGCCGCCGTTCGGCTTGGCCTTCTTGATGTATTCGCCGATCTTCGCACCCATCAGGTAATTGTCCGTGCCGAGATAGGTCTTGCGCAGCGCCGCATCCTCCGCCGCAAGATCGGCATCGAGCGTCATGACCGGAACGCTCGGATTGGCCGTCTTCAGCGTCTGGGCGATCAGCTTGGCGTTAGACGGCGAGATGGCGATGGCGGCTGTATCCGCTTTGCCGAGCATATCCTGGACGATCTGCGCCTCGCCGGCTTCATCGGAGGTCGATGCCGGGCCGGTGTAGAAGCATTCATATTCGGCGGATGCGTTTTCCTTGTTCCACTTCTGGCAGCCCTGGTTGATCGCCTCGAAGAACGGGTTGTCGAGGCCCTTCACGACGATGACCAGCTGCTTCTTGGCGGCCATGGCCTCACCTGCCGTAATCGCCAGCACTGCAGCGGCTGTAAGCAATAATGCCTTCCTCATAGCTTCCTCCCTTGTGAAAGACGGGCGCCTTCGCCCGCCTGCAATCAACCGGGATACCAGACGATGCGAGGCTCCTCCCCTGAACGCCGGTATTCCCAGGCTGAATCGATGAGCTTTTCCAAATCGTAGACGGGGCGCCAGTCCAGCAGGTATTTCGCCTTGCTGTTGTCAATCCAGTTCGAGTGATACTGGCTTGGTATGTCGACGGAGCCGAGCCCGCGCGTGCGGGCGAGATAGGCGGCGACTTCGCCATAATCCACGGGGCGATCCATCGAGATGTTGAAGAGCTGCCCCTTGGCGCGCGGATTGTCGATCGCCTTGAGGATCGCCGAGACGAGATCGTCGACATGAACGAAATTGCGCTTCAGCGGGCGCCCGTCGGCGTCGCGCAGCAGCGGCACTGTGCCGTCACGCGCATAACGCTCGGCATCGGCCGGCGGGACGAGGGTTTTCCAGTCCGGTCCGCCGAAGACATCGTCGCCGAAGGAGAGCGTGAACTTGAAATCGTCCTTCTCCATGATCCAGGGCGCGCGCAGGCAGCAGGTGTCGATGCCGTATTGGATGGCGAACTGCTCGAGCATCACCTCTTCGAGCACCTTGGAGAGCGCGTAGCAGCCGGGATAGGCGCGGTGCGGCGTGGCTTCCGTGATTGGCCCGTCATGCCGATAGAAGAAATGGCCGATGCCGGCATCGCCGCCGATGAGGATGAACTGGCTGGCCGTCGGGCTCGTGCGGAAGGCTTCGAGCAGCCAGAAGAGGCCCTTGACGGTGACATCCATGACGTCATCGGGCGTTTCCTTGCAGGTGGCGAGATGCAGGACGTGGGTAACGCCTTCCATCGCGGCTGCGACGACGCCGCTGTCTGCGATCGAGCCTTTGATCACTTCGATGCGGTCGGTCTCATCGAGCACACGGTTATGGCAAAGCGCGCGAATGCGCGCTTTGGAAAACCCCGGCTCGTCAAGCAGCCCAGCCACGAAGCGCCGCCCGACCTTGCCCGTAGCCCCGGTGACAAGGATCAGCATGCTCTTTCTCCCAGTAACAGCTAATATCCACCCGTTTCCGGCGTCAATCCGTATTTTCCCGAGAAAGTAGATTTTCGCGTCGGCGGGCCGGTTGCGCGGACAATTGATTGACGGTTCTTCAAGCTTTTGCGTAAATGAGCACAATCGCTTTTCCGGGAGGAGATCGGCAAAGCGGGATCGCAGGCGTCTGGCGGCCAGCGGGCCGCGACGGCAAGCCTGCGGATTCCTGGGAGGGTGGTCGGCTGGTTGCGGTTCTCGAACTCACCAATATCTCGAAACACTTCGGCGCCATCCAGGCCGTGAACGACGTGTCGTTTTCGCTCGAAGCCGGCCAGGTCGTCGGCCTGATGGGCGATAACGGCGCAGGAAAAAGCACGCTGGTCAAGATGATCGCCGGCAACTTCCGGCCGAGCGAAGGCACGATGCGCCTCGACGGCAAGGAAATCGTCATGCACCGCCCGGTCGAGGCGCGCCAGCACGGCATAGAAATCGTCCATCAGGATCTGGCGCTCTGCAACAATCTGACGGCGGCGGCGAACGTCTTCCTCGGGCGGGAGCTGCGCCGCGGCATCGGCCCTCTGAAGGTGCTCGATTACAAGACGATGTATCGCCGCGCCGGCGAGATCTTCAAGGAGCTGAAATCGGAAACGCGCCCACGCGATCTCGTCAAGCAGATGTCGGGCGGCCAGCGGCAGGCGGTGGCGATCGCCCGCACCATGCTCTCGGAAGCGAAGATCGTGCTGATGGATGAGCCGACGGCCGCGATTTCCGTCCGCCAGGTGGCGGAGGTGCTCAACCTGATCCGCGAGCTGCGCGACCGGGGCATCGCGGTCGTCTTGATCAGCCACCGCATGCCCGACGTGTTCACCGTCGCCGACCGGGTCATCGTCATGCGCCGGGGCAGGAAAGTTGCCGACAAATCGATCGCGGCGAGTTCGCCGGAGGAAGTCACGGGTCTCATAACAGGCGCCATCGAACAGGTTTGATCGGCGCCGCTGTTTCTATCAGGAGAATGCCCCTAGCGGGAGAAACGAAGGTCGACGATGGCAACTACCCTTGAGCAGACGATTGCACAGAGAGAGCGAAGCCGGCTTTCGGAATTTGTCGGCAGCCAGACTTTCTGGGTGCTGATCGCCGTCGTGCTTGCCTGCATCTTCCTCTCCTTCGCCACCGATTCCTTTGCGACGGCGAAGAACCTCTACAACATCACCCGCAACGTCACCTTCGTCGCGATCATCGCGCTCGGCATGACGCTCGTCATCATCACCGGCGGCATCGACCTCTCGGTGGGATCGGTGCTCTGCCTCTGCAGCATGGTGCTGGCGGTGACCATGAATGCCGGCTACAGCATCGAAATCGGCATTGCGGCGGCGATCGGCACCGCACTCGTGGTCGGCGCCTTCAACGGCGTGATGATCGCCTATCTCGATTTCCCGCCCTTCGTGGTGACGCTCGGCATGCTGTCGATTGCGCGAAGCCTCGCCATGGTCGCATCGAACAACACCGTCGTCTTCCAGTTCGGTCCCGACCACGACCAGCTGCTGGCGCTCGGCGGCGGCGCCTGGTTCCTCGGCATCGCCAATCCGGTTCTCTACATGATCATCCTGGCGCTCCTGACCGGCTTCGTGCTGCGCTGGACGCGCTTCGGCCGCTATATCTTTGCCATCGGCGGCAATGAACACGCCGCGACGCTGACCGGCGTGCCCGTGCGCACCATCAAGGTCGTCGTCTACATGATCTCGGCGCTGTCTGCCGGCATTGCCGGCATCGTGCAGACCGGCTGGCTCGGCGCCGTCACCACCAATATCGGCGCCGGCATGGAGCTCCAGGTCATCGCCGCCGCCGTCATCGGCGGCGCCAACCTCGCCGGCGGCGTCGGCACCGCCTTCGGGGCGCTGGTGGGAGCGGCGCTGATCGAGGTGATCCGCAACAGCCTCGGCCTGCTCGGCATCAACGCTTTCTGGCAGGGGACATTTATCGGCGGGGCGATCGTGCTGGCGGTGCTGTTCGATCGCATACGGAATTTTAGGCAGAGCGAGTAGGCGACGGCTCGCCGAAAGCGGTCGCGGCGCCCGATCGTTTCGGTCAAACGACGTATATTGTCTTGCGCAGACTGGCCTTATAAGCAGTTCATATTTTGGGGGCAGGGCCATTCGATCGCGCAATGTGCGGCGATCGCCCGTTTGGGTTTGGACTGAGATGATTTCATTTGCGGATGCCGGAAAGGCGGACAATCTCCGTTTTGGAGATCTGGTCATTGATGAAGCCTGCATGTTCGCCCATCGCAATGGACAGACGATCCAGTTCACCAGAAACGAACGCGCTTTGCTGCTGGCTTTCACCGGCAATCCGCGCCGTCTCATGAGCCGCAACCGTCTGCTGGATGAGATCGCCCAGCCGGGATCGGATGCGTCCGACCGCAATATCGATTTTCTGGTCAACAGATTGCGGTTGAAGCTCGGCGACAACGCCAAGTCCCCCATCTACATCGCGACCCAATATGGCGAGGGCTATGTCTGGATCGCCACCCCGTCCCGACCCGGCCCGATCGATGCCTTCCTGATCATCGCCCCCAGCTTCGAGCTGCAGAAACATCCGCTGCGCCAGCAAGGCCTGTCGCTGATGGACAGGCTGCGGGACAGGATCGCGCCGGCGATCGGCGCCGGCCGCAAGGTCGTCGTTACGGAGAGAAACATTCTCGCCGCCTATGACAAGGCGCGCTATCTCTTGCAGGTGAGCTTTCATGCCGATGCCGGTTTGCATGGAGATAGCGGCCGTCTCAATTGTGCGGCCACGCTGCGGGAAATGCCCTCGAAGCGCATCGTTAAAGCTTTTCGCCTGCATCTCGATGCCGGGGACGATATGTCCTTCATCAACGAGGCGGCGCGCCTCTCCGAAGGCCTTGCCGCAGCCTTGCAGCAGGCCCTGAAAGATGCTTCCGACGGGCTCGGCGTACCCAGCGATGAAACGCCTGAGGTACGGCTCAAAAGCGCCTCACGCCTGCTGTCCACCTCGAATCCGAAATGGCTGGCCAGCGGCGAGCGGCTTGCCAGCAGCCGCGAGCAGGATCCCTTCGATGCCGACGCCGCGATCCAGTGGTGCATGCACCTCTTCGCGCGCCTTGTCCTGACCAATCCGTTCGGGGATCGCATCAGCCTGGAAGAGCGCGATCGCATCGAAAGCGAGATCGAAGACACCGTGCTGGAGTGCCTGCCCGAAATCGATGACAAGCCGCTGTTGATGCTGGGGGCCGCCAAGCTTCTTTATTTCATCAATCGCGGCCATCTCGAACTTGCCGCGGAACTTGCCGAACGTGCCCTGACCCGCACGCAGGATTCCACCCCGGGCCTGCCCATTCTCGGGCAGCTCAGCTATGCACGCGGACGTTTCGACGAAGCGGTCGCCTTCTTCGATCAGGGCATCAGAACGGCCGAGGCGGGCACGGAGTTCCATCGCCATCTCAGGGTCTTGAAGTGCATCGCCATGCTGGCTGCGGGCCATAGCCCCTCTTCGGCGGCCGAGGCCACCGACATATCAAACCTCGGATCGGACTGCCCGCCGCAGATCGCTCTCATGATCGGTTGGATGGCGGCTCAGCCGGATCGGAAACTGCTGGAAGCCTCGGAACGGGTGCTTGCCGGCCTCGGGCCTGATCACGCTGCCGCGGCGATCGAATATCTCTACTTTACCTCCGCGCGCCACGTTACCTCGCAAGAGGGGCGCGCAAACGTCATGCGCAACATGATCGCGCATGTCTCGCGCCTGTACGGCAGACGGGTCATTCCTGATTTCGTCCTGCGCAGCATCGGTTCCGCCGCCGGCGCCTGACCGTTATCTCTCCTTTCAGCCTTTCCCGCGCCGACCGGCGCGCTCGCACCCATGCCGGTTTTTGCGGCCTCAAATATTGAACAAACAATCCTCTGATAGCAGCGACCGCCGTTGCCCCTGACGGTCACGTCCCTCCTGAAGACGAGGACCAAGGGCAACGGCTGATTGAATGATCAACAGCGCGGCGCGTTCAGCCAGACGCCGCGCGCAATCTTTATTGAGGGGGCCATACTCACATGCCAATTCCAGTCAGTCGTATTCGACACGGTGCCGTTCTCTGCGCGGTGCTCCTGACAGCAGGAAGCCTCCTGCAGGGGTGCGAGCAAATGTATCGGGATATTGAGCTGAGAAAGCAGGACGAAAAATTCATGAAAGACATGATGAACCAGGCATTTGGGCAGAGTGAATCAAATGGGAGTTCGATGAAGACCTCCACACCGGCGCCCACATCGAAGCCGACGCCCGCACCTGCACCCACACCCGCAACGCCGGTTGACCCGAACGCCATACCGCTCTGAAACCGGTGTCGTTGAACAGCGCGAGGCAGCGGTTCTTTGAACGGCTCGCCTTGCGCGATAAGTGACTGAACAGCCGGAATTGTACGGCGGCCTACGCTCCCGGCGGGCGATACCGGATCGACTTCGCCTTTTCCAAGGCCTGGATCGTCTCCTCGACGTCGAGCAGGACGGTGGTCTCGAAAGAGCTGAGCGCGCCGCCTGCGCCGATGGCAAGGGCGACGGCCGCCATCGATACGTTGTCGGGCGCCTCCCACAGGTTCCACCCGTCATGCTCGCCGAAGGCGTACCAGAACCCATGGAGTTTGCCGCCGACGGATTCGATGTAGCTGCGCGCCGCCTCCCGGCGATCCTCGGGGCTTTCGATCATGCGCGCCCAGGTCTCGGGCGTGTAACTGAAGCGTGTGAGATACATGGCCATGGTCTGCTTCCTCCGCCAGACCAATCCAGTAAACGCTGAAGCCGGGAGGAAGGCCAGTCATTCAATGTGCGTATCAGGCTCATTTGCCTCAGGTCGCCAGCGGCTGTTCCACCACGGTTTCCGGCGCTCCTGACCACACGTTGATGATCGAGGTCAGCCCTCCGGGGGCGATGCAAACCGGCTGGCATCGAACGGGCCTGCGGCGGCGACCGGAACGTCCTCACCTGAGGTCGCGACACGAGCCTCACGATGAACCGTGCGGGGGGAAACGCGCGGCGCGCTCAACTCCATCGTCGCGCCGGGAGAATGCAGCGCCCATTTCATCAGCGCCGCGTCGGACGTCGATTCAAGGAAATCGGCTTCCTCCCAGGAAGCGGTCATGGGCAGGGAGGCGATCATATCGGCGCCCTGCCTGGATGCCTCCCGTTCAACGATGAGGGGATGGAAGCGGGCGTGGGCTGGCAATGCAGGCGGCCGTCTCTCCGGAAGTGCTGAAATCGGGTCGATCGAGGCCGTCTGCAGTTTGTCATCCGTGCCCGCGTCGCTGCCAAGGGCAGGCGGGCGCATCGCCGGTATCGGAATCGGCAAGGATGACAGTTCGGGAGCGGAGGGTTTCTCATCCCGCTCGGCCGCGCCGGTCTGCAGCGCCAGCGCATTCAATGCCCGGCTTTTCGGCGTCGGCAGAAGCGCTGTCACGAGCTTGCTGTCTGCGGTGCCGGCGCTCGGCGTGGCCGGCGCTCCCGCGTCTTCGTCTTCTCCGGCAGTGCTGGCGATCTGGATCGAGGTGGAGCTGACGCGCTTCTTGTGGCTGGCAACCGCCTGATTGTATCCCGGCAGCGGCCGGCCATCGGCCGGAAGATGCATCGTCTGCCCATTCGGGAATATGCGCGCGAGCTCCTGCCTGCTCATGCGGGGCCAGGCCCGGACATTGCCGACGTCGAGATGCACGAAGGGCGATCCCGAGGTCGGATAATATCCGACACCGCCGACCTGCATCTGCATGGCCGTTGCCCGCAGCGTCGCAAGCTTCACGCCGGGGACGTAAAAATCCATCGCCTTGCCCAGCATGTGCTGGCTCTTCTTGGCGACGCCGGTGCTGCGCGAGCGGTTGCGGAGCATGTTGTTGGTGGCAGGGGAACGATAGGCGGAGACGACGTGGATGTAATCCCTGCCGCCGCTCTTCTTATACACTTCCCAGACCAGGTCGAGCAGCCGTGGATCCATCCGGGTCGGCTCGTTCCTTCGCCAGTCGCGCAGAAACCGATTGATCTGGGCAAGACCTTTTGGATCGAACTTTCCATTGCGCTTGTAGGTAATCGTGGCCTTCTCGCCCGTATGGGTAAAGAACAGCTTGAGGGCGCGATCTTCGGCTGAGGCGAGGGAGGCAGAGCCGACGAGGGCCGGGAGTGCAATCAGAGCCGGGAGAATGGCCTGCGCTGCAAAACGTTTTGTGCGCGAGAGGAGCGTGGCAACTCGGCCCGACAAACTTTGCACTGGATACTTCAACACGAACACACCCGTCCTACACGAAACGTTTGGCGACGGGCGGGTACGCCGCATCCATCAGGTTTAGTAAAGCCAGCTTATGGTCAATAAATTGCTAACGAGGGGATGTGGAAGCGGGCCAAGCGTCCGGTTTCAAGATAACCTGCCAGATCGAACCGTAACGGTGATTGATGGCGGCGGTTACATTGGAAGTGCGCGCAATCTCGTGCCCTTGTTGATGGGCACCTCATGCATTGAGGGTGGTGCAAGCAAACGAGTGATCTGCAGGATCTCAGGCCATCGCCAGACGAGCACGGAAGCTACCTGGTTCATAGGCGTTTTCTGATAGGCGGGCGCCAATATGAAACCATGCAGCCCAGCCGATCTTAGCGCCGCACGTTCCGCCGGGTTCTTGAGGACACGGCCATCGCCTGAAACGAACATCCATTCGTCGTTAGAGCGGCGCAAGAAATCGATCCACATCCTTCGAGTGGCGGCCATTTGGGAGGCCAGATACATCGCGAATGTGAATCGCGTTATGGCCGTCGTGATGAATGAACCCGTGCAGGGTGCTGGCTAAAATCGGAGACGTGCAATTGTCGAAGAAGACGTTCACGCCGCTAGCCGCTGCTCCATCATGGCTTCGAATTCCACCGCATGCCGAACGGAAGCCTCGCTCACGTCGTAGGCTTTCGCTGCACCACGGATGCCGCCTTCTTGTTCCGCAGCTGCTGCGAGCACAGCGGTTGGCACACTGGAGGCGGCGTCGATCGGCTGGCCGAACGAGCGCGTGGGATCTACGATGACGTTGAGCCGCCGTCCGCCGGGCCACCAGATAAGCGGATTTCCATCGGAGCCGAAGTCGACGGTTTTCAGGATCGGATCAAGAATGCCATTGAATACGAATTGGCGCCGGAAGAGGTTCAGCAGATGCTCACGCTGCTCACCATCCTCGTCCTTCTGAATGATGTGAAGGAAGATTTCCCGGCCATCTGTGCGAAAGCGATTTGTCGATAGCGGTCGGGCCTCGCCAATTACCTCTTTGGCTGTGTCGATCGCCGCCCGCACCTTGATTGCCGACACGCCGGCCGCGATGAAAGCATCGGCAACACGAGCCTCCATGAGATCGCGAAAACCAAGGAAAACGCGCTCGTCTCCGAGCGAGATTTCCGGCGTCCATAGAGGCGGATAGAACTTGTTTCCAATGCGGTGGCCGCGCAGCCACCGTGAGAGCTTGCCGGGCGAGATGCGCAACAGCCTGCCAGCTTCCGCTGGGGTGTAGAGGCCGACACCGATCAAGTTCTCTGTTTCCATGGCGCTATAGTCCATTCAGTTGATTCCCTGTCAACGCCTTCAGAGAAGATGTTCGTCTAATTTGGTTGTAGGGGTCGCGTTTCATCAGGGCCGCAACTTTCGTTACTGGGACGAACGGGCTGAGGGAAGAGCAGCCTACAGACACAGAAAGACCTCGATGCCCGGATAAGTTAGGTCGTGTTTGTGAGCGACATAAATAAATGCAGACGCGCAGGCTGAAAATTTCATCGCTTGAATCCCGCACTCTCTGATAGGCCGGTGCCGTTATAGAGGGCAACAATTACGTCGCCCCGCGCTGGCTCTGCATGATCCAGCTGTCGTTCTCACTACCGATCAACTAGGATTCCCAACTTTCGCTCATGCCCGAAATGGCTTAGCAACTACAACGGCGCCATCGAGCTTTCAGATCCTAATAGGAGGACGCGTTGATACTCTCCTTTGTCGTCATTGCTCGGAATACTTCTTCGCGGTTACGCGCAACCGATCGCTGAACTCGTAAATCTGATCTAGGCTATCGACAATCAGTCGCTCTTCATTGTCACCGTCGAATAGCCCGATATACTTGACCGAGCGATTAAACCATAAACGGGCGAGCGGCTTTCGATTGTTATTGTCGATGAGTATGCCGCAGTACGTTTTCTGGTCACGCATCACCACGCGCTTTGGGCTGATCGTATCTCGAACAATGGCTTTGACGATCATATAGCCTTCACGTTCCTCTTCTGTGGTGACGACCTCAGGTTCGTCTTCAACAGGAGTATCTATTTTTTCAATCACTTCTTCGGTATCGGCAAGCGCGCTGGAAAGGCGACTCTTCACGGTATCCATGATGACTTCACGGAATGCCGTTCTCACCACTCCGCTGAGCATCTCCTTCACCTGCGCAGTCATTCGTCCTTCGTAGACGCCGCCGGATGCGATTCGCACGAATTCCTCGGTGGGCTCTTCGATGAGTTTGGCTATCACCTGCTTGACGCCGGAGGTATACTTGAGGCGTTCGGCCGTCGCGAGGATGGCGGCCACGTCGAAGGCAGACTTCTCGAATTTGCGGAGTTCCGTGACGATGCCGGCGTTAAAATCCGTCACGTCGAAAATGAAAAATGGCCTCGTATCGAGTTTGTTAGGCGCCTCCAGATCGGTGTAGAAGTTGAATGTCCGTCCGTTGGTAAGGATAGCGAATTTCGCGTTGGTAACGCTGAAATAGCGGTAGAGCTGATCCAAATGTTTCTTATCGAGCGCCACCGATATCGGCTTGCATTCGATTAGGATGCGAATTTCGTTGTCGATCTTGATGGCGTAATCGACCTTTTCACCCTTCTTTCCGACGGCGTCAGCAGTAAATTCGGGCACAACTTCTGTTGGGTCGAAGACGTCATATCCAAGGGCTCGCAAGAATGGTAACACAACAGCAGTCTTGACTGCCTCCTCGGTTGCCATTGTGCTCGAATGCGACTTTATGCGCTCCGATATGGCGCGCAGGCTTTCTTCAATTGTGTTCATGAGTCCCTCACCCGTTATTCGAGCAGATTTGCCGAAGCGTAGGCATTCGTCAATCGTCGGTCAGAATGAAATCTCCGATTCATTAATTTATAGATGATGCACCCCAGCCCATCAGGTTTACCGCGTTACGTGCGCGTGCCGGCAGCCGTACGCGGAGAAGTGGCCTTCGATCCTGTTTGGAATGAATTTGGTTGGCGTTTCAGGAGGGCAGGGTGATGCGGAGCGAAGCCGAAAAGAGTGGCGGTGCCGGCGTTATCTCATGACGCTTCGCGAAAGTTTTGAGCAATAGGATCGTTGTTTTCGTACCCGGTGAATACTGACGCACGGGTGTTAGACAGATCGAGGTATTTTGTCGCTGTTGTTGAGCGTGCTCAAGGCCTTCTCGACCTATGAAATATGGCGCACCCGACAGGATTCGAACCTGTGACCTTTGGAATCGGAATCCAACACTCTATCCAGCTGAGCTACGGGTGCATGCCGAGGGCGGTTTGAATCGCCTGTCCGATGGGTGGTTCTTAGCCTAGCTTGCGGCTGGCTTCAATCGGGAAATTCTCAGAAATACGGGTGCTTGCGGTTTGGCGGGGATTTTTGTCCGTCAGGCCGGCGGCCGAGGGCTTGGCGCGTCGTTCGGTTTGCGGGTTGGAGCGTGTTTGCGCTCCGGCTTTGGCTTGATGCGGCTGCGAAAGCAGATCCTGTATACAAAACAGAAGAGCCGATTTTCGGTCGCTTAAAAACCTCTCTTCCACTGGAGATGAGAGAAATCAGTCAGTTATCTCTGACAAGGAGGTTTTTAAGAAGGGTCAACATTTTAAAAAATGGATGGGAGGGGCAAAGGGCTTCGTCGGTTTGCGCATTTTTGAAAATGTTGGGCCTCCTTAAAAACGTCCTTCCAAACCTCCTTGCCGGGCGAAATCATCGGGTGGAGAGCCCACAGGCACAAAAAACTCCGCCGGCCTTGCGGGCGGCGGAGTGGGGTTTTCGTAGGCGATGACCTTGCTGCGGTCAGATCTGCATGGCGCCGGGGCCGGGGATGGCTTTGGGCGGCACCTTGCCGAGGATGATCATGCCGAGCACCTCGTCCTTGGTCACGTCCTCGGTGCGGGCGTGGCCGACGACCTGGCCGTTCTTCATCACCGAGACGCGGTCGGCGAGGTCGAAGACGTCGTGGATGTCGTGGCTGATGAGGAAGATGCCGATGCCTTCCTTCTTCAGCTGCTTGATCAGCTCGCCGACCTGCGCCGTCTCCTGGGGGCCGAGTGCCGCCGTCGGCTCGTCCATGATCAGGATGCGGGCGTTGAAGAGGATCGCGCGGGCGATCGCCACCGATTGCCGCTGTCCGCCCGAGAGCGCCTTCACCGGCTCCTTGAAGCGCTTGAAGTTGGGGTTGAGCCGCCCCATCACTTCGCGGGCCGAGGCTTCCATCGCGACGTCGTCGAGCGTGCCCCAGCGGGTCTTCAGCTCGCGGCCGAGATAGAGGTTGGCGGCGGCGTCGACATTATCGGCGACGGCGAGGGTCTGGTAGATCGTCTCGATGCCGTATTTCTTGGCATCGCGCGGATTGCGAATGTCGGCCGGCTCGCCATTGATCAGGATATCGCCCGAGTCGCGCTTGTAGGCGCCGGAGAGGATCTTGATCAGCGTCGACTTGCCGGCGCCGTTATGGCCGAGAAGGGCGACGACTTCGCCGGGGTAGAGATCGACCGAGGCATTGTCCACGGCATGGATGCCGCCGAAGGAGATCGAGATGTTTTTCAGTTCCACGAGGGGAGTGCGTTGATCAGCCATGTCTAGGGCTCCTCTCACTTGGCACGGGAGCGGTATACGGTGTCGAGCCAGACCGCGACGACGAGGACGGTGCCGACGACGACGCTCTGCAGCGGCGTATCGACATGGGCGAGAACCATGCCCGACTGCAGCGACTGCATGACGAGCGCGCCGAGCATGGCGCCGGCGATGGTGCCGGTGCCGCCTGCGAGCGACGTTCCGCCGATGACGGCGGCGGCGATGGTGTAGAGCTCGTCGAGCGTGCCCTGCGCATTGGTGGCGGCGTTGAGGCGGGCGGTGGAGATCGCCGCCGCGACGGCTGCCAGAATGCCCATCAGCGCGAAGATGCGCACCGTGACCCAGCGGGTCTTGATGCCGGCGAGTTCGGCCGCCTCAGGGTTGCCGCCGATCGCGAAGACGTAGCGGCCGAAGCGCAGGCGGGTGGCGATGAAGGTCATGATGATGCCGACGATGATGGCGATCAGCACCGGCACGGCGATGCCGTAGGGAATGTCCAGGCCGGTTTCGGGCCAGGGGATATTGTTGGTCTCGGCATATTTCTTGGCGATGTTGATCGGCCAGTAATAGCTGTTGGCGATCCAGACGGCGCCGAGGATCAGCACGCAGCTGAGTGTCGCGAGGAAATATTCGGCCCACATTGGCCGGCGCGGGAAGCCGAAGCGGCGGCGCTGGCGGCGCGAGCCGACGATGCTGGCGACGACGAAGAGGCAGGCGGCGATGCCGACGACCCAGCTCCAGGTGGCGCCGATCGAGCCCTCTGCGCCTCCGCCCATGATGCGGAAGGTCTGGTCCATGGGCGCCACCGTCTGGCCGCTGGTGACGAGCCAGGTGGCGCCGCGCCAGACGAGCAGGCCGCCGAGGGTGACGATGAAGGAGGGAACGTTCAGGAAGGCGATGATGATGCCCTGGAAGGCGCCGATCAGGCAGCCGGCGATGATGCCGACCAGCAGCGTGATCGCCCAGGTGAAGGGGCTGTCGAAGCCGAGATATTGCGGCAGGATCTGCGCCTGGGTGACGCCCATGATCATGCCGCAGAGGCCGAGCACGGAGCCGACCGACAGGTCGATGTTGCGGGTGACGATGATCAGCACCATGCCCGTCGTCATGATCGCGATGTCAGTCGTCTGGACCGAGAGGTTCCAGAGATTGCGCGGGGTCAGGAACAGGCCGCCGGTGATGATGTGGAAACCGATCCAGATGATGATGAGCGCGCCGATCATGCCGAGCAGACGCGTATCGATCTCCGTTGCGCGGAAGAAGCGGGCCACCGGATTGGCTTCCGCCGTTCGCGGTCCGCTCGAAGTCGTTGATTTTACCATTTCGGCCATGGGTTTGCCGTTCCCCAATTTTGTTTGGACGGGTGCGCCGGCGTGCCAGAGGCCGCCATCGGCGTCATTCGTCTGTCTTCAACTGACCATCGCGATGCTTCCGGAAGCCGGCCGCATCGCTTTGCGGCATCGGTCCGGCAGGGAATGAAAGGCCGCGATGGTGCGGCGAGGCGGCGAAAACCTGGTCGTCGGAGTTCTCGTCCGCACCCGGCGCCGCAGCGGTGTTTCGCTGCGGCGCCGGTCATTTCAGTTCAGTCCTGGTTTACTTGCAGGCAGCGACCGTGTCGGCCTTGACGCCCTGGCAAGCTTCAGCCTTGGAGATCCAGCCGGCGTCGATGACGACGTTCAGGTTGTCCTTGGTGATCGCCAGCGGCTTCAGGAAGACCGAGTTCATTTCGACGCCCTTCGGGCCGCCCTTGAAGGTCTGGGCGCCGTCGATCTTGCTCATGTCCTTGCCGCCGGCGAGGTCGAGAGCGATTTCAGCGGCGCGCTTGCCGAGTTCGCGGCTGTCCTTCCAGACGGAAACCGTCTGCGTGCCGAGAGCGATGCGGTTCAGAGCCGCCTTGTCGCCGTCCTGGCCGGAAACCGGAACGGAGCCGGCGAGGCCCTGGGCGTCGAGCGCTGCGATCGCGCCGCCGGCCGTGCCGTCGTTGGAGGCGACGACGGCGTCAACCTTGTTGTTGTTGGCGGTCAGGAACTGCTCCATGTTGCGCTGAGCATTCTCCGGCAGCCAGCCGTCGGTATAGGCTTCGCCCACATTCTTGATCTTGCCGGCGTCGATGGCGGCCTTCAGCACTTCCTGCTGGCCCGAGAACAGGAAGTCCGCGTTCGGGTCGGAGGACGAGCCCTTGATGAAGACGTAGTTGCCTTCCGGCTTGACCTTGAAGACGCCCTCGGCCTGCAGGCGGCCGACTTCCTTGTTGTCGAAGGTGATGTAGAAGGCGGCCGGGTTTTCGATCAGGCGGTCGTAGCCGACGACTGGGATGCCTTCGGCAGCGGCCTTTTCGATGGCCGGGCCGATCGCGTCGGAATCCTGGGCGAGGATGATCAGCGCGTTGGCGCCCTGCGAGATCAGCGATTCGACGTCGGTGAGCTGCTTTGCGGCCGAGGACTGCGCGTCAGCGGAAATATATTTGGCGCCCTTGGCTTCGAGAGCCTTCTTGATGGCGGCTTCGTCGGTCTTCCAACGCTCTTCCTGGAAATTCGACCAGGAAACGCCGACGACGAGATCGGCAGCCATGGCGGCAGTATGCACGGAAACGAGGATGGCAGCGCCGGCCATCAGTTTCAAAATAGACTTCATAATGTCCTCCCGAGTGAGTTGCGACCGGCCCAGCCCATGCTTCCTCCGGCCACCGCGATAAGCCTGTCGAGAAGGTTCGGATTTTTTTCTCGACAGTCGAGAAATTTGATGTCAGAGATTTTTTCAACTGTCAACTCTGCACTACCGGCTTAATTCGCTTGCGCCGAGGCGGCCGGAGATGCAGTGGAAATCACGGGTAGGGCTAGCAGGAGGAGAGGGCGGCATTCATGCTGACCAAGTCGAGCACGGAGCTGGTCCGGCAGAGAAACAGCGTGCTCGTGCTGTCCGTGCTGCGCCGCCACGGCGCGCTCGCCCATACCGAGATCTCCGACCATACCGGCCTTTCCTCGGCCACCATCTCGGCGATCACGGCCGACCTGGAAAAGGCCCAGATCATCGAAAAATCCGAGCAGCAGGCGGCGAGCGGCCGCGGGCGTCCGCGCGTGCTTCTGCGCCAGCGGCGCGACTGCGGCTATCTCATCGTCGTCATCATCTCCTCCGATGCCGTGCAATATTCACTGGTCGATTATGCCGGCAAGCTGATCGACCGCTTCAGCGAGGAGCGCTCGCATGATCCTTCGGGGGCTGCCCGTTTCGTGGCAGGGGTGCGCGCCGGGCTTTCGCGGATTCTCGACCGTTCCCGGATCGGCCAGGAAAAAGTGCTGCTGATTTCGATCAGCAGCAAGGGGCTGGTCGATTCGGCCGAGCCGGTGCTCCTCTGGTCGCCGATCTTCGGCAGCGACCGGATCGATTTCGAATCGGCGCTCAGGCCGGACTGGCAGGCCAAGGTGATCCTCGACAACGAGACGCTGCTGGTTGCCGCAGCGCTGGGGGCGCGCGAGGAGATTGCCAAGGGCGCCGATTTCCGTTCGCTCGCGGCGCTCTCGCTCGGCCACAGCATCGGCCTCGGCATCGTTCGGCGCGGCGGGCCGACCGGCCAGGTCTCGGCGCCGAATTTCGGCCACATGCTGCACATGGCCAATGGCGGGCTCTGCCGCTGCGGCACACGCGGCTGCATCGAAGCCTATGCCGGTTTCTACGCCATCCTGCGCAGCGCCTTCGAAGTGCCGCTCGATACGATCCCGGCGAAATTCGTGCCGGTGGCGGAGCTCGACAAGATCGCCGTGAAAGCCCGCCAGGGCCACCGCACCTCCGCCTTCGCCTTCCGCCAGGCGGGCCTTGCGCTCGGCAACGGCCTGTCGCGCATGCTGAGCCTGACGGAACGCATGCCGATCGCCATCACCGGCCCGGGCACGCGGTATTACGACCTGCTGCGCCAGGGCATCGAAGAGGGGCTGGGGCAGTCGCATATCGTGCGCATGGAGGGCATGCCGGAGATCCGCGTGGTCGCCGAGGAGCAGATCCTGGTTTTCGAGGGGCATCTGAACCGGGCGCTGTCGGTGATCGACCAGGATATCGTGGTCTCGGGGATTCAGGGCGGGGAGTAGGGCCAAAACCCCTCCCCAACCCCTCCCCACAAGGGGGAGGGACTAACGCGTGGCAACCAACTGCACCTAGCATCGAGCCTTCTGCGGATGAAACCTTGGAATGGAAGGCAACGGGCACGGCAGGTTGGCCCCTCCCCCTTGTGGGGAGGGGTTGGGGAGGGGTCTTCAATACATTTTGTCATCAAACGCGAAATGGCCGGGCGTTTGCCCGGCCATCTCATGCATGGCTTCCGGTCGGGAGAGGACCGTCAGCCGATCTTGATGAGCCTGCCTTCCTTGACGGACTGGACGGCGGCGTCGGCGAGGGCCAGCGCTGCGAGGCCGTCGGCGCCGGAGGGCGAGATCTTCGTGCCCTTTTCGATCGCGGCGATGAAGGCGGCGATCTCGTTGGCATAGGCTTCGGTGTAGCGGGTCATGAAGAAATCATGCAGCGGCGGGCGGGTGTAGCCGTCGCCGTTGGCGACTTCGATCGAGACCGGGCGCTGGTTTTCGGCGGCCGCCATGCCCTTTGCGCCATGCACTTCGATGCGCTGGTCGTAGCCATAGGTGGCGCGGCGGGAATTGGAGATGACGGCCTGCTTGCCGGATTTGGTCTGCAGGATGACCGAGACGCTGTCGTAATCGCCGGCTTCGCCGATCGCCTTGTCGACCAGCACGGCGGCGGTCGCCAGCACCGAGACCGGCTCTTCGCCGAGCAGGAAGCGGGCCATGTCGAAATCATGGATCGTCATGTCGCGGAAGATGCCGCCCGAGCGCTTGATGTAATCGACCGGCGGGGCGCCGGGATCGCGCGAGGTGATCGTCACCATTTCGACATCGCCGATCTTGCCGTCGTCGATGACCTTGCGCACCGCCATGAAATGCGGATCGAAGCGGCGGTTGAAGCCGACCATCAGCTTGGCGCCGGTTTCTTCCACCACCTTGATGCAGGCCTTGACGCGGGCGACGTCGAGATCGATCGGCTTTTCGCAGAAGATCGCCTTGCCGGCGCGGGCGAAGCGCTCGATCAGGTCGGCATGGGTATCCGTCGGCGTGCAGATGACGACGGCGTCGATATCTTTGGCGGCTTCGATCGCCTCGATGGTGCGCACTTCGCAGCCATAGGCGGAAGCGATGGCTTCGGCCGCCTGCGGAAAGGCGTCCGCGACGGCGACGAGCGTCGCATTGGCGTCGCCGCTGACAGCCTTCGCATGAACCTTGCCGATGCGGCCGGCGCCGAGAAGACCAAATCTTACAGTCATTGCAACCTCCGTTGAATTCGGAACAAATAAACCGAATTGTCAAAAATCTGGAATTTTCATTCCATCATCTGTGTGCCGCGTCAAGCCCGCGGCTCTTTCACATTTGCAAGATTCGAACTAAAGGACTGTGCGACATATGCGACCCGCGGGGCACGAATGCAACTGATCGATCCGAACCATCCGGCATATCGCCGCCTCTGGGTGCGCATAGCCATCGTTGCGGTCTGCTTCGCCTGGGCCACGGTCGAATTCGTCACCGGCGATCCCTTCTGGGGCGTGATCTCCGGCGGGGCCGGCGCCTATGCCCTCTATGTCCTGTTCTGGACCTTCGATCCGAAGCCGCCGGAGACGGCGGCAATCGTCCCGCCCGATGATACGGACGGGGACGAGCCTGAAGCAGATGAAGGGAAGAAGGCCGAATGATCGAAGCGTGGCGCGATCTTTCCGATCGCGCCACGCTTGACGTCCTTGTTCGATATGATCGCAAAACCGACGTGCGGTTTCGCGCTCGGTCAGCCCGATCCCGGGCTTATTCCCGTCCTGTCAGAGTGACAGTTCCCTGGCATTCGCGTCGATCTTTTCGCAGGCATCCCCGAATGGATCGGGCATCGGCACCAGCGGCGAAACGCCGAGCAGGAGCAGCGCTTTCAAATGGGACCAGCCGCCGCCCAGCAACGGCGCAAAGGAGGTCATCACGATGCGCTCCTTGCCATAGAGACGCTGGTACTCCGCGAAATTGCAGAAGTTCTCGTGATTGCCGTTCTTCAGATGGAAGGACTCGGCCGCAGCGCCTTCGGCAAGGATCGCTTCGTGCGTATCGAGCATGACGGCATAATAGTCGATCGATACGTCGGCGGCGGGTGTGGCCGGTGCGATCGTCGTGCCGTTCACGAGATCCTTCACCTGGATCAGAATGCCGTTCAGGTACAGTGCATGGCCGGGCGAGAGATAGAGATCCGAATGGGGTGCGTGCCCGTCGAGTGCATGGCGGGAAACGCGGATCGGCACGACGTCCTTCTGCCAGCGCGCGCCGCTCTTCTTGAAGCTTTGGCGGCCGACCCACTTGACCGGACGGGTGCTGCCGTCAGGAAGGGTAATGCGATCGCCGATGCTGAGGTTCTCGACAGGCTTCTCACCGCAATCCGTGAGGATCGCCGTTCCCCGCAGGAAGCAATTCGGGCCGCTGCTGCTGCCGCTCCCGCCGCCACTGGAGCCACCGCCTCCGCCTGAGCCACCGCCTGAGCCTCCGTGTCCACCGGAGCCGCCCCGTCCCCAAAGCCGCCCCAGGGCGTTGGCCGGAGAGGTGGAAATTGTTGTGACCAAGGCCGCCACACCGGCAAGACGAGCACCGGTGGCTGCGGCTACTCCTAGAAAATGTCTGCGCGCTGTGTTGCGTGGCAGCTTCGGATCTTCCGTAGATGACATGTCGGCGATCTCCTGAAAACATTTAAACCGCCCCATGCTACACCGGGTTGTATCGGGCTCAATTTCGCTAATCAGCGCTACGGCCTACCGAAAAGGGCGTAGGCATGGTCTATCCGGGTCCCGAAATACGCTGTCACCGGCATCAAAAAAGCGGAAGATTTATCTGCTACCCATACGCGAAAGAATCAAAATGGGTACGATGGGCGCCGATTGAATCGCAGAAGAACAGGCCATATAGCGATTCGCGAATCGAGCCGGAAACGGCGGCTCTGCCAAAGCTTGGGAATGTTTGCCGGCCTTCGCGCGTCAGCTCTGCGGCAGGCGGCGCATCGCCTCGTCGATCAGCAGATTGGCGATCATCATGCGCCGGTTGGCATTGTCGCGGAAAGGCTCTGCGACGCCGTCAGGATGATTGGCCTTGGCAAAGGCGCGCCGCTTCTCGTTCAGCGTCTGCTGGGTATCGGCGGCGGCGATCGCCAGCTCCGCGGCAATCTCTTCCGGAGCGATGCGGGCGAGATGGTCCGGCATGACGGGTTCCGGCTCCGGCGGCGGCGCCTCCTCGGCGGCAGGGCCGGCACCCAGATTGTCGAAATAGGCCTGGCCGACGCGCTGCGAGGCGGCCGAGACACCTTCCATGACATCGAAGGCGAGGCCGGTGGCAAAGCCGGATATGCGGTGGGCCGGCGGCGCCTCGGCGTCTTCGGCCGGTTCTTCCTCCGCCTTCAGCCGCTCGAGCACTGATTGAAACACCGATTGTCCGAACAGCATGCGCCTTCCTCTCGAAGCGATTAGAGCCCGGCAGGATGGCGCAGGGCTTGCGGGGTCAAATCGATGGAGCCTTTAGCCCGCCTGCTTCCGGCTCTCCTCGAGGATGATGTCGTAGAGCAGCCTCGCGCTCGGCGGCAGCGCGCGCTCCCTTGCGGTGATCAGGCTGTAGGGCTTGACGTTAATGTCGAAATCGATCGGCAGCATGCGCACATCGGAGGCATGCGAACCCTGGCTCGCCAGGAAATGGGCGACGTCGACGGCGACGGGAGCGATCGCATCGGTTCCGCAGACGATGGCGCAGGTGAGCAGCAGCGACGAGGTGTTGACGATGTTTTCGGGCAGCGCCACCCCGCGCGACAGGAAAATGTCCTCGATCGTGCGGCGCAGCAGCGTGCCGGGCGGCTGGAAGACCCAATCGTAGTCCCTGATGTCGGCAAGGCTGCTCAGCTTCTGCTTCAGGAGCGGATGGCGCTTGCGCACGATCAGGCAGGCCCGTTCGATGCCGATCTCGGTCACCTCGAAGAGGCGCGGGTTGAGATCGTCGGGAATGCGGCTGATGATGAAATCGTGGCGGGCGGCGAGCAGTTCGCGGGCCAGCACGTTGCTGGTCTCCACCTGGATGTTGATCTCGATGCCGGGATAGGCCTTGCGCACCTTGTTGATCGCCGGCACCACGAGGCTCATGGCCGGCGCCGTGACCGCGCCGATGAAGACCGCGCCGCCCTTGCCGCTCTTCAATTCGCCGATCTCGCGGCTCGCTTCGCGCAGCTCCAGAAGGATCTTGCGCGCGCGTCTGGCAAGGGCCGCACCGAAGGTCGTCAGCACCACGCCGCGGGCCACGCGCTCATAGAGCTGGGTCTTGGTGATCGATTCCATTTCGGACAGCATGCGCGACGCGGCGGGCTGCGAAATGTTCAGCACTTCCGCAGCTGCGGAAATCTGTCCGCTATCTTCGATTGCGACGATCATGCGCAGGTGATTCAGCTTAAGCCCTGCACGTAAAAGGCTGTCATCGCCGAAGTTATCGCTGTGGATATCGACGTGGTCCATCGAAAGTGGCTCCGAGACAATCGTCATGGTTGCAGCCTCCCCACTGCGCTCCATCAAAAGTAATACTTTTTAACGATATACCAAAATTGTTATGCACTTTACCAGTTATTCTATTTGACAGTTATAGGAATCCATACCAGTTTGCCGCCGTGTGCTGGTTGGCACTCAACACGTGTGAGATCGTGGAGGAGACCTACTTCGTTTCTCACAATCTGAAGTAACTATCCAATACGGAACCTGCCACAGTTTCGGGGCGGACGATTTTTTGTCCGCCAATCTTTAACAAGGGAGAGAGAAATGAAATCCATTATCTCATTGATGGCTGCGGCTGCCTTCGGCGTCGCTTCGTTCGTTATGCCGGCTATGGCGCAGGACAAGGGGCTCGTGGGCATCGCGATGCCGACGAAGTCTTCCGCTCGCTGGATCGACGACGGCAACAACATCGTCAAGCAGCTCGAAGCCGCCGGCTACAAGACCGACCTGCAGTATGCTGACGACGATATTCCGAACCAGCTTTCGCAGATCGAAAACATGGTCACGAAGGGCGCCAAGGTTCTCGTCATCGCTTCGATCGACGGTACGACGCTTTCCGACGTTCTCCAGAAGGCTCACGACGCCGGCATCAAGGTCATCGCTTACGACCGCCTGATCCGCGATTCGGGCAACGTCGACTACTACGCCACCTTCGACAACTTCCAGGTCGGCGTTCTCCAGGCTGGTTCCATCGTTGACGCCCTCGGCCTCAAGGATGGCAAGGGCCCGTTCAACATCGAACTCTTCGGCGGTTCGCCGGACGACAACAACGCCTTCTTCTTCTACGATGGCGCAATGTCCGTCCTGCAGCCCTACATCGACTCGGGTAAGCTCGTCGTGAAGTCCGGCCAGACCGGCATGGACAAGGTCGGCACGCTGCGTTGGGATGCTGCTACGGCCCAGGCCCGCATGGACAACCTGCTCTCGGCCAACTACACCGACGCCAAGGTCAATGCCGTCCTGTCTCCCTATGACGGCCTCTCGATCGGCATCATCTCCTCGCTGAAGGGCGTCGGCTACGGTTCGGCTGACCAGCCGCTTCCGGTCGTTTCCGGCCAGGACGCTGAAATCCCGTCGGTCAAGTCGATCATCGCAGGCGAGCAGCACTCGACGGTCTTCAAGGACACCCGCGAACTCGCCAAGGTCACCGTTGCCATGGTCGATGCCGTGATGTCCGGCAAGGAGCCCGAGGTCAACGACACGAAGACCTACGACAACGGCGTCAAGGTCGTTCCGTCCTATCTGCTGAAGCCGGTTGCCGTCGACAAGACCAACTACAAGCAGATCCTCGTCGACAGCGGTTACTACACCGAAGACAAGCTGAAGTAAGTTAAGCTGGAGGCCGGAGCCCGCGCTTGCGGGTTCCGGCCTTCGATTTTATGATCGCCAGGCCGCTCGGCGGCTCAAGGCGCTGGAACTTTGACTATGGACAACACCATCCTAGAAATGCGGAGCATCACCAAGACGTTCCCGGGCGTCAAGGCGCTGGAGAACGTGAACCTCAAGGTTCGCAAGGGTGAAATTCACGCATTGGTAGGCGAAAACGGGGCCGGTAAATCGACCCTGATGAAAGTGCTATCAGGCGTCTATCCCACGGGAAGCTATGAAGGCGACATCGTCTATGAAGGCGAGACGCGCCACTTCAGGGTCCTGAAGGACTCCGAAGAAATCGGCATCGTCATCATCCACCAGGAACTGGCGCTCGTGCCGCTGCTGTCGATCGGCGAAAACATCTTCCTCGGCAACGAGAACGCCAAGAGCGGCATCATCAGCTGGGAAGAGACGTATAACCGCACGAAGCAGCTCCTCCAGAAGGTGGGCCTGCGCGAATCCCCGAACACGCTGGTGACCGATATCGGCGTCGGCAAGCAGCAGCTCGTCGAAATCGCCAAGGCGCTGTCGAAGAGCGTGAAGCTGCTCATCCTCGACGAGCCCACAGCCTCTCTCAACGAGAAGGATTCCGATGCGCTGCTCAATCTGCTGATCGAGTTCCGCAATCAGGGTATCACCTCGATCATCATTTCCCATAAGCTGAACGAGATCCGCAAGGTCGCCGACCAGATCACGGTCCTGCGCGACGGCATGACCGTCAAGACGCTCGACTGTCACGCCGACGAGATCAGCGAAGACATCATCATCAAGAACATGGTGGGCCGCGACCTCGCCGACCGTTATCCGCCGCGCTCCGTGCCGATCGGCGAGACGATCTTCGAAGTGAAGAACTGGAACGCCTATCACCAGCATCACCGCGACCGCCAGGTGCTGCACGACATCAACGTCAACGTCCGCAAGGGCGAGGTCGTCGGCATCGCCGGCCTGATGGGTGCCGGCCGCACCGAATTCGCCATGAGCGTCTTCGGCAAGTCCTACGGGCACAAGATCAGCGGCGAAGTCTTCGTCGACGGCAAGCCGGTCGACGTCAGCACCGTGCGCAGGGCGATCGATGCGGGTCTTGCCTATGTCACCGAGGACCGCAAACAGCTCGGCCTCGTGCTCAACGACACGATCCTGCACAATACGACGCTCGCCAATCTCGAAGGCATTTCGAACAACAGCATCATCGACGACATCAAGGAGATGAAGGTCGCGACCGATTACCGGTCGAAGCTGCGCATTCGCTCGCACGGCATCTTCCAGGAAACGGTCAATCTTTCCGGCGGCAACCAGCAAAAGGTGGTTCTGTCGAAGTGGCTGTTCTCCGATCCCGAGATTTTGATCCTCGACGAGCCTACCCGAGGCATCGACGTTGGCGCAAAGTACGAAATCTATACTATCATCAACCAGCTTGCCGCCGATGGAAAGGGCGTTCTGATGATCTCATCGGAAATGCCCGAACTGCTTGGCACTTGTGACCGCATCTACGTGATGAACGAAGGACGCATCGTCGCCGAACTGCCGAAGGGAGAAGCAAGCCAGGAAACCATCATGCGCGCTATCATGCGCTCAGGGGAGAAGAGACAATGACTCCGGTCAACCCGACAACCGAGGAAAGCAACGTCGTTTCCGTTGCCGATTACATCCGCGGCAACATTCGCGAATACGGCATGCTCATCGCGCTCGTCGCGATCATGGTATTCTTCCAGTTCTACACCGGCGGTATTCTCTTCAAGCCGGTCAACCTGACGAACCTCGTTCTGCAGAATTCGTTCATCGTCATCATGGCGCTCGGCATGCTGCTCGTCATCGTGGCGGGGCATATCGACCTTTCGGTCGGTTCGATCGTCGCCTTCGTCGGCGCGCTCGCGGCCATCTTCACCGTCTCATGGGGCATGAATTTCTGGCTCGCCGGATTGATTTGTCTCATCGTCGGCGGCTTTATCGGCGCGGCGCAGGGCTATTTCATCGCCTATCACCGCATCCCGTCCTTCATCGTGACACTCGCCGGCATGCTCGTCTTCCGCGGCCTGACGCTGACGGTGCTGAACGGCAAGAACATCGGCCCGTTCCCGAAGGAATTCCAGGTCATTAGCACCGGCTTCCTGCCGGGCGACATGATCGACCTGTTCGGCACGCCCGTCCAGTCGACGTCGCTGATCCTGACGGTCATCCTGCCGGTCATCCTCTTCTACCTCGCCTGGCGCCGCCGCAAGGTGAATGAGAGCCACGGCATCGACGTCGAGCCGATGGGCTTCTTCGTCGTCCAGAATCTGATCGTTTCGGTCGCCATTCTGGCGCTCGGCTACCTCCTGTCCAGCTACAGGGGCCTGCCGAACGTTCTCGTCGTCATGCTGGTGCTGATCGCGATCTACGCCTTCGTCACCAAACGCACGACGATCGGCCGCCGCATCTATGCCATGGGCGGCAACGAAAAGGCGACGAAGCTTTCGGGCATCAACACGCAGCGCCTCAGCTTCTACACCTTCGTCAACATGGGCGTGCTTGCAGGCCTTGCCGGCATGATCGTCGCGCTCCGCCTGAACTCGGCAACGCCGAAGGCCGGCGTCGGCTTCGAGCTCGACGTGATCGCGGCCTGCTTCATCGGCGGCGCCTCGGCATCCGGCGGCGTCGGCAAGATCACCGGCGCGGTCATCGGCGCATTCATCATGGGCGTCATGAACAACGGCATGTCGATCGTCGGCCTCGGCATCGACTTCCAGCAGATGGTCAAGGGTGCGGTGCTTCTCGCTGCCGTGTTCTTCGACGTCTACAACAAGAACAAGGGCTGAGCGCCTCAAGGCGCCGGTCCAGGCATTCGCAGTCATATGAAAGTTGGATTCCGGCTCCTGATGGAGCCGGACAGGCGGAGCTTTTCCTGACTTCGCCGGAACGAGAAGGATCGAAGTCGTGCTTATTTCGCAAATCAAGGGTGCCAACGGAGAGATCGTCGTCGCCGTGCGCGAGCAGGGCGGCGCTGCCAGGTCGGTCAAGAATGCCGGCAGCGTCTATGCGCTGGCGATGGAAGCGGCTGATGGCGGCAAGTCGCTTGCCTCGGTCATCGAAGCTCATGGTTACGGCGATGCCGTCGATCTGGAGAAGGCCTATGCGGAAGGCCGCTTCCTTCCGCCGATCACCCATCCCGATGCCGCCCACCTGCATCTGACGGGCACCGGCCTGACGCATCTCGGCTCTGCCGCCACCCGCGATTCCATGCATAAGAAGACCACCGAGGCGGCCGAGGAAACGCTGACCGACTCGATGAAGATGTTCAAGATGGGCCTGGAGAACGGCAAGCCGAAGGCTGGCGAAAAGGGCGTGCAGCCCGAATGGTTCTACAAGGGCAACGGCCATGGAGCCGCAGCTCCCGGTGCGCCGCTGGTCTCGCCCTCCTTCGCGCTCGATGGTGGCGAAGAGCCTGAAATGGCCGGCATCTACGTGATTGCCAAGGACGGCTCGCCCTTCCGCATCGGCTTTGCGCTGTCGAACGAATTTTCCGATCACGTCACCGAACGGATCAACTACCTCTTCCTCGCCCATTCGAAGCTGCGCCCGGCAAGCTTCGGCCCGGAAATCCGCGTCGGCGCGGCACCGGAAGATATCCGCGGCACCTCGCGCATCAAGCGCGGCGACAAGGTGATCTTCGAAAAGCCGTTCCTGTCGGGCGAGGCGAACATGTCGCACACCTTCGCGAACCTCGAATATCACCATTTCAAATATGGCCTCTTCCGTGTTCCCGGCGATGTCCATGTCCATATGTTCGGTACGGCGACGCTTTCCTTTGCCGACGGCATCAAGACGGAAGAGGGCGACCTCTTCGAGATCGAGGTCGCCGAATTCGGCCTGCCGCTGCGCAATCCGCTGAAGGTGGCGGCCGAAGAAGAGATCGCCGTCAAGCAGCTCTGATTTTCGAGGCCTGGCTGCCTGCGTGGCCGGGCCGTGATGTAAACGGTAAAGGAGGCTTGTTGAGCCCATGACCATTTATCAAAACCTGATCGCCGGCGAATGGGTCGGCACGGACGCGACGAAGAACATCAACCCGTCCGATACGAACGAGGTCGTCGGCCTCTATGCCAATGGCAGCGCCGAAGACACGAAAAACGCGATTGCCGCCGCCAAGGCTGCCTTTCCGGCCTGGTCGCGCTCGGGCATCTGGGAACGCCACGTCATCCTGAAGAAGGCCGGCGACGAGATCATGGCGCGCAAGGACGAACTCGGCGCGCTGCTCGCCCGCGAGGAAGGCAAGACCTTGCCTGAGGCGACCGGCGAAGTCATCCGCGCCTCGCAGATCTTCGAATTCTTCGCTGGCGAAGCCCTGCGGCTGGCCGGCGAGGTCATCCCGTCCGTTCGCCCGAACATCGGCGTCGAAATCACCCGCGAAGGCCTCGGCGTCATCGGCATCATCACGCCATGGAACTTCCCGATCGCGATCCCTGCCTGGAAGATCGCCCCGGCGCTTGCCTACGGCAACACCATCGTCTTCAAGCCGGCCGAACTGGTGCCGGCCTGTTCCTGGGCGATCGTCGATATCCTGAACCGCGCCGGACTGCCGAAGGGCGTCCTGAACCTCGTCATGGGCAAGGGCTCGGTCGTCGGCCAGGCCATGCTCGAAAGCCCCGACGTTCACGGCATCACCTTTACCGGTTCCACCGGCACCGGCCGTCGCGTCGCCGCCGCTTCCATCGAGCATAACCGCAAGTTCCAGCTGGAGATGGGCGGCAAGAACCCGATGGTCGTGCTCGACGATGCCGATCTCAACGTCGCCGTCGAAGCGGCCGCCAATTCCGGCTTCTTCTCGACCGGCCAGCGCTGCACCGCTTCCTCGCGCCTGATCGTCACCGAAGGCATCCACGACAAGTTCGTCGCGGCGCTCACCGACAAGCTGAAGACGCTGGTTGTCGACAACGCGCTCAAGGCCGGCACCCATATCGGTCCGGTCGTCGACGAGCGGCAGTTGAAGACCGATACCGACTATATCGAGATCGGCAAAAAGGAAGGCGCCAAGCTTGCCTTCGGCGGCGAGGTCATTTCGCGCGAGACGCCCGGCTTCTATCTGCAGCCGACGCTGTTCACCGAAGCGACCAACCAGATGCGCATTTCGCGTGAAGAGATCTTCGGACCGGTGGTCTCGGTTATCCGCGCTAAGGATTACGACGAGGCGCTTGCCATCGCCAACGACACGCCGTTCGGCCTTTCGGCCGGCATCGCCACGACCAGCCTGAAGCACGCGACGCATTTCAAGCGCAATTCCGAAGCCGGCATGGTGATGGTCAACCTGCCGACGGCAGGCGTCGATTTCCACGTTCCGTTCGGCGGCCGCAAGGGTTCGTCCTATGGCCCGCGCGAGCAGGGCAAGTACGCCGCCGAATTCTACACAACCGTCAAGAC
Organism: Rhizobium sp. BR 249; assembly: GCF_047445895.1. Classification (NCBI taxonomy): domain Bacteria; kingdom Pseudomonadati; phylum Pseudomonadota; class Alphaproteobacteria; order Hyphomicrobiales; family Rhizobiaceae; genus Rhizobium; species Rhizobium sp. BR 249. The sequence goes on along the minus strand of NZ_JARWKX010000005.1, from coordinate 54,558 downwards.
CGCCTACACGCTGGCTTGAGACAAGCGCGATGACCCGGACCGTACGAGGCGGTCCGGGAATATGCTGAAGGACAGAGATTATGAAAAAGAAAGCGGAATGGCCGCGCAGGCTGAGGTCGCAGGAATGGTACGGCGGCACGAGCCGCGACGTGATTTATCATCGCGGCTGGCTCAAGAACCAGGGTTATCCGCACGACCTGTTCGACGGACGGCCTGTCATCGGCATCCTCAACACCTGGTCGGATATGACCCCGTGCAACGGTCATCTGAGAGAACTCGCCGAGAAGGTGAAGGCGGGTGTCTGGGAGGCCGGCGGCTTCCCGCTCGAAGTGCCGGTGTTCTCGGCATCCGAAAACACCTTCCGCCCGACCGCGATGATGTACCGCAACCTTGCGGCGCTCGCCGTTGAGGAAGCGATCCGCGGCCAGCCGATGGACGGCTGCGTGCTGCTCGTCGGCTGCGACAAGACCACGCCGTCGCTCTTGATGGGTGCGGCCTCCTGCGACCTGCCGTCGATCGTCGTCACCGGTGGACCGATGCTGAACGGCTATTTCCGCGGCGAGCGCGTCGGCTCCGGCACGCATCTGTGGAAGTTCTCCGAAATGGTGAAGGCCGGCGAGATGACGCAGGCCGAATTCCTCGAGGCGGAAGCTTCGATGAGCCGTTCGTCGGGCACCTGCAATACGATGGGCACGGCCTCGACGATGGCTTCCATGGCCGAAGCGCTCGGCATGGCGCTATCGGGCAATGCCGCGATCCCGGGCGTCGATTCCCGCCGCAAGGTCATGGCGCAGCTCACCGGCCGCCGTATCGTGCAGATGGTCAAGGACGACCTGAAGCCTTCGGAGATCATGACGAAGCAGGCCTTCGAGAACGCCATCCGCACCAATGCGGCGATCGGCGGATCGACCAACGCCGTCATCCATCTGCTGGCGATCGCCGGCCGCGTCGGTATCGATCTGACGCTCGACGATTGGGACCGCTGTGGCCGCGACGTTCCGACGATCGTCAACCTGATGCCGTCGGGCAAGTACCTGATGGAAGAGTTTTTCTATGCCGGCGGCCTGCCCGTCGTGCTGAAGCGCCTCGGCGAGGCCGGCCTCCTGCACAAGGATGCGCTGACGGTCTCCGGCGAAACCGTCTGGGATGAGGTCAAGGAGGTCATCAACTGGAACGAAGACGTCATCCTGCCTGCTGAAAAGGCGCTGACTTCTTCGGGCGGCATCGTCGTGCTGCGCGGCAACCTCGCGCCGAAGGGCGCGGTGCTGAAGCCTTCGGCCGCTTCGCCGCATCTCCTGGTGCACCGGGGCAGGGCCGTCGTGTTCGAGGATATCGACGACTACAAGGCCAAGATCAACGACGACAATCTCGACATCGACGAGACCTGCGTCATGGTCATGAAGAACTGCGGCCCGAAGGGCTATCCCGGCATGGCCGAGGTCGGCAACATGGGCCTGCCGCCGAAGGTGCTGAAGAAGGGCATTCTCGACATGGTGCGTATATCGGACGCGCGCATGTCGGGAACGGCCTACGGCACCGTCGTGCTGCACACCTCGCCGGAAGCCGCCGTCGGCGGACCGCTGGCGGTCGTCAAGAATGGCGACATCATCGAGCTCGACGTGCCGAACCGCCGCCTGCATCTCGACATATCAGACGAGGAACTGGCGCGCCGTCTCGCCGAATGGCAGCCGAACCATGACCTGCCGACGTCGGGCTATGCCTTCCTGCATCAGCAGCATGTCGAAGGCGCCGACACCGGCGCCGACCTCGACTTCCTCAAGGGATGTCGCGGAAACGCAGTCGGCAAGGACAGCCACTGAGCGGACGTATTCGAGATTGGAATCGTTGAAAAGGCGGGGCGAGAGCCCCGCTTTTTTGTTGCACTTGGAAAATGACGCTATATTCTGTACAAGTGTACAGGAAAGATGGTCATGTCGAAAGTGGTCGGCGCAGCCGAGTTCAAGGCGAAATGTCTGAACCTTATCGATCAGATGCGCAGTGACGATGAATCCATCGTCATCACCAAGCGCGGCAAGCCGGTTGCCGTGCTTTCCCCGGCGCGAAACACAGGCGAACGCAAGAGCATCATCGGCGCGATGAAGGGCAGCGTGTTGCGCTATGACGATCCTCTCTCTCCGGCCGTTGAGCCGGAGGATTGGGACGCGCTCCGTTGATCGTCATCGATACGCATATCCTCGTCTGGGCAATGCAGGACGACGCTCGGCTCGGTTCACAGGCCCGGCGCATGATCGACGAGATGGCCGGGAAAAGCCGGATTCTGATTTCGGCGATTACACCTTGGGAAATCGCGATGCTCGTGCAGAAGGGGCGCTTGGCGCTGGGCGACGATGTCGGGCGATGGATCGACACCGCTCTGTCGCTGCCCGGACTTCAGCTCGCGCCGATCGAGCCTTCCATCGCGGTAGACAGCGTTCGGCTGCCCGGCGAGTTTCACGCCGACCCCGCGGACCGCATCATCGCCGCCACAGCCCGGTTTCATCGCATACCTTTGCTGACGGCGGATCAGGCGATCCTCAGTTATGGAGCGCGGGGTCATCTCCAGGTCGTTGCGGCTGGATAGACATGGCTTCCCGGCGTTGCTCAGCTCTGGCTCTGGCTTTGCATCTGGCCGCTGTCCTCTACCTTCACGGTGACCGACAGCGTTTCGCCCGGCGTGCCGATGCGCATGCCTGAGATCGGGGCGGCGTCGCGGTAGCAGAGGCCGGAGGCGACGCGGACATATCGTTCATCCGGGCAGATTTCATTGGCCGGGTCGAAGCCGACCCAACCGAGGCCGGGAATATGGGCTTCGGCCCAGGCATGGGTCGCCGCCTGTTCGACCTTCTCTTCCATCATCAGGTAGCCGGAGACATAACGCGCCGGCACCTGCAGGGCGCGGGCGGCGGCAACGAAGATGTGCGCATGGTCCTGGCAGACTCCGCTCTTCTTCTCCAGCGCCTGTTCCGCCGTGGTCGCAGTGTCGCTGGTGCCGGGCTTGTAATCGACCGTCTCGTGGATTGCGGCCATCAGCGCATGCATGCGGCCGAGTTCGTTGTCGCCGCTGACGCCTTTGATCAGTTCCTTCACCAGCTTGCCGCCCTTGGTGAGCGGCGTCTCGCGCAGGAAAAGCCAGAGCGGGCAGAAGCCGGTATGCGGGCCGGTGACGCCGTTGAGATCCGCGGTTTCGACCTCGCCTTCGGCAAGAATGCGCGTCACCTGCTGCTCGCCTTCCAGCGAGACCAGGTTGACGTGGTTGCCGTACTGGTCGTCATACTCCACTTCGGGCGTGGCGCCCTCGACCTTCAGCGACCAGGCGAGCACCTTCTGGCCTGATGTGGCCGGCGGCGTCAGCCTCAGCCGTTGCAGGGAGAATTTCGCCGGTTCGTCGTAGCGGTATTCGGTGAGGTGGCTGATCTTCAGTCTCATATCGTGATCCGCTTAAACGTAGAACCGGTAGCCATCGGAAATTTCCATGCCGAGCTGGTTGTTGCGCGAGACGAAATCCTCCAGGAACTCATGCAGGCCCTGATCCATGATATCGCGGATCGCCCGCGTCTGCAGCGTGGTGCGGATCGCCTCGGCCGTATCGTGGGCGGGTAGCCGCGCCTCATAATCCTGGGCGAGGTAGCCGAGGTTGCTGACGATTTTTTCGTAGCAATAGGCGAGCGAGCGCGGCATCTGCACATTGAGCGTCAGGAAGTCGGCAATGTTCATCGCCCGGTACTCGCCGTCATAGGCCCAGCTATAGGCGCGGTGCGCCGAGACCGAGCGCAGGATCGATTCCCACTGGACGTTGTCGAGCGAGGAGCCGACCGCCGAGACGGAGGGCAGCAGCACGTAATATTTCACGTCGAGGATGCGGCTCGTATTGTCCGCCCGCTCGATGAAGGTGCCGATGCGGGCGAAGTTATAGAGCTCGTTGCGCAGTGTCGAGCCATGGAAGGCGCCGCGGATGAGGCCGGCGCGGCGCTTGATGACGTCGATCACTTCAGGCAGGTCGGCGGCCTTGACGCGCTTTTCGAGCAGCGCCTTCAGCTCGATCCAGCATTCGTTGGTCGCTTCCCAGGTTTCGCGCGTCAGCGCGGTGCGCACCATGCGGGCATTGTTGCGGCCGAAGTCGATGCAGGACATGACGCTCGACGGATTGGAACGATCGCGCAGGAGATAATCGATCGCGTCGGCATTGGTGAGCTTGGCGTGGCCCTCGTCATAGGCCTCGCGCACGCCGGCACTTTGCAGCACGCCGTCCCAGTTGTCGTCGCCGGCGCTGCTGCGGGTGAGCGACATGCGCAGCCCGGCATCGACCAAACGGGCGATATTTTCGGCGCGCTCGATGTAACGAAACATCCAGTAGAGGCCGTTTGCGGTTCTTCCGAGCATCAGTCCTCCAGTACCCAGGTGTCTTTGGTGCCGCCGCCCTGGCTGGAATTGACCACCAGCGAGCCCTGCTTCAGCGCCACGCGGGTCAACCCGCCCGGAATGATCTGCACCTTGTCGGAGACGAGCACATAGGGACGAAGGTCCACATGGCGCGGCGCGATCCCCTTGTTGACGAGGATCGGCACGGTGGAGAGCGACAGCGTCGGCTGGGCGATGTAGTTGTTCGGCTTGGCCTTCAGCTTCTCGGCGAAATCGGCGCGCTCCTTCTTCGATGCCGTCGGTCCCACAAGCATGCCGTAACCGCCGGAGCCGTGCACTTCCTTGACGACGAGCTCTTCGAGGTGCTCCAGCACGTATTTCAGGCTCGATGCTTCCGAACAGCGCCAGGTCGGCACGTTCTCGAGCAGCGCCTTGCTGCCGGTGTAGAATTCGACGATCTCCGGCATGTAGGAATAGATCGCCTTGTCGTCGCAAATGCCGGTGCCGGGCGCATTGGCGATGGTGATGTTGCCGGAACGATAGACATCCATGATGCCGGGGATGCCGAGCGCGGAATCGGCCCGGAAGGTCAGCGGATCGAGGAAATCGTCGTCGACGCGGCGGTAGAGCACGTCGATCGCCTCGTAGCCGCGGGTCGTGCGCATCTTCACCTTGCCGTCGATGACGCGCAGATCCGAGCCTTCGACCAGCTCGACGCCCATCATGTCGGCGAGGAAGGAATGCTCGTAATAGGCCGAATTGTAGATGCCCGGCGTCAGCACCGCGACGCGCGGCTTGCCGGTGCAGCCGGGAGGGGCGAGCGAGGCGAGGCTCTGGCGAAGCAGATAGGGATAGTCCTCGACGCGCTGCACCTTGTTCTCATGGAAGAGTTCCGGGAACATCTGCATCATGGTTTCCCGGTTTTCCAGCATGTAGCTGACGCCGGAAGGCGTGCGGGCATTGTCCTCCAGCACGTAGAACTGGTCCTCGCCCGTTCGTACGATGTCGGTGCCGACGATATGGGTATAGACGCCGCCGGGCGGGCGGAAGCCGATCATCTCGGACAGGAAGGCGACGTTGTTCTCGATCAGCTCGCGCGGGACGCGGCCGGCGCGGATGATCTCCTGCTTGTGATAGATATCATCCAGGAAGGCATTGAGCGCGATCACCCGCTGCTCGATGCCCTGGGCGAGCTTGCGCCATTCGCGGGCGGAGATGATGCGGGGAATGATGTCGAAGGGGATGAGTTTTTCGGAACTGTCGGCGTGGCCGTAGACCGCGAAGGTGATGCCGGTCTTCCGGAAAATGTTTTCCGCATCGCGGGACTTGGCAATCAGATGCGACCGGTCTTGGCTGTTGTACCACTCAAAATATTTTTCATAAGGCGGGCGAGGACTCTCGTCCCCAGTGATCATTTCATCAAATGCCAAAGGTGCGGCTCCCCTTTTTTGTTCATTTGAATACAACGCAAATTGCAATGCAAGAACCATGCGCATTTCGAGGAAAAGATTTTGCGGTGCGGGAAAGGGGCGGAATTTCGGGCGTTTGAAGGGAGACGGTACGGTTGGCGGATGGTCGCTCGCCCGGGATTGCGTAAAATATGAGCAGGTGATGGGTTTTCGCCCAGGGGAGCACGGCCTTCCCGCGCCCAAGGACTTGGGCGCACTGGATTCCTGTGACGGGCACAGGAATGAGGGAGAGTATGGGGTAGCGCCTGCGAATCCTCGCTGCGGTAGCATACTGCGAGTTTCCGACGGGCTCGTTCGTCATATTGAAAATATCATCTTCCGGCTCGTTGGTTGTCCCACCCATCAACGAAATTTCAAGTAAGCATCAACGCTTCGCCTTTGACTGCGCCCGCAGCGTGCCGCTATCAGCACGGCAACGCTTTGTCTTCCGAGATGCCCCATGTCCCTCGACCGCCTTGCCCCCGCTCTCTTCGTTCTGCTCTGGTCCACGGGCTGGGTGGTTGCGAAATATGCGGCGCTGCATTCCGAGCCCTTCACCTTTCTTTCGATACGCTATGGGCTGTCGGCTTTTGCCTTCCTGGCGCTCTGCCTGGTGATGCGGGCGCAATGGCCGAAGAGCCGGGCGACGTGGCTGCGCGCCATCTATTCCGGCTTCTTCCTGCACGGCTTCTATCTCGCCGGCCTGTGGTGGGCGATCGCCAATGGCGTGCCGGCCGGCATCTCCGGCATCATCGCGGCGCTGCAGCCGCTGCTGACGGCGATGGCGGCTCCCTTTCTCGTCGGTGAGCGGTTGCAACAGACGCAGAAGCTTGGCCTCGGGCTCGGTTTCGTCGGCATTGCCATTGCCATTTCGCCGAAGCTTTTCGATCCGGCGGCGGCCGATCTCAGCCATGCCGCTCTGCCGCTGGCGATCAACCTCATCGCCATGGGCTCCGTCACCTACGGCACGCTTTACCAGAAGAAACACCTGCAGTCCGGCGACCTCAGGAGCATTGCGACGCTGCAATATGTCGGCGCTCTGATCCTCACACTGCCGCTGTCGCTGATCTTCGAACACCAGCATTTCGACGCTTCGGCTCAAGCCTACGGCGCACTCATCTGGTCGGTCTTCGGCCTGTCGATGGGCGGTGTCGGGCTGCTGCTCTATCTCATCCGCCGCGGGCAGGTCTCGCGCGCCGCCTCTCTCATCTACTTGATGCCGCCCGCCGTCGCGCTTGAAGCCTTCATCGCTTTCGGGGAGCCGCTGACGCTGCCGTTGATTCTGGGCACGGTTGTTGTCGTGACCGGCGTCTACCTGACGAACCGCAGGATCGGTCAGCAGGCACAGGCGAGCGCATAGGCCGATGGCTGCGCCAAGGTCGTCGAACAACCGGATGGCCTGAACTTTCAGGCTTCTTTCAGCCTGAGGGTGAAAGGCAAGTAGGTTATTACAGACTGAAGCATTCGGGTCGCCGGCGATTGCCGACGACCTCATATCCCGAGCGCTAGGTCTCTCAGGAAGCAACGATCAGTTGCGGGGCTGCAGCAGCGCCAAGACAACCGTTGACGCAGCCAGGAGCGCCGTAACAGTCAACGGTCCCACAGCGCCGTAGTGGTCGACGATATAGCCGCCAAAAACCGCGCCGATACTGATGGCCACCTGAAAAGAGACGACCATCAGGCTGCCCGCCGCCTCCAGAGCGTCGGGGGCCGCGCGGGAAAGATTGGTCGGCAGCACGACCGGCGCCATGCCGAAGGCAAAACCCCAAAGCGCAACGAGCGCGAAGGCGACGCCGGTGTGAGCGCCCCAAAGCACCAGAGCGAGTGCGGCAAACGCCATCAATACCGCCGTGACAGCGAGCGCTATGCGGATGCTCGCGTCGGCCATCCGGCCGCCGGCAACATTGCCGATCACCGAGGCGATGCCGAACCCGAGCAGCGCCAGGGCGATCGATCTGGTTTCAAGGAGCGTCACTCGTTCGAGAAAGGGGCGCACATAAACCGACCCGGCAAAATGCCCGGTCATCAGCAAAAGGATGGCAAGCATTCCCAGCTGAATGCCGCCCCGTCGTGTCAGCCGGAAGACATCGGCGAGACTGTTGCTCGTGTTTGCCGGGAGCGTCGGCAAGCTGAGCACCTGCAGCAGCATGGCAAGCGCGGCAAGCCCGGCTGTCATCGCCATGGCGCTGCGCCATCCCAGCCAGTCGCTGATCAAAGCCCCCATCGACGGTGCAGCGATCGTGGCGAGCGATACGCCGAGGGTGACGATAGCCATGCCCCGACCTGTCGCATTGGCGCCGACCAGCCTCGCCACGATGGCCACTGAAAGCGCCCAAAAGCCGCTCAGCGCGATGCCCAACCCGGCCCGGCCCAACAACAACAGCCAAAAATCGGTCGCCAACGATGCAAGAATATTGGAGCCGACCGCCAACGCACTGAGACCGACCAGCACCGCCTTGCGATTCAGTCTGCCGATGAGAACATTGCTCAACAGGGCGGCCACGGCGCCGACGGAAGCGGTGGCGGTGACGACCTGTCCGGCCGTTCCCTCGGAAATGCCGAGATCGCGCGCCATGGGCGTCAACAGGCCCGCCGGCAGGAACTCAGCGGATACCAGCGCAAAGCTGGTGGCCGCCATCGAAACAACGGCAAACCAGGTCGCCGCGTTCCACGCGGATGGTTCAGCCGCCTCCAGGCCAATTGTGGTCCCGTCGAACTGCGATGTTGTGTCCGTCATTTGAAGCATCTCCTATGTTCGGAGACACTTCATAGGCGAAGTTTTCAGGATGATATGTGTCTTAAAATCCGAAATCCATATCCATTCGTCCGGAACTTGTGCGGCGCACAATCCCCGGTGAAACGTTGGTGACGCGCTTGAAGGCGCGCGCGAAAGACGCCTCGGACTCATAGCCCAGCCGGGAAGCAACCTCGGCAACCGACATGCCGCCTTGCGCCAACAAATCGCGGGCAAGCTGCATGCGCAGACGGGCGAGGTAATGCGCCGCGCCTTCTCCCAAGATAGCGCTGAAGCGCTCGGCGAAGATCGAGCGCGACTGGCCTGCCACACCAGCGAGGCTTTCGAGGGTCCAGTTATGGCCGGGGTCCCTGTGCATGGCTGCCAGCACACGACCGATGTGCGGATCGCGGATGGCGGCGAGCCAGCCGGTGGTCGAGGCTCCGCTGCAGTTGACCCAGCAGCGGATAAGCCGCGCCGCGAGCAAATCCGCCATACGCGACAAGACCGTTGCGCTTCCCATCCGGGGCTGTGTCGCTTCCGCCGACATGGCGGCCAGCAGGGGGCCTACGATCGAGTCATTGCCGGCGACATCGCAGCCCTTGATGATCGGCGGCATCAGGGCGATCAAAGGGTTAAGCGCATGGGCGCCCAAAGTCATCGAGCCGCAGAAGAGGGTGCTGGTGGCGCCCGTTCCTTCGCGCAAGACGTCGCAGACGTTGCTGCCCAATTTCGTTATCTGGCAGCTTTTAAGCGAGTCGCCCTCAACGTCCGGCGCGCTCGCCAATCGATGTGCGATGCCTTGCGGCAGCAGCACCAGATCGCCATCGTTCAACTCCTGCCATCCTTGGACTTCGGTATGGATCCAGCACGGACCTTGGCTGACGAAGTGAAAACGAAGCAGCTGTTGTTGCGGAAAGGCGATGCTCCATGGATGCCGGAGTTCGCAGCGTCCATAGTTCACTCCGCTCAAGCGAAAGTCCTGCAGTACTTCGCTCAGGGCATCCATTGGGATAGTTGACGGCGACAACGGTCGGGACGGATGGTCAAGCATAGAACCAATTTAGGTCTCAAGCGTCCGGCATTCAAGCGGACCGGCTTCGCTGCGCGGTCCTTTGTCGGCGGGTGAGCGATAACGGGCTGCTCAACCAGCCAGCGGCCGTATCTCTCGAATAAGATCGATGAGCAGACGCAACGCGGTTGGGACCTGCCGACGGCTAGAATAATATGCGTGAAACCCGCTGCCCATCGAAGCCCAATCGTCGAGCACGACCGTCAGCGCGCCCGTCTCGATGTGCGAACGAAGGACCGGCTCGGCGCCATAGATAATACCGACCCCACTCAGTCCCAAGCCGATCGAGGCATGACTTGCATCGACGGTAAGAGGTCCGGGTGCAGCGATCGCGACCGTCTTTTCGCCCTGCTCGAACTCCCATTGGTAAATCTGGCCGTTTCCCAGTCGGATTCGGACACAGCGGTGCTCCAGCAGATCATGCGGCGTAAGGGGTGTTCCATGGCGTTCGAGATATTCGGGTGACGCGGCCGCCAGCCAGCGAATGTCTGGCGAAAGACGCTGGGCGATCATGTCCTCCGGCACCGTGCCGCCGTAGCGGATGCCAGCGTCGAAGCCGCCGTCTGTCACATCGATCAGGCGGTTGCTGACGCTGATGTCAACCTCGACCTCAGGATAGCGTTCGACGAAAGCCGGCATCACCGGGTCGAGCACTAGCGGCACCGCATCTTCGAGGACGTTAATTCTCACCCGACCGGCCGGCGAATCGCGGAATCTGTTCAGGTTTTCCGCTGCTTCACTCACGGCCGCCAGCGGTCCTTCGATCGACGCTTTGAGTTCTTCTCCGGCCGCCGTAAGGGTGACGCTACGCGTGGTTCTGTTCAACAATCGGACGCCGCGTCGCGCTTCAAGAGCCGTGATGGCATGACTTAGGGCAGAGGTCGTAACACTCATTTCCAGGGCGGCGCGCCGAAAGCTGCGATGCTTGGCGATCGCCAGAAAGTAGAGAAAGTCCGCTAGATCGGTTCGGTTCAACGGCATGGCTCTGACTACCACATTGTTGAGTACCGTTCATCTGTTCATTGCACGCGCGGGCGCTAATCCAGATCGATCCGACGAGCTAAATCTGTGTCGTCGCTCCACAGGCGACCGATTGGATACGCTCGTGAAGGAGCCTGGTCAGAAATCCCGAGATGAAAAGGTGAGCCCTATGATACTGGAAGAGACGTTTACGCTTGCCAACGGCGTGGCAATCCCCAAGCTGGGTCTCGGCACCTGGCGAATTCCTGATGCCGAGACCGCGCGGGTCGTCCGCGACGCGATCGAGCTCGGCTACAGCCATATCGATACCGCTCAAGCTTACGGAAATGAGCATGGCGTTGGTGAAGGTCTGCACAGAAGCGGCGCTTCCCGCGACCAAATCTTCGTAACGACGAAGCTCGCCGCCGAGTGCAAGCGCTACGGCGATGCCAAGGAGCGTATCGACAAGTCGCTTCGGGAGCTTGGGCTGGACCATGTCGACCTGATGCTGATCCACAGTCCGCAGCCGTGGGCGCAATTCAGGGAGGGCGAGCATTTCTTCGAAGGCAATCTCGAAGCATGGCGCGCGCTCGAAGAGGCCTATCGTGAGGGCAAACTCCGCGCAATTGGGGTCTCCAATTTCGAGCGGGCGGACTTGGACAACCTGCTCGACAACGGGGCCGTCGCGCCGATGGTCAACCAAGTCCTCGCCCATGCGGGCAACACGCCGCTGGATCTGATCGAATATTCGCAGTCCAAGGGCATGCTGGTCGAAGCGTACTCGCCGGTCGCCCACGGCGCGGTGCTCAACAATTCCGACCTGCGCGCGTTGGCCGAGAAATATGGCGTCAGTATTGCGCAGCTCTGCATCCGCTACTGCCTCCAGCTCGGCCTGCTTCCCCTGCCGAAGACGGTCACCGCCGCACACATGCGCGAGAATGCTGCGGCCGATTTCATGATTTCCGACGCAGACATGCAGGCGCTCAAGGGCACTGAGAACAACACCGATTATGGCGAAGCCAATACCTTCCCGGTATTCGGCAAGAAGCGGCGAGTCGCCGACGCGGGCAGGGAGGGCTAAACCCATGAATCCGGTCTACGACTTCAAGGGTCAGGTGGCACTCGTGACGGGTGCGGCCAAGGGCATGGGGCTGGCTGCTACGCGCGCCTTTGCCGAGAATGGCGCATCGGTGGTGCTGGCCGATCTCGATGGCGACCTCGCCGATCGCGAAGCGCGGCGGATCGTCACCGAGGGCGGCGGTACTGCGATCGGTATGGCTTGCGATGTCGCCGATGAGGCGCAGGTCGCAGCGCTCGTCGACCGCACGGTCGACGAATATGGCCGCCTCGATATGGCCTTCAATAACGCCGGCATCCAAGTGCCCCCGTCCGACGCTGCCGATGAGCCGCTCGACAGCTTCGAACGGGTCACCGCCATCAATCAACGCGGGGTGTGGGCATGCATGAAGCACGAACTGCGCGTCATGCGCGGGCAAGGCTCCGGCGCGATCGTCAACTGCTCTTCGCTCGGCGGCCTGGTCGGCCTGCCCGGACGCGCCGCCTATCACGGGACCAAGCATGCGGTGATCGGAATGACCCGAAGTGCCGGCGTCGAATATGCGCCACGCGGCATCCGCATCAACGCAGTCTGCCCCGGTGTCATCGACACGCCGATGGTACAGGAGATGCTGGATGGGCAGTCCGATGCGATGGCTGAGATCATGAAACAACAGCCGATCGGTCGGCTCGGACGTGCGCAAGAGGTCGCCGCTGCCGTACTTTGGTTATGCAGCCCAGCGGCGAGCTTCATCATCGGCGTCGCGCTGCCCGTCGACGGCGGCTTCACGGCGCACTGATTCCGCCAGGCTCCTGCCACCGCTGCGAATGAAAGGCCGGGCATCCTATCAGATGCTCCGGCCTCCCAATATTCAAGACCGAAAGTTCGGCCTTTTCTCCTTTAAATCAATCGGCGCTCAGGCGCGTTCGCGGCGCTGGCCACCGTTGCGGGAGCCGGAGCCGCCGCGGCGGTTGCCGCCGTTGCCGTCGCGGCGCTGTTCGCCGCCCTGGGCCTGCTGGGGACCGCGGTCTTCGCCGTGCTTGCGGGCCGGGCGGCCGTGGGCGTGGCGGCCGTTGCCGCGGTGATGGCCGCTCGGCTCGCCATTGGCGTGATGGCCGTTGGGACCGTTATGCGCGGGACGCTGCGGCTTTGCCGGGCGGAAGTCGGAAGTTGAGGCCAGATCGTTGTCGGGGCCGAAATCCGGGGCCGCTTCGCCGCGGCGCTGGCCGCGGAAGTCCTCGTTGCGGCCGGGGCGTTCGGGCCGCGGACGGCGCTCGCGGCGTTCTTCGCCGCCATTGGCGCGGACTTCGCTGCCGCTGGCGCGAGTTTCGCTGCCTTCGCCTTCACGGCGCGGGCGGCGTTCCGGGCGGCTGCCGCGATGCTCCGAGCGGTTCTGATCGCCACGGCCTTCGCCGCGACCCTGACCTTCGCGACCCTGGCCCCCACCGCGATTGCGGTTGTTGCCATTGCCGTTGCCGCGGCGCGGGCCGCTGGCGCTGACATGTGCCGGCGGTTCGCCGCTTGCGACCGTGATGTCGATGCCCATCAGGCGCTCGATATCGCGCAGCAGCTTGGCTTCATCGGGGGCGCAGAAGGCAATCGCGATGCCGTCGCGGCCGGCGCGCGCCGTGCGGCCGATGCGATGGACATAGGCGTCCGGCACTTCGGGCAGGTCGTAATTGTAGACATGGCTGACGGCCGGAATGTCGATGCCGCGGGCGGCGACGTCGGTCGCGATCAGCGTCTTGATGCTGCCGTCGCGGAAGGCCTTCAGCGCCCGCTCGCGCTGACCCTGGCTCTTGTTGCCATGGATCGAGGCGACGGAATAGCCGATATTGTCGAGATGCTTCATCAGCTTCTCCGCACCATGCTTGGTGCGCAGGAAGACGATGGCGCGGCCGTCCGGATTTTCGGTCAGCGACTTGCGCAGCAGTTCGGTCTTGTCGTTCTTGCCGCCGACGAAATGGACGTACTGCTCGACCTTGTCGGCAGCCTTGCCCGGAGGCGTGACTTCGACCTTGACGGGATCGACGAGATATTCGCCGGCGAGATCGGCGATCGCCTTCGGCATGGTGGCCGAAAACAGCATGGTCTGGCGCTTCTTCGGCACCAGCTTGGCGATCTTGCGCAGGTCATGCACGAAGCCGAGGTCGAGCATCTGGTCGGCCTCGTCGAGCACGAGATAACGCACCGTCGTCAGCGTGATGGCGCGGCGGTTGACGAGGTCCAGCAGACGGCCGGGGGTGGCGACCAGGATGTCGGTGCCCTTTTCGAGCTGCAGCTGCTGCTTGTTGATCGACACGCCGCCGACGACGACATTGATGCGCAGCGGCGACTTGCGGATGAACTTCTTCAGGTTCTCGGCGATCTGGTTCACCAGCTCGCGGGTCGGCGCCAGGATCAGCGTCCGCGTCGTGCGGTTGTCGGGGCGGCGCTCGTCAGCGAGCAGCTTTTCGATGAGCGGCAGGCCGAAGGCGGCGGTCTTGCCGGTGCCGGTCTGGGCAAGGCCGATCAGATCGCGGCCCGATATGAGGAGAGGAATGGACTGTTCCTGGATCGGCGTCGGCGTTTCGATGCCGAGCTGGAACAAGGTGGCGACGATCGGCTTGGAGACACCAAGCGATTCAAAATTAGTCAAGGCATAACCTTTCGGGGCGCCACAACGACTAGCGCCGGAACGCACCATGCGATCCGGTTTCATTCTGGCGTCAAGAACCCCGCGTGAAGTGGGAACTTGCAAGTTGGAAAAAGCTTTCCAGCGCTTCTGGCCGCTCATTGGGAGTGCGGCGCTTTATCGAAATGCGCTTTTGTCCCTTCTTCCTGCGTTTCGTATTTTCTAGCAGGGGCACGCTCACGCGGCGGCCGGAAGGGTGAAAGCTGAGCCGCATTTGGGCTAGTTCGCGGGAAAAGTCAAGTGCAGTGCACAAAAAGCGTTAACCCGGATCCTACGACGGCATTCTCAGGACAAAGCTTTCCGATGCGCTTTCGGCGCCGTTGACGAGGATGGCGATGCGGTGTTCACCGGGATAATAGCGCCGTGTCGTGATCGGCCGCATGGCGTGGCGGCGCCCGATCGCGTGGCTTTGGCCGGGGGCGAGCGTGATCGTCTTGCATTTGAAGACCTTGGGCGAGAGCGAGCCGTCGGCCTTCATGTGGTGAATGGCGTAGTCGATCATCAGCGAGTGGTCGGTTTCGCCTGAATTGGTCAGGCGGATTTCGAAATCCAGCCCTTCGCCGAACATCACCTCGCCGTTCAGAAGGTGCAGCTCGCATGTCAGCGCGGCAGCCGCGCCGAAACCGAAATTGGCAAGCGCCTGCGCATGGCCTTTCTTGAGCAGCGTGCGAGAGGCATGTTTCAGCAGCCGGCGCCGCTCGGCTGATGCGCCCTCGATGTGGCCGGCGATGAAGGCGGCGACCAGATCCGGGTGATCCTTGGCGATGTCGTTCAGGCTGTTGGCGACGGAGCGGCGCACGTAATCCTCCGGGTCATCCATCAGCGCGGTCAGGATGGGCAGGATCGGGCCAGGGTCTTTCACGAGCTGCGGCAGGCGCATGGCCCAGGGCAGGCGCGGCCGCGTCCCCTCGCTCGCCAGCCGGCGCACATGATGGTCGGGATCGCCGGCCCAGCCGGAAATGATGGCGAGCGCGCGCTGCTGGTCGCGATGGATGAATTGCCGGATGCCGAACTCGGCGGTGAAATGCGGCGTCAGCGCCTTGAGGAGATCAAGGCCGAGATCGAAATGATCAAGGCCGCGTGCGGCGATGAACTGGTTGACCGGCAGCAGCATCCAGCCGGACAGTCCAGGTCTGCCCGCTGCAGGCAGGCTCGCCTTCAGGATGGCGGCCGCTTCGGGGAAATCGCCGGGAAGGGTGGCAAACAGCGCATCGCGGATCAGCGCCGAACGTTCCATCAGTTCCAGGGCTGCAAGGCCGCCGGTCGCGAGGCTTACGAAGTGCTCTCTATCGAAGGAAGGCGCATTTGCGGCGATACGATCGGCCATGTCGCCGACCAGCGCCTCGTGCAGCAGGTTCTTGAGCGGTTCCGGCATTGGTCCTCCCTGAGTGGAGGAGGATTGGACCGGCGCCGCCGGGAGGTCAAGCGGCGCCGCATTCGGGTTTTCTATTCAGGGCAGACTTTGACGCGGTAGGGCTCGCCCCAGCGGTCGTGCCGCCATTCGATATGGCAATAGGACGGCCGGTAATAGGTTCCGTAGACGGGATAGGGACGATAGACGGGGTAGGCCGGATAAACCGGGTAGGCGGGGCGGGCGGCTTCCGACAGCAGGGCTCCGCCGACGACGCCGGCGGCAAGGCCGCCCCAGAAGGCGTCGCGCGGACGGGCATCGGCAGTGGTGGCAGTGGCGAGCGAGGCGCCGGCAAAGGTCAGCGCGATCAGGCCCGTCGCCATGGTCTTATGAAGAACGGACATGGTATCTTCCTTGATTTGGACTGGCTTCTATAAAGCCACCCCCAGACTCCGCCCGGATCGCGGCGGAGCGATGGCCGCACAAGGGCACTCCGGATTAAATTTTGGTCATGATTTCAACGGCTGCCCAGAGTAAAACGGATCGCGGCCGGCCGGATTTGCCGGCGATGATGGCATGCTTCGGGTTTCGCGCAGAAAATGCGGCCTCTTCAGCCCGATAATCCGGCGTGTAAAATTCCGCCCTCGAAATTTATGGTTAAAACCTTGTTAAAAGCCTTGGCGTTATAGTCTTTGTAGTTGATATTTCATTCATTGCGGGAGCGACGATTTCTTGAAATCAGCCGGGGACATTCTGGAATTGGCTTGCCGCCGGATCGCCGATCTGGACACCCCGGCCTATGTCAAGAACAGCGAGTTGCGCTATGTCGCCGTCAACGAGGCCTATGCCGATTTCCTGGGCCGGGAGATTTCCGATTTCATCGGCAGACGCAGCCGCGAGCTCTTCGACCGCCCCGAGGAAGAGGATCGCGAGGATAAGGAACGCCGCGCGCTGGTGTTCGGCACCGAAGAAAACGCCATCTGCTTCGATGCCGCGGGCCTTGGCCACGAGCGAATCCAGATCGAAAGCTTCTCGCCGTCGCCGGAGCGGATCTATGTGCTCGGCATCTTTGAAGCCCGCGAGCGCCGCGCCGCTGCCAATAGGGAGATCGTCGGCAGCGCTCGGGCTGTAAACGATTCCGGGACGGCAAAGGATCTCGGGATTGCGGGCGACCCTGGGATTGCCGCCGATTTCGCTGAGGTGCGCGCGGCGCTGGAAAAGCTGGACCATCCGGTCGGCATCTTTGCGGCAGACGGCCGGCCGCTGGTCGTCAATGCCGCCTATCGCGACGGTGCGAGCCCTGCGCCCGCCGGCGACTCGGCCTGGGGAGAGAGCGTCAACGAACTCGACGTTCTCAGCACCGTCCTGGAGGACCTGCCGGTGGCGGTCTTCGTCCGCGACGACAAGCATCGCCTGGTCTATGCCAACAAATATTATGAGACCTTCAGCGGCCGCTCCCGCTCGGAGTATCTGGGAATGACCGAACACGAAATGTTCGGGCCGGAGGGTGCTGAGCCGATCTACCAGGAAAACCTGCTGGCGCTCAGGGAGGGCATTTCGGTGGAGCTCGAGAGCTGGATGCCGAGCAGCAGCGGCCATGTCTATCCCGTCATCTCTCGCGTCAGCCGCGTCATGACGGCGGATGGGCGAACCTATGTCGTCGGCTCCTTTTCCGATATTTCGCCGCTCAAGGAGCGCGAGAAGGCGCTGATCGCGTCGCGCAAGCAGGAAGAAGTGCTGCATCGGGATATCGAGAGCATCCTGCGTTCGCTGCCGGTCGGCGTGCTGATCCTCGATAACGACCACCGGATTCTCTACGTCAACGACGCATTCTACAGCATCTGGGAACTGCCGCTCGACGATCCTTTCGACGGCCGACCCTTCATCGACGTCATCCGCCGCAACTACGAGCTCGGCCGCTACGACGGAACACAGACGCCGGAAGAGATCTACGCCTTCCGCAAGCACCTGTTCGAGGCCGAAGAGCCGGAGCCGATCGAACTCGGCTGGGCGGGCGCCAAATCCGTGATCTTCGACAGCCGCCGCATCTCCAACGACCGCATCCTGCTGACCTATGCCGATATCTCGGCAGTGCGCGAGCGTGAAAAGGAAATCCACGAGACGCGCGCCGCCCTCGAGCGGCTCGGCGAGATGATGCGCGATGCGACGCACGCCATGTCGCAGGGGCTTGCGATCGTCCAGGACGGCATCATCAAGATGTCCAACGAGGCGATGGCCGATATCCTGCAGATCCCGCCGCACTATATCGAGGCCGGCCAGGGCTGGCTCGGCATGTTCGAATTCTGCGCGGCGCGCGGCGATTTCCACGATGCGGCGGATGAGATCCTGCAGGAGTGGCGCGCCAATATCGCCGCCAGGCAGCCGATTTCCACCGTCTTCCATGTCGGCGGCGAGCGCTGGGTGAACATGGATGCGACCGTCAGCCGGGGACAGCATTGGGTGGCGCTGTTCACCGACGTCACCGACCTCAAGAGCCGCGAGGAGGAACTGCGCGAACTCCTGTCGCGCGCCGAAGCCGCCGACCGCGCCAAATCCGAATTCCTCGCCAATATGAGCCACGAGATCCGCACGCCGATGAACGGCGTGCTCGGGATGGCGGAACTGCTTGCCAAGACCAATCTCGACACGCGCCAGAAGACCTTCATCGACATCATCGTCAAGTCGGGCAATGCGCTGCTGACCATTATCAACGACATCCTCGACTTCTCGAAGATCGATGCCGGGCAAATGAAACTGCGCAGAGCCGCCTTCGACATCATCGAAGCGGTGGAGGATGTGGCGACGCTCCTCTCCTCGCATGCCGCCGAGAAGAATATCGAGCTTTTGGTGCGGGCTGCACCCGACCTGCCGGCCGCGGTGATCGGAGACGCCGGGCGTTTCCGCCAGATCGTCACCAATCTCGTCGGCAACGCCGTCAAGTTCACCGAGCGCGGCCATGTTTTCGTCGATGTCGGCTTCCAGCCGGCCGCCGGCGGCGAGATCCTGGCGACGATCCGCATCGAGGACACGGGGATCGGCATTCCGAGGGAAAAGCTCGAATCGGTCTTCGACAAATTTTCGCAGGTCGACGCCTCCTCGACCCGGCGGCATGAAGGAACCGGGCTCGGCCTTGCGATCACCGCCGGCCTCGTCGACCTCTTCGGCGGCTATATCAATGTCGAGAGCGAATGGGGCAAGGGCTCGGTCTTCACGGTCAATCTGCCCTTTGCGGTGGCGGCTGCCCGCCTCGAGCCGAAGCCGCTGCCGATCAACGTGCAGGGCGCGCGCATCCTCGTCGTCGACGACAATGAGGTGAACCGCCGCATCCTCACCGAGCAGCTTTCGCTCTGGGGCTTCGACGGCGTGGCCGCCGAGGGCGGCGGCACGGGTCTCGCGATCCTGGAAGCGGCGGCCAATCTCGGCGTTACCGTCGATGCCGTCGTGCTCGACTACCACATGCCCGATATGAACGGCGCCGATGTCGCCCGCCGGCTGCGCGCCGATCCCCGCTTCGTCGAGCTGCCGATCATTTTCCTCACCTCGATGGATATTTCGGGCACGGAAAAGGAATTCGCGGCGCTGAACGGCCATGCGCATCTGATGAAGCCGGCGCGCGCCAACGTGCTGCGCAATACCGTGGTCGAAGTGGTGCGCGCCCGGCGCGTCAAGCAGGCTTCGGAAGCCGAGATCGCCCGGCTGCAGGCGGAAGCGGCCGTGCCGGCGCCGGTGCCTGCGCCAGCCCCTGAGCCGCAGAAGCGGGCGGCCGAATTCGTCGACGTGCTGGTTGCCGAAGACAACGAGGTCAACCAGATCGTCTTTACCCAGATCCTGCAGGGAACGGGGCTTTCCTTCCTGGTCGTCAACAACGGCCAGGAGGCGGTCGCCGCCTGGGAGGGCCACACGCCGCGCATCATCATGATGGACGTCTCGATGCCCGTCATGAACGGCCACGAAGCGACCCGGACGATCCGCGAAAGGGAAAAGGGGCAGGGCCATCGGGTGCCGATCATCGGCGTCACCGCCCATGCGCTCGAAAGCGACCGCGAGGCCTGCCTCGACGCCGGCATGGACGATTACATGTCGAAGCCGATCAGCCCCGAACTGCTGGAGGAGAAGATCCGGCAATGGCTCGGCAAGGACGAGTTGCAGCCGGAGCGCACGAGTTACTGATCTTTGTGGGAAAACAGGACGATCACGAACGGCCGTCGTATTTGGCCGTAAGGCGAATGGCGACATCCCCAATGGGCTTGAGGCGGCCTGCTTCGGCATCGGCGATCCCCTGAGCAATTGCCAGATCGAGCGCTATCGGCCGGTCTTTCCGCTTCGATTTCACGCATTCGTCCACATGGCTTTCAGGTTGCCATTCAGGATTCTTGCTGTTCGCCATATCCGCTCCTTTTCGGAAATTATCGCGCGAAGCGATAGCGGTTGGCAATATTGGTGATTGAAGCAACAAGCCTTATTCGCAGGACGCCTTGACACCGCAAAGCATTTCGCGCTTGCCGGCGAAGCCTTTGCGGCGTTCGACGGCAAAGCCGGCGGCGATGAGGTTGCGGCGCACGAAGCCGGCTGCGGCGTAGGTTGCGAAGGTGCCGTCGGCGGCGGTCTTTTCGGCGACCTCGCGCATCAGCTCTTCCGACCACATGTCGCCGTTGCGCGAGGGCGCGAAGCCATCGAGATACCAGGCGTCAAAGCCGGGCTTTGCCGCGGCGACGCCGTCGAGTGCCGCGCCGCAGACGACGCTGAGCCGCGTCTGGGCATCGAGGTCGAGCGAGACGATGCCGGCAGGCGTTTGCGGCCAGGCCGCCGTCAGCGCCTCGCGTTCCGCATCGATTTCCGGCCAGTGCGACAGCGCCCGGCCGATCTCTTCGCCGCGCATCGGGTGGAGTTCGAAGGAGATGAAATGCAGGTGCTGGCCGTGTTCACGGTGAAGCTTCCATTGCCGCCAGGTCTCGGCGAAGTTCAGGCCGGTGCCGAAGCCGAGCTCGCCGATCACGAATTCCTGCCGCCCGTTCCAGCGCTCCGGCAGGCCGTTGCCGGCGAGGAAGACATGGCCGCATTCCAGCCGGCCATCGGTCTGGCAATAAAAATGATCGCCAAAGGCGGTGGAATAAGGCATATCGCCGTCGCGCCATTCGAGCGGCTGCGGCGCGCCCGCGCCAATCTGATCTGGGTTCACCTCTGTCATGGAAAAAGCCGATAGTCCTCAGCCGGCGTCCGGTCAATCTTCTTGCGATTTGCTCATCGTCGGCGGCGGCATCATGGGGCTCTGGGCGGCCGTCCATGCCGAACGCCGGGGCATCAGCACCATCCTCGCCGATGCCGGCAGCCTGGGGGCAGGGGCGAGCGGCGGGCTGCTCGGTGCGCTGATGCCGCATATGCCGGACCGGTGGTCGCAGAAGAAGCAGTTTCAGTTCGACGCGCTGGTCTCGATCGAAACCGAAATCACGGCGCTTGAAGCAGCAACCGGGCTTTCGGCCGGTTACAGCAGGTCCGGACGGCTGATCCCGCTGCCGAAACCGCATCTCAACCGCATCGCGCGCGGCCACTCCGAGGATGCCGAACGCCATTGGAGGGCAGGCGAGCGCCGCTTCCACTGGCACGTGCTCGACAGGCCGCCGACGGAAGGTTGGGTCGAGGCCTCCGCCGGCGAGAGCGGTTTCGTGTATGACACGCTAGCTGCCCGCGTCGCGCCGCGCTCTTTGATCGCGGCACTGATCGCCTTCCTGCGGCGGGCAAAACATGTGCGCATCAAGGAACATGCTGTTATCGCCGATCTCGATCCGGATCGCGGTACGGCCGAGACGGGCGGCGAAACCATCACTTTCGGCCGCTGCATCCTGGCCGCCGGCCACCAGTCCTTTCCTCTGCTCGATGGGCTGACGCCAGGCTTGAAGCAGCCGCTCGGCCAGCCGGTCAAAGGGCAGGCGGCGCTGTTGAAGGCGGATGTCGACCCGGCGCTGCCGACGATCTTTCTCGATGGGCTCTATGTCGTCGCGCATGAGGGCGGGCATGCGGCGATCGGCAGCACCAGCGAGAACCGTTTCGAAGATCCCTTCTCGACCGATGCCCAGCTCGACGCGCTGATCGCGGCGGCGCGGGCGATCGTGCCGGCGCTTCGCGATGCGCCCGTCGTCGAGCGCTGGGCGGGGCTTCGGCCGAAGGCGATCGACCGCGATCCGATGATCGGCCGCCATCCCGACCATCCCCGCCTGATCGCACTGACCGGCGGCTTCAAGGTCAGCTTCGGGCTCGCCCACCGGCTGGCGGAGGCGGCGATCTGTATCGCAGGCGATACAGATTGTGGATTTTCGCTGCCGGAAAGCTTTGACATCTCAAGTCATATCGCCGTCGCTTCACGTTAAACGTGAACTGGATGCAACTTCGTTTCGTTATTCTGTCATGCAAATCACCTATCTGCTTGCGCATCGGCAGCGCCTGAAGTCACCGGCGCTCACTTCCTTGATGGAGGAAATTGCATGCGCTATGCCATTTGCTTCACGCCCCCGGCGAGCGACCCGCTGTCGCTCGTGGCCGCCAATTGGCTTGGCCGAAACGTGTTTTCAGGCGAGATGGTAGAGCCGCCGGCCGTTCGCGGCCTCGGCATTCACGAAATCGCCTTTCATACGGCCGTGCCGCGGCGCTATGGTTTTCACGGTGTTTTGAAAGCGCCGTTCCACCTGTCTCCCGACATGTCGGAGTCGCAACTCTTGCGCGATCTGATGCGCTTCTCCGGAACCATGCTTCCTTTCCGGCTGCCGCGTCTCGAAATCGCCCGGCTCGGCAATTTCTACAGCCTGCTGCCAAACACTCCCTGCGAGCAGATCCAGTATCTCGCCTCGGCGATCGTGCAGGAATTCGACCGTTTCCGCGCGCCGCTGAGCGAGGCCGAGATCGAGCGGAGCGACCCGGACGATCTCTCGGCCGCGCAGTTCGCCAATCTCCACCGCTGGGGCAACCCTTATGTGATGGAGGAATTCCGCTTTCATATGCCGGTGACGGGGCCGGTCAATGTCGTGGACATGCCGCGGATCGAGCCGGCGCTGCGGACGATCTTCGGGCCTGCGCTCGGCGAACCGGTGCTGATCTCCAATGTGGCGCTGATGATCGAAGAGGGCACGGGCGGCCCGTTCCGGGTTCACTCGCTTCACCCGATGGGCAAGGTCAGCGCGCGCAAGATCGCCTGAGCATACGGACGCGCTAAGGATTTGTTCCATAACGGGAAAAATCCGTCGCGCAGTTTCCGTCTCGACATTCCGGCTGCGGATGATACCGTTCCTCGTCTTTTCAGAAGGTGATTTAATGGTATCCGAGACCTATCCGCGCAATCTCGTCGGCTACGGGCGTCAGACGCCCGATCCGAAATGGCCGGGCGAGGCACGCATCGCCGTGCAGTTTGTCATCAATTATGAAGAGGGCGGCGAAAGCTGCATCCTCGAAGGCGACACGGCCTCCGAAAACCTGCTGTCGGAAATCGTCGGCGCGGCCGCATGGCCGGGGCAGCGCAACCTCAACATGGAATCGATCTACGAATATGGTTCGCGCGCCGGTTTCTGGCGGCTGTGGCGGCTGTTCACCGGTCTCAAGGTGCAGGCGACCGTCTATGGCGTGACGCTGGCCATGGCCCGCAATCCCGAGGCCGTCGCCGCGATGAAGGAAGCCGGCTGGGAGATCGCCAGCCACGGCTACCGCTGGCTGGAATACAAGGATTTTCCCGAGGATCTGGAGCGCAAGCATATTCTCGAAGCCGTGCGCCTGCACACCGAACTCACCGGTGAGCGGCCCTACGGCATGTACCAGGGCAAACCATCAGACAATACGCTGCGGCTGGTGCAGGAAGAGGGCGGTTTCCTCTATTCCTCCGATTCCTACGCCGACGACCTGCCTTACTGGGTGAAGGGCGTCGACGGGAAACCCTTCCTGATCATCCCCTACACGCTCGAAACCAACGACATGCGCTTCGCGACGCCGCAGGGCTTCAACTCCGGCGACCAGTTCTTTACCTATCTCAAGGATGCATTCGACACTCTCTATGAGGAAGGCAAGGATGGCAGCCCGAAGATGATGTCGATCGGCCTGCATTGCCGCCTGGTCGGGCGCCCCGGCCGCGCTGCCGCGCTGAAACGCTTCATCGAATATGTACAGAAGCACGACAAGGTCTGGATTCCGCGCCGCATCGAGATCGCGGAGCACTGGCACAAGCACCATCAGCCGGATGCGCTCTGATGCAGTCGCGCCAGGATTTCGTTTCCCGCTTCGGCGGCGTCTTCGAGCATTCGCCTTTCATCGCCGAGCGGGCCTATGACGCCGGCGGCGTGAAGGAGCCGTTGACGGCATCGGGCGTGCATGCGGCCCTTGCCGCTATCTTCCGCGCGGCGAGCGGCGAGGAGCGGCTCGGTGTGCTCTGCGCCCATCCCGATCTTGCCGGGCGCCTCGCCATATCAGGCGAGCTCACCGAGGACAGCCGCAAGGAGCAGGCCGGCGCCGGCCTCGACCGCCTGAGCCCGGCCGAACATGCCCGCTTCACCGAACTTAATTCGGCCTATGTCGAAAAATTCGGC
This sequence comes from Rhizobium sp. BR 249, assembly GCF_047445895.1. NCBI lineage: Bacteria > Pseudomonadati > Pseudomonadota > Alphaproteobacteria > Hyphomicrobiales > Rhizobiaceae > Rhizobium > Rhizobium sp. BR 249. The sequence goes on along the minus strand of NZ_JARWKX010000005.1, from coordinate 30,342 downwards.
TTTCCCTTCATCATCGCCGTCAAGGGACTGGATAAGGGCGATATCCTCGCGGCCTTCGAGGCGCGGATCGGCAATGGCCGGGATGAGGAATTGGCGACCGCGGCTGCCCAGGTCGAGCGGATCGCGCTGCTGCGCCTGACATCGATGCTGCCGGAGGCCGAATGAAAGAGCGGCGCGCGATCGACTATCTCAATGAGATGTATGAGGCGGCGTCCGAAGCGCTGTCTTTCGTCGGCGGAATGGATGGGGCGGCCTTCGCCGGGGACAAGCTCACCTTCAAGGCGGTGGCCTTCTGCCACTTCACCATCGGCGCCGCGGCCTCCCGCCTGCTGGTGACGCATCCGGAATTTGCGACCGAGCACCCCGACCTGCCGTGGACGAAAATCTGCGGCACGGGCAATCGTATTCTCGAAGACGTCTTCGACCTCGATCCCGTCGACATGTGGGAGGCGACCTATCGCACGCTGCCGGAGCTTCTTTCCGCGATCGATGCCATCCGCAATTGGCACGCCCAGGGTGAGTGAAGCCATGTCCGAATTTCTCGACATCCGCCCGCTCACCCGCTCCGCCTTCGCTCCCTTCGGCGAAGTGATCGAGGCCGATCCGGCCTCGATGCGGTTCATCAATGGCGGCACGACGGAGCGCTTCCATGCGCTCGCCGCAGCCGAAGCGACGGGTGAGGGCGCGCGCGTCATCATCAATCTCTTCCGTGGCCAGCCGCGCAGCTTTCCCTACGCGGTCGACATGATGGAGCGCCATCCCTTCGGCAGCCAGAGTTTCTCGCCGGTTTCGGGCCGCCCTTTCCTCGTCGTCGTCTCCGAGGACGAGAACGGACGTCCCGGCCGGCCGCAAGTGTTTCTGGCGCACGGGGATCAGGGCGTGAACTACCGCCGCAACGTCTGGCATCATCCGCTGATGGCGCTCGGCGAACCCTCGGATTTCCTGGTCGTCGACCGCGACGGGCCGGGCAATAATCTGGAGGAATTCTTCTTCGAGACCCCCTTCATCATCAGAGAGCCAACCCTATGAGCGGACTGACCACACATGTTCTCGACACCGCTCTCGGCAAGCCGGCCGAAGGGCTGAGGATCGACCTTTTCCGGATCGACGGCGAAATGCGCAGGCATCTGACGACGGTCGAGACCAATGCCGACGGCCGGGTCGATGGCGGCCCCATCCTCGCCGGTGAAAATTTCCACGTCGGGACCTATGAACTGGTCTTTCACGCCGGCGATTATCTCAGGTGCATCGGCACGCCGCTGCCGCATCCGGCCTTCCTCGACCTCGTGCCGATCCGTTTCGGCGTCGCCGATGTCACGGCGCATTACCACGTGCCCTTGCTGCTTTCGCCCTATGGCTATTCCACTTATAGAGGAAGCTGAATGAGGTTTGCCGCGATCGCCGACATTCACGGCAACCATCTGGCGCTTGAGGCGGTGCTTGCGGATATTCGGGCGCAGGGCATCGAGGAGATCGTCAATCTCGGCGATTTCTTCAGCGGCCCGCTGGAGGCCGGCCGGACGGCCGACATGCTGATGCCGCTCGGCCTGACCTCGGTGCGCGGCAATCACGACCGCTATCTCATCGAGCAGGACCCGGCCTTGATGCATGCTTCGGATGCCGTCGCTTACCGGCAACTGACGCCGTCCCATCTCGATTGGCTGCGCAGCCTGCCGTTCGATAGCGTCTATTGCGGCGAGGCCTATCTCTGCCACGCGACGCCGAAGGACGACAATCTCTACTGGCTGGAATCCGTGTCGCCGGAAGGGCATGTCTTCCTGAAGCCGATCGAAGCGATCGAGGCGCTTGCCGAAGGCATCGACCTGCCGCTGATCCTCTGCGGCCACAGCCATGTGCCGCGCGCCGTCCGCCTTTCCGACGGCCGCCTGATCGTCAATCCCGGCAGCGTCGGCTGCCCCGCCTATGACGATGTCCTGCCCTACTATCACAAGGTCGAAGCCGGCCATCCGCTGGCGAGCTATGCCATCCTGGAAAAGACGGCGGCGGGATGGACATGGCAGTTCCGAACCGTTGCCTATGACCATATGGCGATGTCGGCACTGGCCGCCGAAAGGGGCCGTGCCGACTGGGCGAGCGCGCTGGCGACAGGCTGGGTGCGCTAACTCGGACCTGCCTGCGCCGGACTATTCCTTCTTCGGCGCCTGAGGGGCGATCGGCGTTGCCGGGGCTGCGGCTGGTGCTGCCGGCTTTGCCGGAGCCGTGGCCGGGATTGCGGGCCTTGCCGGAGGGGCGGCCGGCTTTGCCGGCTTTGCGCCATCGAGATTTCCAAGGAGGGCCGAAATGGCGTTGTCGCCGTCGAAGCCCGCTTCCTGCAACAGCTTGTCGAGGATCGGCTTGTTGGCCTGGTAGGCGAGCAACTGGCCGGCCAGCCCTTCGCCCATGCCGATGCCGCCTTCTCCGTTCGCGCCGTTTCCGCGGCCGAGCATGCCGCCGGTGTCGAAGATCCTGATGTCGGAGATCTTCTCGATCGGCTTGACCGCCTCGGCGAGCGCCTCGGGAATGATGCGGATACGCTCGCGGGTGATCTCGAACTCGATGATGGTCTGGCTGAGCTTGTTGCGGGCTTCGTTGAGAAGCGCCTCGCTTTCAGCCTGAGCCCTGCCGGTTTCGAGGATGCCCTTGGCCTTGATGATCGCCGCATCCGCTTCGGCGGTCGCAAGCGTCTTGATGGCTTCCGCCTGGTCGATCGCAGCCTGCTTCTCGGCCTCCGCGCCGACGGTGACGGCGGTGGCTTCGGTTTCGGCGGTCTTGCGCGCATCGATCACGGCGATCTGCTTTTCGCGCTCGGCAATTTCGATGGCCTTGGCGGTGCCGACCTTTTCCTCTGCCGCGATCGCGCGGGCGCGGGCCATTTCGGCAGTCGCCTTCGCCTCGGATTCTTCGCGGCTCTTGTTGGCGACGGCGATGGCGCTTTCCTGGGCGACGATCTGGAGGTCGCGCTTGGCTTCGGTATCGCGCTGCTGGACGGCGCGGGCGGCATCGATGTTGGCGCTTTCGCGGGCCTGCTTGGCGGCTGCCTCTCGCTCGGCGATCGCCTGTTCGGAGGCGATGCGGGCTTCCTCCTCGGCGCGTTTGGCCGCCTGTTCCTGCTGCGCGGTTTCGGCGCGCGTCGCGGCGGATTTGTTGGCGATGTCGCGTTCCTGGTTGAGCTCGGCTTCGCGCTTCGTCCGCTCGATCGCCAGCGACTGCTGGCGGGCTTCCAGATCCTTCTGGGCGATGGCGACTTCGGTGTCGCGGACGATTTCGTTTCGCTCCTTCTTGCGGCCCTCGGTGATGCGGGTCAGCGCCGCAAGACCCTGGGCGTCGAAGAAGTTGTTGGCGTTGAAATGCTTGATGTCGGTCTGGTCGAGGCGGGTGAGCGACACGGATTCGAGCTCGAGACCGTTGGACTGGAGGTCGGCGCCGACGGCTTCTTGCACGGCCTTGACGAAATCCATGCGCTGTTCCTGCAGCGCGTCGAGGTTCATGGTCGCCGCCACCGAGCGGAGGCCGTCGACGAATTTCGCCTCGATCAGAATGCGAAGCGCCTCGGCGTCATTGGTGCGGTTGCCGAGCGTCTGGGCGGCAAGGGCAATCGACGAGGCATCGGGTTTGACGCGCACGTAGAACTCGGCGCCGATGTCGACGCGCATACGGTCCTTAGTGATCAGCGCATCGCCCTCGCCGCGGCGAACCTCGAGCCGCAGGGTTTTCAGGTTCACCCTGGCGGTTGAGTGAAAAATCGGCAGGACGACGGAACCGCCGTCGAGCACGACCTTCTGGCCGCCGAGGCCGGTGCGCACATAGGCCTCGTCGCGGCTGGAGCGCGTATAGAGAGAGGCGAGGACAAAGCCGATGCCGAAGATCAGAACGATGCCGATGCCGGCCGGTAGAATAATGTCATACATCATGGCTGCTCCCTGAAAGATTGATTGTCCGCTGCGGCGGGATCCGCCAGCGCGGGAATGGCGATAAATACATCTGCCTTGCGATCGACGAGGAGAACCTCGGTGCCGACCTTGAGAGGGCCCTGGTCCCTGGCAGCCTTGGCTCTCAGCACGTGCCAGTTTCCATGCTGGTCCTTGACGCGGACGCGTCCGGGCAGTCCCTGGTCGAGCGGGCCGAGCGACACTTCGGCGGTCCGGCCGATCAGCGCGTCGAGATCGACGGCATAGGTCTCGTCGTGCGGCACGATCCGCGCCACGGTCCGGCTCGACGCCCTGACCATGGGAACCGTGACCAGGATGGCGGGAATGGCGGCGACAATGGCGGGAAGCGGCGCCCAGAAGGCGTTGGCGACGGCCTGTATGGCAAAGCCGGTCATGGCGAAGAAGCCGAGCGCCAGCATGATGAGGATGAGCAGGGGAACGCCGCCGACATTGAGCCAGGACAAGTAGCCCGAGAGGCCGTCATGGCCATGGAAATCCGGTTTTCCCAGAAATTCCATGATCGAAAAACCCATGACGGTCGCAAGCATTTCGATTGCGGTCAGGCCTGCGAGCACGGCGGCGGCGATGGCGAAGGGAGCACATTCGGGGGCGAAGAGAAGTGCCATCGGCGTTACCGGTTATCCGCCTTGAAGCGCGCGAGGCGCGCCTCGATCGCCTGTTCGCGGTGCAGCCGGTCGAGCTCGTCCAGTTCGGAACTGTTGATATGCTCGTCTGATGGAACGCCGGTCAGCCGCGAGACCGCCGCGGCGGCGCGGGCCGCACCGGCGCCCGGCGTGGGCCTGGCGTGGCCGGCTGCCGCCTGTTCGGGATGCTGGGCGATGCTGCGCTTGAAATCGGCAAGGCGGGCGTCGGCCTCGCGGCGCGTTGCAAGCACGGCCTGCAGGGCTTTCTGGCCCTCGTCCACCTGCTCTTTGGCATCGGCCAGCGCCTTGTCGAGCGCGGCGATCTGGGATTCGAGATCGATCTGGCGGGCGACGCCGGCCTTTGCCAGGTCGTCGCGCCCGGAGGAGACGGCGAGGCGGATCTTTTCGTCGAGCGCGTTCATGTCCTCGACGATTTCGTCCCTGCGGCTCTGGATGCGGTATTCCTCGGCGCGCGCCTTGCCGATATCGGTGCGGGCCTCGTCCGCCGCCGCGTCGATCTCGCGGATCGCCTGTTCGATGACGGCGATCTTGTTGACGCCTTCCGCCTTGTCGACCGCCGCATTCGCGATGCCCGCGATCAGGCGACCCATGCGTGAAAGAATGCCTTCATTCGTCATGTTTTCCTCCATCCGAGCGGAATTCGGCGTGACGCCGATGTGAATCTCGTAATGATTGTGGCCGGCAACGAGATAGGCCGGAAAAATGCTCTCCCATCCCCGGGAATAACCGGCGACGTCGAAGGGCACGGCAACGCGTCCCTGCACTGTGGCGATCGTCAGGTCCGAGGGGCCTTTGATGGCGAAGAGCTTGTCATCGAGCGGCAGCTGCGGCGGATCGGCGATCACGCCGCGATTGGCGGCGAAATCGCGAAGGCCGAGCGTGACCAGCCGCGCCGGCAGGCCCGTCTGTTCGCGAACGGTTTCATAGGCAAGCTCATGCAGGACGACGAGATTGGCGCCCGCCTTGTCGTCGATGATCTCAGTGAGGATGTCGATCATCCTGCGATAGGCGGCAATGGTGTCGTCAAGCGCCTGCCGGGCCTGATCATCCGGCGCCAGCGTGTAGCGCAGCAGCGATGGGTGAGATGTCTTACCTATGTTCGCCATAGTATAAAACATAAAGCACCGCTTTTGTGCTTTCAAGAGGTGGCGCTAAAAATACAACCTGGTTGTAAAGGAGAGAGGCCTGGAAGGAGCGCTTGCCAAGCAACTCGAAAGAAACGGCGTTCGACATAGTTTCCGGAATACATTGCTGATGGAAGAACCGGCGGCCGATCGGCTCCGCTTCCTATCCGGCGGCCGTTTGCGCCTCACGAATACCGGCGCGGATACGGTTGACGGTGGTCCATACGAGAAGCAGAGCCACCACGGCCCAAAGCCACGAGGTCCAAGCTGCAAACGTACCGCCAACGGCGATAAAGATGCCGAGCGCGCCGAACAGCACCGCACGGTCGCTCTTGCCCAGCGGCCCGTCGTAACGCCGGCTTGCACCGACCGTTTGACCCAGGACGCCGGCAAATTCCGTCAGCGCCGAGAGGAATATGACGGCCATGACCGGCATCAGATCGTTCGGATCGATGAACGCAAACGGCAAATAAAGGGCGGCATCCGATATGACGTCACTGATCTCGTTGAGATAGGCGCCTAAAATGCTCTTCTGCCCATGTTCGCGCGCGAGCATGCCGTCAATGGCATTGAGGCCCATGCGCAGGAGAAACCATACGGGCACCAAGAAAAACCAATGCGGCAGCGGGGCGACGCTCAGAAAAAGCCCAAGTGCAACCGAGACGGCGGCAGCAACCGAAGTCACCTGATTGGCGGTAACCCCTCGCGCCGCCAGGGAACGCACCAGAGGGCGGAGAATATCCTGAAATCGGGACTTCAATTGGTAAACGGACATGCTACCTCAGTGGAGTTTCGTGGCATGGTAATAGTCTATCGGCTCGGACGTGCGGATCGTCGTACTTATGAGGAAAGTCCCACTCCATGTCGGTCTTCTCAAGGACTTACATTTGCAGCTAGACTTTTGCAATAAAAGCAAATCACTGTTGCCGCCAATGGTTGCAACTCATCCATCGATCAGAATTGGAGAAGACCGTGCTGCAAACTGCCGATAGCGTGCAACCGTCCTCGACGGCCAGACCAGTGCGTGAATCCGAATTTGTCTCGCATGACGGCACTCGGCTGTTTTATCGGACCTGGCCTGCGACCGGCGCTGCAGCCAAGGGCGCGATCATTCTTCTCCATCGCGGCCATGAGCACAGCGGCCGCGTCGCCCATCTCCCCGCCGAACTCGGCCTCGATGATTTTGCCTTCTACGCCTGGGACGCGCGCGGCCACGGGCGTTCGCCGGGAGAGCGCGGCTATTCGCCATCCTTTGCCGCCTCGGCGCGTGATCTCGATTGCTTCGTCCGCCATGTCAGCGAGACAAGCGGTACTGCGGTCGAAGACATCGCCGTCATTGCGCAGAGCGTCGGCGCGGTTCTTGCCAGCACCTGGGTGCACGACTATGCGCCGCCGATCCGTGCGCTCGTGCTGGCCTCACCGGCCTTCAGCGTCAAGCTCTACGTGCCGTTTGCCAGGGAAGGCATTGCGCTCTGGGAAAAGCTCAAGGGAACGTTCTTCGTCAATTCCTATGTCAAGGCGAGGTTTCTGACGCATGATCCCGAGCGCATCGCCTCCTTTGAAGCCGACCCATTGATATCTAGGCCGATCGCCTCCAACATTCTGTTGCAGCTCTATGAGGCGGCAGCCCGCGTCGTCAGCGACGCCCGCGCCATCACCGTTCCGACCCAGTTGCTGATCTCCGGCAGCGACTGGGTGGTGCGGCATGCGCCGCAGCACCGGTTCTACGAAAATCTCGGCAGCCGCATCAAGGAACGGCATGTGCTCGCCGGCTTCTACCACGACACGCTTGGCGAAAGGGACCGGGCGATTGCGCTCGCCGAGATTCGCCGTTTCGTCGAAGCGCGTTTCGCCGAACCCCGGGCGCGTGCCGACCTTCTCACCGCACATGTCCAGGGCTATACCAAGGACGAGGCCGACCGCCTCGCAAGTCCTCTGGACGCCGCATCCCCGCGCGGCATCTACTGGGCGCTCAGCCGTCTCAACATCAGGCTCGGCGCGCTGGTGTCCGAAGGCATAAAGACCGGCGTCAAGACCGGTTTCGATTCCGGCTCGACGCTCGATTACGTCTATGAGAACGAGCCGCGGGGGCTCGGTCCCGGTGGGCGGTTGATCGACAAGGTGTTCCTCGAGGCGATCGGCTGGCGCGGCATCAGGCAGCGCAAGCTGCACTTGCAGGAACTGATCGACCACGGGCTTCAGCGCCTGAAGGCGGCCGGCCGCAGCACCCATATGCTCGACATCGCGGCCGGGCAAGGCCGTTATGTCCTCGATGCTATCGAAACGGCTGCCGTGCGTCCCGATAGCGCGCGGCTGCAGGATTATTCCCCGATCAATGTCGAGGCCGGCCGCAACAGCATCGCCGCGCGTGGACTGGGTGATTTCGTGAGCTTCCGTCAGCAGGATGCCTTTGACGGCGAGGGGCTGGCTGCGATCACGCCGGCTCCGGATCTGGCGATCGTCTCCGGCCTGTATGAACTCTTTTCCGACAATGCGATGATCGCCGCTTCGCTCGATGGGATCGCCCGCGCGATGCAGCCCGGTGGTCTGCTCGTCTACACCAACCAGCCATGGCATCCGCAATTGGAGATGATTGCCCGCGCGCTCACTTCCCACCGTGGCGGCCAGGCATGGGTGATGCGGCGGCGGACGCAAGAAGAAATGGACCAACTCGTCGCCGCGGCCGGTTTCCGCAAGATCGAACAGCGCATCGACCAGTGGGGCATTTTCACCGTCTCGCTGGCGGAGAGAGTTTGAGGGCAAAGCCGTTGGAGCAGGCACGTTCTCCTCTTTCCCGGACAGCGCCGGTTCTGAAGCGGGCCGCACTCTGGCTCGCCTTCCTGGCGCCGTTCTTCTACCTGACCTATGGCGGCGCCAACTGGCTGGCGTCGCAACGCGCGCATGTGCCGAACATCGCCTTCGCATGGGAAGGCGCCATTCCGTTCTTGGGATGGACGATCATTCCATACTGGTCGATCAACCTGTTCTACGGGCTCTGCCTGTTCATCAACACCACGCCGCGCGACGTGGATAGGCTCGCGAGGCGTTATCTGACGATCCAGTTGATCGCGGTTGCCTGCTTTATCGCGTTTCCTCTCGAAGCAATCTTCGTGCGGCCGGCAACGAGCGGCCTGCCCGGTTTCATGTTTGCCGTCCTCGGCGGCTTCGACAAGCCGTTCAACCAGGCGCCGTCGCTGCATATCGCGCTGCTGGTGGTGATCTGGGACCATCTGCGCGGCCGGCTGCCGGGGAGGATACGGCTTCTCTGGCATTTCTGGTGCTTCCTCATCGGCGCCTCCGTGCTGACGACGTGGCAGCATCACGTCATGGACATACCGACCGGCGTGCTGCTCGGCCTGTTTGCCGCCTGGCTTTTCCCGCGCGATGCCGGTTCGCCTCTTGCGAATTTTGCTTTGAGCGACGATGCGAAGTCGCGCCGTCTCGGTATCTATTATCTATGCGGCGCCCTCGCATTTCTCGGCCTTGCAGCGCTCTTTACTCCTCTATCGGCCGCAGCGCTTCTGTTGCTCTGGCCGGCCGTTGCGCTGGCGATCGTCGCAGTCGGATATTTCGGCGCCGGTCCGCAAATCTTCCAGAAACGCCTCGATGGCCGGGCGGCACTTGCCAGCCGCTGGCTGCTGGCACCCTACCGGCTCGGCGCTCTCATCAACGTTTGGCTCTGGACCCGGAAAATGCCGTCATCGGTGGCGATCGCTGACGGCGTCCATCTCGGCCGTTTTCCGCGTCGCCACGAGGCCGACCGTTTTGCCACGGTGATCGACCTCACCGGCGAGTTTCAGCGCCCGAGCGGGACATCAACGCGCTGGTGCAGTTTTCCGACCCTTGATCTGACAGGCCTGGACAAGATCCAGACGCTCGCCGCGGCGAACCTCATCGAGGCTGCGCGCCACCAGGGACCGATCCTCGTCTGCTGCGCGCTCGGTTTCCAGCGCAGCGCCGGCGTCATCGTGCGTTGGCTGCTCATCAGTCGGCGCTGCGAAACTCCGGCCGAAGCGCTGCGGCTGATCGAACGGGCGGGGCGGCGGGTTCATCTGCCCGAGGAAAGCATCCATGCCGTGACGGAGGGCTTGCAATGACGCAGTGGAATGCCACGGCCTCGGCGGCTGCGCGAAATCTCGGCCGCAATTCAATCGTCTGCGGGCTGACGGCGCTGTTGCCGCTGATTATCGGCCCGATCACCCAGGGATATCGAGGCTTCGCTCCAGCGCTCGGCTGGCTCTTGATGCTGGTTTTCTGCGGGATCGTCCTTGCGCTGGCGATCCATCTCCTCTTCGATGCGCTGCTGTTCCGCCTCGCGTCGAGCCATGAGACGGAGGTCGCCGGTCTTGCCGCCGTCGACGACCTGCTGTCCCGGATGCAGCTTCGCAAGCCCGACGGGACACCGCCTGGCCTCGAAAGACGAATTGCCGGATCGCGCCGCATCGTCTGGCGGCAGCGTTTTGCGCTCGCCATCAGTCTCGTGATTTTCGCGATCCTTCTGTTCACTGCGAGCGACGGCCAGCCGCTGCCGACTTCTCTCAGCCTCGCCCTGATATGATCGAGGCGTTTACGTCGTTGATGTCGCGCTTGCCGCAAAGCGCCATGGTGATGTCCATCTCCTTGCGGATGATGTCGAGTGCCAGCGTGACGCCGTCCTTGCCCATGGCACCGAGGCCATAGAGGAAGGGGCGGCCGATATAGGTGCCCTTGGCGCCGAGCGCTACGGCCTTCAAGACGTCCTGGCCGGAGCGGATGCCGCCGTCGAGATGGACTTCGATGCGGTCGCCGACGGCGTCGACGATTGAAGGCAGCATGCTGATCGAGGAGGGGGCGCCGTCGAGCTGGCGGCCGCCATGATTGGAGACGACGATTGCATCGGCGCCGGTGTCGGCGGCGGCCCTCGCGTCTTCCGGATCGAGCACGCCCTTGATGATCAGCGGTCCGCCCCATTGCTCCTTGATCCAGGCGACATCGGCCCAGGAGAGCCGGGGGTCGAACTGCGCGTGCGTCCATGCGGCGAGCGAAGTGATACTGGAGACATTTTTGGCGTGGCCGATGATATTGCCGAAGGTGCGGCGCTTGGTCTGCAGCATATCCAGGCACCAGAAGGGCCGGGTCGCCATCTGCCAGAGATGTTTCGGGGTGAATCTCGGCGGCGCCGACAGGCCGTTGCGCAGGTCCTTGTGGCGCTGGCCGAGGATCTGCAGATCGGCCGTCAGCACCAGCGCCGAGCATCTGGCGGCCTTGGCGCGGTTGATCAGCCCGAGGACGAAATCCTTGTCCCTCATCACGTAGAGCTGGAACCAGAAGGGGCGTGTCGTCACCGAGGCGACGTCCTCGATCGAGCAGATGCTCATCGTCGAGAGCGTGAAGGGAACGCCGAATTCTTCCGCCGCGCGCGCCGCCAGCATCTCGCCGTCGGCATGCTGCATACCGGTCAGGCCGGTCGGCGCCAGCGCCACGGGCATGGACACTTTCTGGCCGATCATCGTCGTTTCCAGCGTGCGGTTGGTCATGTCCACCAGCACGCGCTGGCGCAGCTTGATCTCACCGAAATCGCTCTCATTCGCCTGATAGGTGGATTCCGTCCAGGCACCCGAATCCGCATAGTCGAAGAACATTTTCGGCACGCGGCGCCGCGCGAGTTTTTTCAGATCGGCGATGGTGAGCGGAGTAGCCATGAATGGGACCTTCACATCTGAACGTGGCTACCCCGGCGTAACATAAATCAGGAAGGACGTTATGAGAAATTTCGAAGGCGCCCGTCGACAACAATGGAGTCGTTACTTTTCCCAAGGTATATCGCGCAGGTCACTCGCTCCATCCATGATGCGCACGATGCGAACGTCTTCGCTATCAAAAGAGTAGAGCACGAGCCACGTTTCGACCACCAGCACCCGGGCGTCCTCAGCAATCTCCGGTCGTTTTGGACCCATTTGCGGGTGCCGGCTCAAAGAGGAAATGCGCTGTTCGATACGGGCGATGATGGTATCGGCCATTGTCTGGCCGCTGCTGCCGGCGATCCACAACCAAATGTCCAGCATGTCCGAGCGGGCTCGGCTCGAATAAAAAACTGCGGCCATCGATCAGGCTTTGGATGCGCCAAACCGCCGGCGCCCTTCGGCCTTTACAGCATCGATATCCAAAGGAGCGAAATCTCCGCTCTGAATTCCTTCATGCCATGCATCCCGCAGCCGTTCGACCTCGCGAATTTTTGCATCGTCGCACTCTTCAAGCAGCCGCAGGGCTTCGCTCACGACGTCGCTCGAAGAGCTGTAACCGCCGGAATCGATCTTTCTCTTGATGTAGCTCGCCAGTTCATCCGGCAATGAAACGGTCAGATCCATAGCTTTTCTCCTCATGGAACTATGGGAAGAATGATCGATTTTTGCAAGTCTGCCTAAAGGGCCTTTTTCAAAGCGACGCCCGCCACGTAAGTCTCCGCGATCGACCGGTCGTCGCCCATCGTCTGCATCAGGAAGAGTTCCTCGGGCAGGGTCTTCACCGTTTCCATCTTCAGCGCCATGGCCGGGGTCGCTGCTGCATCGAGGACGACGAGGTCGGCTTCGGTGCCGGGGTCCAGCGTGCCGATCCGGTCGGCGAGCGACAGCGCCTCGGCATTGCCGCGGGTCATCAGGTAGTAGCTTTCCAGCGGGTTCAGCCGTTCGCCGAGCAGCTGCTGGATCTTGTAGGCCTCGTCCATGGTCTTCAGCATGGAATAGCTGGATCCACCGCCGATATCCGTGGCGACGCCGATGCGGACCGGCTTTTCGCGGCGCGCCAGCGCCTTCAGCGGAAACAGGCCGGAGCCGAGGAAGAGGTTCGAGGTCGGGCAGTGGATGGCGACGGAGCCGGTCTCGCTCATGACATCGGCTTCGCGCTCGGAGAGATGGATGGCATGGCCGAAGAGGCTTTTCGGCCCGAGCAGGCCGTAGCGGGCATAGATGTCGGTATAGTCGATCGCGTCGGGATAGAGCTCGCAGGTGAATTTGATCTCGTCGTGGTTTTCCGAAAGATGCGTCTGGATGTGCAGGTCGGGAAACTCGCGGGCAAGCGCCGATGTCGCCTCCATCTGCGCCGGCGTCGAGGTGATGGCGAAGCGCGGGGTGATGGCGACGTGGTTGCGGCCCTTGCCGTGCCAGTCCGCTATCACCTGGCGGGTTTCGTCATAACCCATTTCGGGCGTGTCGAGCAGGCCCTGCGGGGCGTTGCGGTCCATCATCACCTTGCCGCCGACCATGCGCATGTTGCGCTTCATCGCCTCGGCGAAGAAGGCGTCGGCCGAGGTCTTGTGCACGGAGCAGTAGGCGACCGCCGTCGTCGTGCCGTGGCGGATCAGTTCGTCGTAAAAGTGCGTGGCGATCCTTTCAGCATGCGCGCTTTCGACGAAGCGGCATTCCTCGGGGAAAGTGTAGGTGTTCAGCCATTCGAGCAGGTTGGCGGCATAGGAGGCGATCACCTGCATCTGCGGAAAATGCAGGTGCATGTCGATGAAGCCGGGCATGATCAGATGCGGGCGGTGGTCAATCTCGGCCGTGCCTTCGGCGGCTTTCGCCTTGACGTCGGCATAGGGGCCGACCGCGGCGATCAGCCCGTCCTCGATCAAAAGGCCGCCATCCTCCTCGTAGAGATAACTCTGGCTGTCGGCAAGACTCAGCGGTGCGCGATGGAAAGAGAGGAGGCGGCCGCGGAGAAGTGTCGTCGTCATTGTTTCTTGCCTTCCACTGCGCTTTCGAACCAGGCGACGAGCAGCCTGCGTTCGTCCGGTGTAATATCAGTCACGTTGCCGGGCGGCATGGCATGGCTGCGGCCTGCCTGTATATAGATTTCTCGGGCATGGGCGGCAATTTCCGCGTCGTTTTCGAGCATCACGCCCTTCGGCGGCCGCACGACGCCTTCATAGGCGGGCTCGGCGGCATGGCACATGGAACAGCGCGTCGAGACCAGTTGTTTGACGGCAGGAAAGTGCGGATTTCCGGCGAATTGCTGGAAGGCGGGCGCCACCGCCGCCGCATCCGTCTCGCCCGTCAGCTGCTTCGGCACGGTCGAAAGCCACATGATCAGGATGAAGAGGATGACGGTGACGATCCAGGTCCAGGTCGGCCGGCCTTTCCGTGCATGGGTGGTGTTGAACCAGTGGCGGATGGTGACGCCCATCAGGAAGACCAGTGCCGCGATCACCCAGTTGAACGCCGTGCCGAAGGCCAGCGGATAATGGTTCGACAGCATGAAGAAGATGACGGGCAGCGTCAGGTAATTGTTGTGCAGCGAGCGCTGCTTGGCGATCTGCCCGTATTTTGGATCGGGCGTACGCCCGGCGATGAGATCGGCGACGACGATCTTCTGGTTCGGGATGATGATCATGAAGACGTTGGCCGACATGATCGTCGCGGTGAAAGCGCCGAGATGCAGGAAGGCGGCGCGGCCGGTGAAAAGCTGCGTGTAGCCCCAGGCCATGAAGACGAGCACGACATAGAGCACCGCCATCAGTCCCCAGGTGTTGCGGCCAAGCGGGGATTTGCAGAAGAGGTCGTAGACGATCCAGCCGAAGGCGAGCGACGCCAGCGAGATCGCGATGGCGACGGACGGGCTGATATCGAGCACATGCCGGTCGATCAGGAAGAGGTCAGCGCCGCCGTAATAGACGATGCAGAGCATCAGGAAGCCGGAGATCCAGGTGAAATAGCTCTCATATTTGAACCAGGTCAGATGTTCCGGCATCTGAGCCGGCGCCACCAGATACTTCTGGATATGATAGAAGCCGCCGCCATGAACCTGCCATTCCTCGCCATAGGCGCCGGGCGGCAGATGCGGGCGTTTCACCAGTCCGAGGTCGAGCGCGATGAAATAGAAGGACGAGCCGATCCAGGCGATCGCGGTGACGACATGGAACCAGCGCGCCGCAAAGGCCAGCCATTCCCATGCTATGGCATATTCATACATCGAGTTCCCCTATCTTCCTCCGACTCGTGACATTGCGGAAATTTTGGCGGGGAGGGAAGAGGAGATTGAAGAACCGCACATGCCCGTCGGTTTTCGCGACGGTGGCAGCCCAAGGGAACAGTGGAATGATCAACGGAACGCGCCGCCGATCTGCCGCCCCGTGCCTAAAAGCTGCCGAGAAGCCGTGCATTATTACTGTTTCATACTGGATCTGCTAAATTAGCCGATCTTGAAACTATGATGAGCGGATACAGTTAGGTTTGCGGGCCGCCGGAATGAAATAATAAGAACCGTTAGATATCGGCGGCGCATTCATCGACGGAGAGATGCCCATGCGCAGCATTCTGACGTGTGTGATGATGGCATACGCATCGTTGGCGATGGCTCACGACGCACCTTCGGGGTGGAGTTATGACCCCTATTGTTGCAACGGCGACAGTCATAATGGCGATTGCCAGATGATTCCGTCGAAAAGCGTGGCGGTGACGCCAAATGGATATCGTGTGACGCTGCTGCCGGGCGACCACCGGCTTGTCACGCATGCTCACGTCTTTCTGCTGCCGATGACGAAGGCGATGCAGTCCGGCGACGGCGATTACCACCTCTGTCTGTTCCCCAACGAGAACACCCCGCGCTGCTTCTACGCGCCGGAAATGGGATTTTGAAGCCAAACCGGCACAGCCGGTCTGGATGATGGCTTTTTCCTGGTGAGGTTGCCGGGCGCGGGATGCTTTAAACTGCGGCCGTTTTCATCTCTTCGAGGATCCAGTTGCGGAAAGCCTTGATTTTCGGCACGTTGCGGCGGTTTTCGGGATAGACGAGCCAGTAGGCCTTGCCGTCGCTGCGGGTCAGTTCGAAAGGCTGGTAGAGCCGGCCGAGCGCGATCTCGGCGGCATAGAAAGCCGGATTGAGGATGGCGACGCCGTGGCCGGCCATCGCCGCATCGGCTTCCACCGCCTGCGAGCCGAGCTGGTTGCGCGGGCGCCGGTCTAGATCCGTCTCCGTGACACCGGCCGCCTCGAACCATTGTTTCCACCAGACATCGCCGGCATCGAAGAGATCGAATTTCAGGAGATCGCGCGGCTCCCTGATGCCGCCTGCCGATTCCGCCAGCTTCGGGCTCAGCATCGGCGTGAACTCCAGGCCCATCAGCCGGTGCAGCGCCAGCCCCGGCCAGTTGCCGTCGCCCCAGCGGATGCCGACGTCGATCTGTTCACGGCCGAAGTCGATGATGTCGGAGGTCGCCTGAAAGCGCACCGCGATCGCCGGATGCTTCAGATGAAAGGAGCCGAGGCGCGGCGCCAGCCATTTCGAAGCAAAGGTGTGGGTGGAACTGATGGCGAGCGTGCCTTCGACGCTGTCGCGCGCCGTCGCCATCGCATCGTGCAGCATGGCGAAGGCTTCCGTCACTTTCGGCGCCAGCCGTTCGCCGGTCTCCGTCAGCGCGATCTGGCGGGGGCGGCGCAGGAAGAGCGGCTCGCCGACATTCTCCTCCAGCAATTTGATCTGGTAGCTGACGGCCGTCTGCGTCATGCCGAGCTCGTCGCCCGCCTTGGTGAAACTGCCGAGCCGGGCGGCGGCCTCGAAGACGCGCAGCGCATTCAGGGGGAATTGTTTCGACAGTTTCATGGATAAGTTCTCTTGATGCAGGCAGACGGTCGTTCGATTGGAATTGCAGCATTTTTGGCGGCAAACTGCAACTCATACCATCAAACGGACGAGGTGATGTCATGGATTGCCAAGCTATCGAAGAGAGCCGGCCGCGGCAGGAAATCGGCACTTTCCGGCGCCTTGCCGGCTGGCTGGCGGGAGGCGTTGATCGTTTCTGCCGTCTGCCCCGGCTCGATCTCAACGCGACGCCGGACCGCGTCAAGCGCGATCTCGGTTTCCTCGACGGGCGCGATCCCTATTACGAGGACGAGCGCATGCGGTAGGCCGCAAGTGCCGTCAGGATTTCGGCGGCGGTCATGGCGGCGATCACTTCGGGTCGTTTGTCCCTGACCGCCGAGCCGCCGATCGGCAGCGTCAACCGCTCGATCCAGCCACGCTCGCCACCGCCTTCGCGGGAAAGCCAGCTTGCGAAGGTGGCGCGCTTGGTCGCCGAGCCGATCATGCCGGTATAGGCGAGGTCGGTTCTCTCAAGCGCCTCGCGGGCGATGAGGAAATCAAGCGCGTGGTCATGGGTCAGGATGACGACCGCGCCGCCTGAGGGAATATCCTTCACCAGCGCTTCCGGCATCGGAACGAGCCGGGTCTGGGTTCCATCCGGCAGGTTGGCGAGTTCCTCTTGCCTGGTTTCGACGACCGTCACCGACAGAGGCAGCGGCGCAAGGGCTGCCGCCAGCGCCCGGCCGACATGGCCGGCTCCGAAGAGCAGCACCTCGGGCAAATGCTCGATTTCGCCGGCGAGCCTGGCTTCAAGCTCCTCTTTCAGCGCCTGTGTCAGCCGCCGAAACCGCAACTCAGTGCGTCCGCCGCAGCATTGGCCGATCTCGGGGCCGAGCGGGATGTCCATGGTGGGTATGCCGCCGGTTCCGGCCAACATCTCCCGCGCGTTGTGGATCGCCATGAACTCGAACTGTCCACCGCCGATCGTGCCCCAGAGGGCGTTCGCCGAAACGAGCATGAAGGCGCCGGCCTCGCGCGGGGTGGAGCCTTGCGTGCCGGTGATGTCGACGAGGATTGCGTTGGGGTGGGTGGCGAGGAAGGTGGGGAGGTTGGTCATGGGTGGACGGCCGATGGGTATGTGGGCGTGGCACCCCCCTCTGTCCGGCAGGACAGAGGGGGGTGCCACTCACTCCGCCGGTCCTGCCCAAACAACAAATCAGCCGGACGCATCCTACACCCGCTTCATCCGCTCCACCGCCATCAGCACGCGTTCCGGCGTCGCGGGTGCATCGAGCCTTGGGCAGACCTTGTAGTCCGCCACGCTCGCCACCGCCATCGACAGTGCTTCCAGCACCGAGATCGCCAGCATGAAGGGCGGTTCGCCGACGGCCTTGGAGCGGCCGATGGTGGCTTCGGCATTCTCCGACCATTCGGCAAGCCGGACGTTGAAGATCTTCGGGCGGTCGGAGGCGAGGGGGATCTTGTAGGTGGATGGTGCGTGAGTGCGCAGGCGGCCCTTGTCGTCCCAGCATAGCTCTTCCGTCGTCAGCCAGCCCAGGCCCTGGACGAAGGCGCCTTCGACCTGGCCGAGGTCGATCGCCGGGTTCAGCGAGCGGCCGACGTCATGGAGGATGTCTGTTCGGTCGATCAGATATTCGCCGGTCAGGGTGTCGATCGAGACCTCGGTGCAGGCGGCGCCATAGGCGAAATAATAGAAGGGCGTACCGCGGCCGGCCTTGCGGTCCCAGTGGATCTTCGGCGTCTTGTAGAAGCCGGCGGCGGAAAGCTGGACGCGGGCGAAATAGGCCTGCTTGATGAAATCGGGGAAGGCGATCTCGTTCTCGCCGACGCGCACCCGGTTCGGCAGGAAGACGACGTCGGAGGGGGCCACATTCCATTTTTCCGTGGCAAAGGCCACCAACCGTTCCTTGATCTGGCGGGCGGCATCATAGGCGGCCATGCCGTTCAGGTCCGAGCCGGAGGAGGCGGCGGTGGCCGAGGTGTTCGGCACCTTGGCAGTCGTCGTCGCGGTGATTTTCACTCTGTCGATATCGACCTGGAAACTGTCGGCCAGTATCTGCGCCACCTTGGTATAGAGGCCCTGGCCCATTTCGGTGCCGCCGTGGTTCAGGTGGATCGAGCCATCCTGATAGATGTGAACGAGGGCGCCGGCCTGGTTGAAGGCGGTCATGGTGAAGGAGATGCCGAATTTGACCGGCGTCAGCGCGATGCCTTTCCTGATGTAGCGGCTGTCGCGGTTGAAGCCGATGATGGCGTTGCGCCGCGCCCGGTATTCGGCCGTTTCCTCCAGCTCCTCGACGACCCGGGCGATGATGTTGTCCTCGACCTCCTGATGGTAGGGCGTCAGCGTGCGCCCGGAACCCGGCTGTCCGTAGAAATTCAGCTTGCGGATATCGAGCGGGTCCTTGCCGAGGGCATAGGCGATCTCCTCGATGACGCGCTCTGCGCCGAGCATGCCCTGCGGCCCACCGAAGCCGCGGAAGGCGGTGTTGGAGACGGTGTGCGTCTTCAAGGGCTTCGAGACCAGGTTCACATGCGGGTAAAAGTAGCTGGAATCGGCATGGAAGAGAGCGCGGTCGGTGACTGGTCCCGAGAGGTCGGAGGAGAAGCCGCAGCGCGCCGCGTAAGTCGCGTCGACCGCGTGGATGCGGCCTTCTGCATCGAAGCCCACTTCGTAATCGACGAGGAAATCGTGGCGCTTGCCGGTGGCGCTCATATCCTCGTCACGGTCGGGGCGGAATTTGATGGCGCGGCCGAGCTTCTTGGCGGCGAGGGCGGCAAGAGCGGCGAACTGGCTGCCCTGCGTTTCCTTGCCGCCGAAGCCGCCGCCCATGCGGCGCACGTTGACGGTCACGGCGTTGGAGGGGATATCGAGCACGTGGCCGACGATATGCTGGATCTCGCTCGGATGCTGCGTCGAGGACCAGACGGTCACTTCGTCGTCCTCGCCGGGGATCGCCACGGCGATATGGCCTTCGAGGTAGAAATGCTCCTGTCCGCCGATGCGCATCTGGCCTTTCAGGCGCATGGCGGCGTTCGGCATTTCCGTTTCGGGCTCGCCGCGATGGAGCGTCATCGGGGTAATGACGAGAGGGCTGCCGTTGGCGAGCGCGCCGTCGATATCGCTCCAATGCGGGAGGTCGCGATAGTCGATCTTCGCGAGCCGCGCAGCGCGACGGGCGGCGTCGCGCGTCTCGGCGATGACGGCAAAGATCGGCTGGCCGTGGAACTGCACCAAAGTTTCGGCAAGCAGCGGCTCGTCATGGCTGCCGTTGGAGCTGGTGTCGTTGATGCCGGGCACGTCCTTGCCGGTGAAGACCCAGACGACGCCGGGATGGGCGGCGACCGCGGAAAGGTCGATGCTGAGGATTTCGGCATGCGCCCGGTCGGAGAGGCCGAGTGCGCCGTGCAGCAAGCCCGCGGGTTCGGGGATGTCGTCGATGTAGTCGGCGGTTCCGGTGACGTGTTTGTGCGCGGAATCATGGCGCAGCGAGCCGTGCATGGGGCCTGAGATGACGACTTTGGGGTCTTCGAAGGTGGACTTGTCCATTAGATCAGTCCTCCGCGAAGGGAGTTAGGAAATGCGGCTACTTCGCACTCCCTCATTCCTGTGCTTGTCACAGGAATCCAGCCACGGCGCGTCTGCGCCGTGAATGATTCATATGCTGACGGAGAAGGGTTTCCTGCGCCCAAGGACTTGGGCGCGCTGGATTCCTGTGACAAGCACAGGAATGAGGGAGAGGAGGAGGCCGCGACTATTCCCATCAATGCTTGCATTCCGGGCGTTCTGATCAATGTCTCCATCACGCCACCTCCTCGAACCGCTTGAGCTCCGCCGGCGCGCCCACCGTTTCCAGATAGAACCGCGTCAGCAAATTCTTCGCCGTCAATTGCCGGTATTCCGCCGTGGCGCGCCAGTCGGTGAGTGGTTGGAAATCGGTGTCGAAGGCGGGGCGGGCGGCTTCGATGGTGGCTTCCGTCCAGGGCTTGCCGATCAGTTCGGCCTCCACCGTGCGAGCGCGTTTCGGCGTTGCGGCCATGCCGCCGAAAGCGATGCGGATGTCGGTGATCGTCTCGGCATCGTCGAGCGTCAGCAGGAAGGCGCCGAGCACGGCGGTGATGTCCTCGTCGCGGCGTTTGGTGATCTTGTAGGCGGCAAAGCGGCTGGCCTTGGGGTAGGGCACGAAGACGCTTTCGACGAACTCGCCGGGTTTCCGGTCCTGCCTGCCATAGGCGATGAAAAAGTCTTCGAGCGGTATTTTGCGCTGACCTTCAAGGGAGCGCAGCGTCAGCGTCGCGCCGAGGGCGATCAGCGGCGGCGGGCTGTCGCCGATCGGCGAGCCGTTGGCGATGTTGCCGCCGATCGTGCCCATGTTGCGCACCTGTTCGCCGCCGATGCGATCGATCAGCCGCCCGAACGCCGGGATCTTTTTCGAGATCGCGGCAAAGGCGCCGGTATAGCTGACGCCGGCGCCGATGGTGATGCCGTCGTCGTTTTCGATGATCGACTGCAATTCGCTCAGGTGATTGATGAAGACGACGGGGCTCAGCCGCCGCATCTGCTTCGTCACCCAGAGGCCGACATCGGTCGAGCCGGCGACGACGGTCGCGTCCGGCTCCTGCGAGAGGATTTCGGCCAGTGCCTGGACCGAAGCCGGCACGATCAGCCTGTCTTCGCCGCTCCCGATCCTGATGGTGCCGCTCGCCTGCATGGCCCAGAGCCGCGCGACGATTTCCGAGCGCGTCCGCTCCAGCGGATCGAAGAGGGCGCTCGGCCGCATCTGGCTGACCTGCTCGGCCGCCTTGACGATGGGTTCGTAGCCGGTGCAGCGACAGAGATTGCCTTGCAGGGCCTTTTCGATCTCGCGGCGGCTCGGCTTCTCCTTCGTCAGCCACAGCCCGTAGAGCGACATGACGAAGCCCGGGGTGCAGAAGCCGCATTGCGAGCCGTGGCAATCGACCAGCGCCTGCTGCACCGGATGCAGGGCGCCGTCCCGGCCGGCGAGATGCTCGACCGTCACCACATGAGTGGCGTGCAGCGAGCCCATGAAACGGATGCAGGCATTGACGGATTCATAGGTGAGCTTGCCATCGGCGAGCCTGCCGACGAGCACGGTGCAGGCGCCGCAATCGCCTTCGGCGCATCCTTCCTTGGTGCCCGTCAGGCGCCGCTTCAACCGCAGAAAATCGAGAAGCGTCTCGGTCGGCCTGACATCGGAGAGGGCGATGTCCTCGCCATTCAGGATGAAGCGGATGCTGTCGTTCATGATATTCCCGGTTGTTTTTTCCAAATGGTTAAGCTGCCGTCCAGCCACCGTCAATCGAGATATGCGTTCCCGTCACCTGGCGGGCGGCGTCGCTTGCGAGATAGAGCGACAGCGCGCCGATCTCCTCGGCCTTGACGAATTCACGCGTCGGCTGCGCCTTGAGGATGACCTCGCTCTTCACCTGCTCCTCGGTCATGCCGCGGGCTTTGGCGGTATCGGGTATCTGCTTTTCGACGAGCGGCGTCAGCACATAGCCGGGGCAGATGGCGTTGACCGTCACACCGAATTCGGCAAGCTCAAGCGCCGCCGTCTTCGTTAGGCCTAATATACCATGTTTCGCTGCCACATAGGCGGATTTGAAAGGAGAGGCGACGAGCCCGTGGGCCGAGGCGATGTTGATGATGCGGCCATGCTTCCTGGCCTTCATCAGCGGGATAGCCGCGCGCATGGTGTGAAAGGAGCTCGACAGATTGATGGCGATGATCTGGTCCCACTTCTCGATCGGGAAATCCTCGATCTTCTCGACATGCTGGATGCCGGCATTGTTGACCAGCACATCGACGCTGCCGAAAGTCTTTGCGGCGGTTTCGATCAGGTCGGCGATCTCGGCGGGCTTGGTCATGTCGGCCGGATGGTAGATCGCCCGACCTTTCGACACTGATTCAATCCGCGCCACGATCGCGTTGATTTCATCGGCATTTCCGAAGCCGTTGATGACGACGTTGTCGCCGGTTTCGGCAAAGGCGGTGGCGATCGCAAGGCCGATGCCGCTGGTGGAGCCGGTGACGACGACTGATCTGCTCATGCTGTTTTCTCCTGACATCGCGATGCTGCGTTGCAACGTTTCGGGCGAGGTTATGCCCAAAGCCGGCAGGCTGGCAATTCCGCTTTATTCGCTTTTCTCGCCCGCATCCGTGTCCTATTGATTTGTCACGATAATCAACGTGCTTGGGAGGAACTTCATGAGCGGATATGTTCTGGCGATCGATCAGGGAACGACGTCGACGCGGGCGATCGTTTTTGATGGCGACATGCAGGTCGTCGGCAAGGGCCAGAAGGAATTCACCCAGATCTATCCGCGCTCCGGCTGGGTCGAGCACAATCCTGAGGAGATCTGGGACTCGGTCGTCTCCACCGTCAAGATGGCGCTGCGCGAAGCCAAGGTGACGGCGAAGGATATCGCTGCGCTCGGCATCACCAATCAGCGCGAGACGGTGGTCGTCTGGGAGCGCGAGACGGGGCGGCCGATCCAGAACGCCATCGTCTGGCAGGACCGGCGCACGGCAAGCTATTGCGACAATCTCAAGCGGCAGGATCTGGAGCGGGTTTTCACCAAGAAGACCGGCCTCATCCTCGATCCCTATTTCTCGGGAACCAAGCTCTCCTGGATGCTCGCCAATGTGAAGGGTGCGCGGGCGCGTGCGGCGAGGGGCGATCTCTGCTTCGGCACGATCGATACTTTCCTGATCTGGCGGCTGACCGGCGGCAAGAGCTTCGTGACTGACGCCACCAACGCCTCACGCACGCTGATGTACAACATCGCCGAAAACGCCTGGGACGAGGATCTGCTCGATATTCTGAGGGTGCCGGCCGCCATGCTGCCGGAGGTCAAGGATTGCGCCGCAGATTTCGGCACGGTCGACCCTGATATCTTCGGCGCTGCCATCCCGATCCTCGGTGTTGCCGGCGACCAGCAGGCGGCGACCATCGGCCAGGCCTGCTTTGCGCCCGGCATGCTGAAATCGACCTACGGCACCGGCTGTTTCGCGCTGCTCAATACCGGCGCCGACATGGTGCGCTCGAAAAACCGGCTGCTGACCACCATCGCCTACCGCCTGAACGGCGAGACGACCTATGCGCTGGAAGGGTCTATCTTCATCGCGGGTGCGGCCGTGCAGTGGCTGCGCGACGGGCTCGGCATTATCGGCAGCGCCGCCGAGACCAATGCACTTGCCGAAAAGGCCGATGCGACGCAGGAGATCTATCTCGTACCCGCCTTCACCGGCCTCGGCGCGCCCTATTGGGATGCCAAGGCGCGCGGCGCGATCTTCGGGCTGACACGCAACAGCGGCCCGGCGGAGCTTTCCCGCGCTGCGCTCGAAGCCGTCTGCTACCAGACCCGCGATCTGCTCGACGCCATGCAGAAAGACTGGAAGAACGGTGCCGAGGATACGGTGCTGCGCGTCGACGGCGGCATGGTCGCCTCCGACTGGACGATGCAGCGCCTCGCCGACCTGCTCGACGCCCCGGTCGACCGCCCGGTGATCCTGGAGACGACGGCGCTGGGGGCAGCCTGGCTCGCCGGCAGCCGGGCAGGGGTGTGGCCCGACAGGGACGGCTTTTCGGCGACGTGGAAACGGGATAGGCGCTTCGAGCCCGACATGGACGAGAAGGTGCGGACGGCAAAGCTCAAGGGCTGGAAGAATGCGGTCAAGCGGACGCTGAGCGAGGGGTGAGGGCAGCGCCACGGCAAGTTTTGAGCTGAACGTGTACGGCCGCCCGTCTATAATTTTTTAATGCGGCCTGTCGGGTAAGCGGTTACTCCTTCGTCATTCGGAAAGAGGAGTCACCGATGCTTTATGCAATCCTTTGTTACGCCCATGAGGAAACCGTCTTCGCCTGGAGCAAGGAGGAAGAGGCTGCCGTCATGGAGAAGCTTTACGCCGTGCAGGAGCCGCTGGCCAAAGCCGGCAAGCTCGGGCCTGTCGGCCGGCTGATGCCGACGACGGCTGCGACCACCGTGCGCAAGGGCAAGGACGAGGCCCTCGTCATCGACGGGCCTTTCGCGGAAACGAAAGAGGCGCTTCTCGGCTTTTACGTGGTCGACTTCGAGACGCTGGAGGAGGCTGTCGCCTTCTCGAAACAGCTATCGGCGGTCAATCCCGGCTCCACCTCTTACGAAATTCGGCCTTTCTACGTGTTCAGGCCGGGAGATGCTGCATCATGACCGACATTGCCTGGATCGACCTCGCGCTTGCCTCTGCCCGCCCCAAGGCGCTCGGCGCGCTGCTGCGCTATTTCCGCGATCTTGATACCGCGGAAGAGGCGTTCCAGGAGGCGTGCCTGAGGGCGATCCGGACCTGGCCGGAGAAAGGCCCGCCGCGCGATCCGACGGCCTGGCTGATCTTCGTCGGGCGCAACAGCGGCATTGATGCCGTGCGCAAGCGCTCGAAGCTGCAGGCTCTGCCGGACGAGGAGACGATTTCCGATACCGAGGACGCCGAAAGCGATATCGTCGAACGGCTCGACGATTCCAACTATCGCGACGATATCCTGCGGCTTCTCTTCATCTGCTGCCATCCCGATCTGCCGGCGACCCAGCAGATCGCGCTGGCGCTGCGCATCGTTTCCGGCCTTTCGGTGACGCAGATCGCCCGCGCCTTCCTGGTGTCCGAAAGCGCCATGGAGCAGCGCATCACCCGCGCCAAGGCCCGCGTCGCCAAGGCGGGCGTGCCTTTCGAAACGCCGAGCCCCGAGGAGAGGGCGGAGCGGCTTTCGATCGTCAGCACGATGATCTATCTGATCTTCAACGAGGGCTACAGCCAGGCCGATCCCAAGCATGAGGCGGTGGCCTTCAGCGACGAGGCGATCCGGCTGGCGCGGCTGATGCTGCATATGTTTGCGTCCGAGCCGGAACTGATGGGGCTGCTTGCGCTGATGCTTCTGCAGATCTCGCGCCGGCCGGCGCGCTTCAGCGCCGAGGGCGAGATCGTGCTGCTCGAGGATCAGGACCGCTCGCTCTGGAACCAGCCCTTCATCAACGAGGCCCTGGCGCTGCTCGACAAGGCGCTGCGTCACCGCCGGCCCGGCCCCTATCAGATACAGGCGGCCATCGCCGCGGTCCATTCCCGGGCAAAACGGGCTGAAGATACCGACTGGGTCGAGATCGACCTGCTCTACCGCGCATTGGAGCGCATCCAGCCGTCACCCGTCGTCACGCTCAATCGGGCGGTGGTGATTTCGAAATTGCAGGGGCCGCAGGATGCGCTGGATCTCGTCGATCCGCTCGGCGAGAAGCTCGACGGCTATTTCTATTATCACGGCCTGCGCGGCAATCTATTGAAGCAGCTCGGGCGCAACAGCCAGGCGCGCGAGGCCTTCGATCGCGCCATTGCGCTTGCCCATTCGGCGGCGGAGGCAGCCCATATCCGCCGGCAGATCGACAAGATGCAGGAAGAGGCCGCACAGCCGGTCGCAAAATAATTTTGGCTGCTGTCGGAACGCCGAACGTCGATACGTCCTTGTAACAACCTGATACGAAACAGGTTTCATTCAAACGGAGAGATGTTGAAATGACCGCCAGCACGCAGCATGAACTCGTCCTCGTTCGCGAATTCGACGCCCCGCGCGAGAAGATCTACAAGGCATGGACCGATCCCGACCTCTTGAAAGAGTGGTTCGTGCCGCGCCCCTGGAGCGTGGCGGAAGCGACGCTCGACGTCCGCCCCGGCGGCTCAAACGTCATCGTCATGGCCGATCCCGAGGGCAACCGCTATCCGAACCGCGGGGTCTATCTCGAGATCGTCGAGAACGAAAAGATCGTCTTCACCGATGCCTATAGCAGTGCCTGGGTGCCTGCCGAAAAACCGTTCTTTACGGGCATCATCCTGCTCGAAGAACTCGGCAACGGCAGGACGAAATATACGGCGAAGGCGCTGCACTGGCGCGCCGAGGATAAGGAAGCGCATGAGAAGATGGGCTTCCATGAGGGATGGGGCAAGGCGGCGGATCAACTGGCGGAACTGCTGGCGAGGATGTGAGCGGCAAGGACGGCATTGCGAGGGCTGTGCCGTCCCTATGCTTCAAGTGTGGCGCGAGGCGGTTTTGAGGATGATTCCGCTGAGGCTTCGAAGTCGTTGAATTCGGATTCGAATTGGTGATTGGGGTGCGCCGTTTGCGCTGAATTTTGTCCTGTGCTTTTCACGCTACTCTATGCCAATCTGTCGGCATGAAAGGGTACGTCTACATCCTCGCATCCGCACGCAACGGCACGCTCTATACCGGCGTGACGCGTGACCTTGCAGGTCGATTATACGAGCATCAGAACGAACTGACGCCGGGGTTTACGTCGAAATACGGGGTCAAGACTTTGGTTTGGTTCGAGCAGTATGATTTGCTGACGACTGCGATCACGCGTGAGAAGACGATCAAGAAATGGCCGCGGCAGTGGAAGCTCAATCTGATCGAGCGGGAGAATCCTGAGTGGGAGGATATTTCGTTTCACCTTCTTGGTCTGTAATGAGATGAGTCCTTCGTCGCGCGGACGCGCGACTGCTGGATTCCTGTGACGAGCACAGGAATGAGGGAGTTCTTGGCATTCGCGGAGTTCAACAACAACTGTTTACGCAGTTCAGCATCTGACAAGAGCGCTCTGAATGATACGGGATATGGGTGGCGAGGTGCACACCACTTGCTCCCTCATTCCTTTGCCTGTCACAGGAATCCAGCAGCGCCATGTCTATGGCGCAGAGACTCTTTGCCGTCGTAGGATGTTCGCTCGATTAGATGTGGCTGAAGACGCCCATCGCCCCAAGGCATCCCGCCGCCATCAAGATTCTCGAACATTCCGTTCCAGAGTTTGTATTTGCGTTCCCTTTTGGCGATCCTTATCTCCGGGTGGAATTCAACGGGATGCCGACAATGGAACTGGGGCTTTATACCTTTGCGGACGTCAATCCCAATCCCTCCCGCAGCAAGGGAGCGGAGGGGGCCGAGCGGCTGAAGCATCTGATCGAGGAGATCGAGCTTGCCGATCAGGTGGGGCTCGATGTCTTCGGGCTCGGAGAACATCACCGGCCGGATTATGCGGCGTCCGCTCCCGCGGTGGCGTTGGCGGCGGCGGCCGTGAAAACGAAAAACATCCGGCTGACGAGCGCCGTTACCGTGCTCTCTTCCGATGATCCGGTGCGGGTCTTTCAGCAGTTTTCGACACTCGACCTGATTTCCAATGGCCGGGCTGAAATCATGGCGGGGCGCGGCTCCTTCATCGAGTCCTTCCCGCTGTTCGGCTATAACCTCGAAGATTACGACCAGCTTTTCGAGGAGAAGCTCGATCTGCTGCTGGCGCTGCGCGATAGTGAGGTCGTGGAGTGGAAGGGCGAGCTGCGCGCGCCGATCAACGGGCGTGGCGTCTATCCCCGGCCGCTGCAGGATCAGCTGCCGCTCTGGGTCGCCGTCGGCGGCACGCCGCAGTCGTTGGCGCGCGCCGGCGCTCTCGGCCTGCCGGTGGCGCTTGCCATCATCGGCGGCGAGCCCCGCCGTTTCGCGCCGCTCTTCGATCTCTATCGCGAGGCGGCGCGCCGGGCAGGGCAGGACCAGGCGAAGCTGAAGACCAGCATCAACGTCCATGGCTTCATCGCTGACACGACGCAAGCGGCGGCCGAACAGTTCTACGGGCCGCAGGCCGAAGTGATGAACCGTATCGGCCGCGAGCGTGGCTGGGGACCGACCAGCCGGGCGCATTTCGACATGTCGCGCGGGCCGAGCGGCGCGCTCTTCGTCGGCGATCCCGAGACGGTGGCCGAAAAGATCGTCGCCCATCACGCGCTGTTCAAGAATGATCGCTTCCTGCTGCAGATGGCGATCGGCCTGATGCCGCATGATCAGATCATGCGCGGCATCGAGCTCTACGGCACGAAAGTGGCGCCGATCGTCAGAAAGGCGTTGACTGAAAAGGGCGAAGGGGTGAAAGCCTCAGCCTGAGGCGGCCGCGGCCGCCCTGTGGCCATGGGCGGAAGAGACGAATGGTTATCGCAAACGACGACGAACTGGTGAAGCTCAAGGAGATCGGCCGCATCTGCGCCAATGCCATCCAGGTGATGGCGGCGGCGATGGAGCCTGGCATGACGACGCTGGAACTCGACCAGATCGGCCGCAAGGTGCTCGAAGATGCGGGCGCGCGCTCGGCGCCGGAGTTCTGCTACCAGTTTCCGGGCGCGACCTGCATCAGCATCAACGAGGAAATTGCCCACGGTATTCCCGGCCCGCGCGTCATCCGCGCCGGCGATCTCATCAATATCGACGTCTCGGCCGAAAAGGACGGCTTCTTCGCCGATACCGGCGCCTCCTTCGGGGTGCCGCCGGTCAAGCCGAAGATCGAACGGCTCTGCCGCGACGGCAAGCGGGCGCTCTGGGTCGGGCTCAACCAGGTGAAATCGGGCGAACCACTGGCAAAGATCGGCACTGCCGTCGGCGCCTTCGCGCAGAAGAACCGCTATACGCTGGTCGCAAACCTCGCGAGCCACGGTGTCGGCCGCTCGCTGCATGAGGAGCCGGCCGAACTCTCGACCTGGCCGGACCCTTCGGAAAAACGCATCATGACGGATGGCCTCGTCTTCACCGTCGAACCCTTCCTGTCGCTCGGCGCGACGTGGGCCGAGGGCGGCGACGATGCCTGGACGCTCTATGCGGATCCGAAGGCGCCGACCGTGCAATTCGAGCATACCGTGGTTGCGACGCGGAATGGGCCGGTGATTTTGACGCTGCCGGATGTGCAGGTGTAGGGCTGGGTTCGGTTTTAGGGGTACCTCGCCCTTTGAGGTTGGCGTCTTGGGGACGCTTGTGCGGAGCGCTCACTTCTCCTCCCTCATTCCCTTCCTCGGTCCTTGCCCGAGGGATGTCACAGGAATGAGCGACTATCTGGGTTGTCAAGTTGCATATTCGAACTCTCTTCTCGCATCTCGTGCTTTTGCATTGAGAATGACCAGGAGTTTTCGAGCCAGCGCAATACGGACGACCATCTTCGGCTTGCCCTGACTTTGCAACCGTTGCTGGAAGGCGGCCAGATGCGGATCGTGTCTGGCTGCGATGGCGCCAACGAGGAACAGGATGGCGCGCGGTCCGGAGCGCCCGCCGCGCACCGGCCGATGCCCGGCTCTCTTGCCGCTGTCGTTGGCAATCGGCGCAAGGCCGGCCAACTTAGCGATCGCCTTGTTGGAGATCCGGCCAATTTCGGGCAGTTCGGCCATCAACCGGGCAACGGTGCGATCGGCCACGCCCTTGACCGAGCGGAAGGCCCGGTTGAGGCACGCCCAGAGCGGATCGTCGTCAATCATCGAGGCAATCTCGCCTTCGAGGCTGCGGCTCTGGCGCACCAGAAGCGCGATCACTTCGTTGAGGCTTGCCACGCTCTGCTGATCGCGGGCAGCACTCCGGCGCTGCCGCTGGACGGTCAGGTCATTGGTGACCTGGGACAGCCGTGTCATCAGCGCCGACAGCCGTATCTGCTCGGCTTTCGGCGGCGGCAGGGCAGACAGCCGTTTGGCTTCGGCATAATGGGCGATCACCGCCGCATCGATGCGGTCGGTCTTTTCCAGAAAGCCCATGGCCTCGGCAAAGCGGCGCACATGGCGCGGATTGGCGAGCGCACAGGCGATCCCCATCTCCCACAACAACAGGAAGGCCGTCCGCTCGTAGCCGCCCGACGCCTCCATGACGACCAGCTCGACATTCTCGGCCCGGCACAGCGCAGCAAGCGCGCCGATGCCGGCCGCATCGTTGCTGAAACGCTCAAACGTTCCGGACGGGCGGATATACGCATCCAGCCAGCCCTTCGAAACATCCACTCCACATATAACTCTGTTCACGGTAACCTGCCTTGTGCGTGCGATTGGAACCAAGCGACTATTCGGTCGTGCGTGACGATGACGAAGATCCCAGGCTCATCCACGGTTGTAACCGGAGGGGGGACGGGCGACTTCGTCACGCCTCTGGTCGGGTGGCCACCCGACCAGAGGCTCAATCGCTTCCATCGCACGAAATCGCTAACGTGCAGATACAAGGGGGG
>NZ_JARWKX010000004.1:0-247641 GCF_047445895.1 Rhizobium sp. BR 249 | reverse complement strand
CAGAACCGATAGCTTGAACTCAGCATTGTAGTGGCTGAACTTCTTCACTAGACCGTAAACTCCATGCGCCGCGTGCATCGCCACCCAGTTGCGCACCGTCGAATGGTCGACCCCAAAATGCGCACTCACCTCACGCACGCTACGCTTGCCGCCGCTGTAAAACTCCACAACACTCTGCTTGAACGACGTGCTGTATTTGGACATGCAAAACCCCCGAAGTTGGGTGTCCAACTTTCGGGGGTCAGTTCATTTCGGTCCGGGGGTTTTCTTTTCCGCGCTATTTGCCGGGCGCCGGCGTTGTTCCTGGCAGGCCGTTCAGCGGCGGCAGGGTGAGGCCCGGGATCTGCGGCGAGCCGTTGCCGCCACCCACCGGCGGCAGGCCGAGCTGACCGCCGAAGCCGGGCACTTCGATCTTGATCGTGTTCGGG
The DNA here is from genome assembly GCF_047445895.1 of Rhizobium sp. BR 249. Taxonomy (NCBI): domain Bacteria; kingdom Pseudomonadati; phylum Pseudomonadota; class Alphaproteobacteria; order Hyphomicrobiales; family Rhizobiaceae; genus Rhizobium; species Rhizobium sp. BR 249. Next base: position 247,213 of record NZ_JARWKX010000004.1, on the reverse strand, counting down.
TCCACCTTCGGGCCGCGGTCCAGCCAGTAGGTGACCGATTGCGGCCAGAAGATCACGATCGCGACGAGAATGAGCTGCATGCCGACCCAGGGGAGCGCGCCCATGTAGATATCCGAGGTCTTGACCTCCTTGCCGGCGATCGAGCGCAGGTAGAAGAGCGCGAAGCCGAAGGGCGGATGCATGAAGCTCGTCTGCATGTTGACGCAGATCAGCACGCCGAACCAGATCAGGTCGATGCCGAGGCTGGAGGCGACCGGGGCCAGCATCGGTATGACGATGAAGGCGATCTCGAAGAAATCGAGGAAGAAGGCGAGCACGAAAATGAAGATGTTGACGAAGATCAGAAAGCCGACCGGGCCGCCGGGAATCCCCGAGAGCATGTGCTCGATCCAGCGCGACCCATCCATGCCCTGGAAGACCAGGCTGAAGCAGGTGGAGCCGATCAGGATCATCACCACCATCGATGTAATATGCGTGGTCGAGGTCATCGCCTCGCGGATCAGCGGCCAGGTGAGGCGGCGGTTCAAGGCTGCCAGCGCCATGGCGCCGACGACGCCGAGCGCGCCTGCTTCCGTCGGCGTGGCAAGGCCCATGAAGATCGTGCCGAGCACGAGGAAGATCAGCACGATCGAGGGCACCATGCCCATCAGCACCTTCGCCAGCAGCGCCCAGTTGAAGTCGCCGCGCACCTCTTTCGGCAGCGGCGGCATCGATTTCGGCCGGATGACCGACATCACCAGGATGAAGAGCACGAAGATCGTCACCTGCAGGATCGAGGGGCCGATCGCGCCGAGATACATGTCGCCGACCGAGCGGCCGAGCTGGTCGGCGAGAACGACGAGCACGAGGGAGGGCGGGATCACCTGGGTGATCGTGCCCGAGGCGGCGATGACGCCGGTGGCAAGGCGCGGGCTGTAGCCGTAGCGCAGCATGATCGGCAGCGAGATCACCCCCATGGTGATGACGGAGGCGGCCACCGTGCCGGTGATCGCGCCGAGGACGGCGCCGACGAGGATGACGGCATAGGCCAGGCCGCCGGGAATGCCGCCGAAGAGCTTGCCGGTGCCTTCGAGCAGATCCTCGGCAAGCCCGCAGCGCTCCAGCACCGCGCCCATGAAGGTGAAGAAGGGGATGGCGAGCAGCAGGTCGTTGGAAAGGATGCCGAAGAAGCGCAGCGGCAAATTGTGCACGAAGGCTTCGCTGAAATGGCCGGTGACGATGCCGATGATGCCGAAGAACAGGCCGACGGCGGCGAGCGAAAAGGCGACCGGAAAGCCGTAGAGCATGAAGACGACCATGCCCAGGAACATCGCCGGCGGGATGATACCGAAGTCAAACAAATCCGTTCCTCCCGGTCCGCGTTACTGCAGCGGCTTTTCGTATGTGGTGTTGATGCTGATGCGGCCGGTGAGCGCTGCGATCCGCTTGATGAGCTCGGAAACGCCCTGGAGAGAAAGCAGCGCGAAACCGGCGACGAGGATCAGCTTGACGGGCCAGCGGATCAATCCGCCGGCATTGCCCGATATTTCCCCCTGCCGATAGGACAGCGCAAAGAAGGGCCAGCAAACCCAGGTCAGGAAAATGCACGTGGGAATGAGGAAGAGGAGGAGCCCGAAGATGTCGATCCAGATCTTGGCCCTGTCGGAAACCGCGCCATAGATCAGATCGACCCGGACATGCTCGTTGTTGTTCAGCGCATGCGAAGCGCCGAGCATGACGATGAAGGCGAAGAGATACCATTGGATCTCGAGCCAGCCGTTCGAACTGTAATTGAAGGCATAGCGGACGATGGCGTTTCCGGCGCTGATCAGACAGCAGAACAGGACCATATATTCGGAAAATTTGCCCATGATCCGACTGATCGAGTCGATCAACCGGCTGACTGCCAGAAGTGCCGACATTCGCTCCCCTTTGTTTTTATCCTGCCGGTTTTCCGGCAGTTTTCCTTCTTTGCAATCGATGTAGACCACAGCCTTTGAAATTGGAAGGATAAATGCCTCCCGTTGGAGTATAGTCTTAGCCGAGACGGCCGGATCGCGCGATCAGCGGATATTTGGACAACCCAGGCGTGGATAAATTATTTCAGTAATCTCGCCGAAAGGATGCATTATCTCGCGCAGGATGTGGTGTTCGTCCTCTGGTTTTAGAAAATTTGACCAAATGTTTGATTCGATTGAAATCAATTTTTAAAGGGTTGGCCTTAGAATCCCCGCGCACAGGGAAAGTGTGGATGAAGCCAGATAACCCGAACAGGGTCCCTTTAGATGTGTATCTGTCGTTTGTGAGTTCCCTTTCCGGGAATCGCATGACGCTTCTTGCCGGCGTGATCGTCCATATCGCGACATGCCTCGCAGTTGCCGCCAAGACGCAGTATTCCATCTACATCCTGCTGTCGCTCGCCTTCCTCCTGGTCTTCAGCGCCCGCATGGCGATCTTCCGGCAATTCGATCGCGTCGACAAGGAGAGCCTGTCGCGCGCCGACATCGAGCGCTGGGAGCGGATTCTCGTGGCTGGTGCTGCCTGCACCACGGCGCTTCTTGGCTTCGCCAGCGGCTATGCGATCTTCGTCGTGCACGATTCCTTTGCGGAGCTCGCCTGCATATCCGTCACCATGGCGACCATGGTTTCCGTCGTCGGCCGCAACTACGGATCGCGCCTTGCCGTCGATCTCCAGACATTCTCCTGCTGTCTGCCGATGATCGTCTGCAGCCTGCTGGCGATGGATTTCTATCGTGGTGTATTGTCGATCTTCCTCATCCCTTTCTGGCTGACGACGCGGGCCATGGCGAACGGTGTGCGCGAGTTCCTCTATGAGAATGTCATCGCGCGCCGGGAAATCACCATCATCGCCGACCGTTTCGATACGGCGCTCAACAACATGCCGCACGGCCTCGTCATGGTCGATGCCGAAAACCGCATCCAGGTCGTCAATCGCAAGGCCTGCGAGCTTCTGAAGATCGGCGCTCCCGAGCGGCTGAAGGACCGCGACCTCGGCGCCGTGCTGCGCTATGGTGCGCGCCACAGCTTCATGGATGCTTCGCAGCCGGAGCTCATCCTGCGCCAGCTCACCCAGGTGGCGGAAGGCAATCTGTCGCGCACGCTCATCCATTTCCCGGAAGGCCTGTCGCTCGAATTCTCCGCCAGCCGCAGGGCCGACGGCGGCGCCGTGCTGATCTTCGAGGACGTGTCGAGCCGGGTGAAGGCGGAGCAGAAGATCATGCACATGGTCCGCTTCGATGCGCTGACCGGCTTGCCGAACCGGGAGTATTTTGGCCAGCTCGTGCAGGAATATCTCACCAAACATCCGAGAAAATCCGGCCCGCTCGGCTTCATGGTGCTCGATATCGACGAGTTCAAGCATGTCAACGACATGCGTGGCCACGTCACCGGCGACCATCTGCTTTGCGCCATCGCCGCCCGCATCAAGCAGGCCTGCGGCAACGCCGTTCTCGGCCGGCTGATGGGAGACCAGTTCATCCTGTTCTTCCCGCATGCGAAGGAGCCCACCTCGCTCGATCTCGAGATCCGCCGCGTCCATGCTGCGATCCAGGGCCATTACGAGGTCGACGAGCTGACCTTCCTCGTTTCGCTCAGCGCCGGCTATGCGATCCTCGAAAGCACCGCCTTTGCGCTCGACGAATGGAGCGTCAAGGCGGATCTCGCGCTCTTCGAAAGCAAGTCGCGCCTCAAGGGCGGCATATCGGGCTTCGAGCGGGAAATGGACGGCCGCTATATCGAGCAGCAGAAACTGAAGGCGGACCTGCGCGAGGCGGTTTCGGCCCAAGCGCTGCATCTGGTCTTCCAGCCGATGTTCCGGGCCGATGGCTCACGGATCGAATGCGCCGAGGCCCTGGCGCGCTGGGTGCATCCGGAGAAAGGCTCCATACCGCCCGACGTCTTCATCCGGCTTGCCGAGGATATGGGCATCATTTCCGACATTACCCGCTTCGTGCTGTTCAAGGCCTGCAGCGAATGCATGAACTGGCCGGACCATATCGCCGTCTCGGTCAATCTTTCGGCGCGGGACCTGCGCGATGCCGACATTCTCCAGGTGGTCGCCGATGCGCTTGCCCATTCCGGCCTCGATGCGGCGCGGCTGCATCTCGAAGTCACCGAAAGCTGCCTGATCGACGAGCCGCAGGCCGTGCGCGCCATCCTGGCGGAGCTCAGGAGCCGCGGCATTACCATCGCCATCGACGATTTCGGCACCGGCTTCTCCAGCCTCAGCTATCTGGACACGCTGCCGCTCGATATCGTCAAAATCGACCGCTCCTTCGTCCGCAACATCGTCGAGGATAACCGCCGCCTGAAGCTCTTGCGCGGCACGGTCCATCTGGCTCGCGAGCTCGGCCTGAAGATCGTCATCGAGGGTGTCGAGACCGAAGAGCAGCTCGCGCTGCTCAACAAGCACCGCAGCACCGATCTCGTGCAGGGCTATGTTTTCTCGCAGCCGGTGCCTTCCCAGAACATCGCCCTGCTGCAGCAGGGCGCCGGCCGCCGCGCCGTGCAGCGCCGCCGCCACAAGGTCGCCTGACCGCCCTCGGACGGCAAGTCTTCCCGCTGAAAATCTTGCGCGATATTAACCTTAATAAATCGTATTCGGCGAAGAATACCAGAATTACTTGCGTAAACGTTGCTGGCGTATGATTAATGATCCGTTAACGAGCGGATCAAGAGAATGTCAGAGTCACTGTTCAAGCGAAGCGATTTCAGCACCAAAATCCTGGAAATTCTGGACCATGTCGAATATCGCCGGGTCGAAAGCAGCGAAGACATGGAAGAGGTGGAGCGGCTGCGCTACAAGGCTTACAAGGCCCATGACGTGCTGGCGCTGGCCCCGAAAGGGCTGCTCGATGACAGCGATTTCGACAGCCATGCGTATATCTTCGGGCTGTATTATTATGGTGAGCTGGTCAGTACGATCCGGGTTCATTATGTGACACCTGAGCATCGCCTCAGTCAGTCCGGCGGCGCCTTTCCCGAGGCGATGGATGAACTTCTGGATGCAGGTCTGACGTTGATCGATCCGGCGCGTTTTGCCGCCGATCCGGAACTGACCGCCGATATGCCGTGGGTTCCCTACCTCACGCTGAGGCCGACGATCGTCGCCGCGGCTTATTTCCGCGCGGACCGCGTTCTTCAGTTCGTCCGGCCTCCGCATGCCGCTTTCTACAAGCGGGTCTTCTATGCCGATACGGTCGTGCCCGGCCGGCTGGCGAAGAATTACGGGATCGACATGACGCTGATGGCGACGAATGTGATCGAGGTCGGGCGCAAGCTGTTGACGCGCTATCCCTTCTTCATCTCCAGCGCCAGCGAGCAGCGCATGATGTTTTCGCGCAACCCCAACGACACGCTGCCGCCGCTCACCATCATTCCGACGGCGCGTTTCGTGCCGCCAGGCGAACTCGGCACCGACCTGCCGCTGTGATTTCTCCTGCTCTCCGAACGCGGAGAGGACAGGGGCGGTGACAAGATCCGCAGCCGGCGTCCCCCAACGCTTTTTCCTCGCGGAAGAAGGTGGTTTGGAACCTGCTGCTGCGGCATTCTCATGCATTGCGCTTTCGCCTGTCATTGTGTAATTCCTGCAGGCAGGGACTTCCCTCGGCCAAGAGGGAATCAGGCAGCGCAAAAGCATTTCAGGGAGACGATATTCATGGCCGAACATCATACCGGACCGGTCGAGACCGGCGCGCCGATGGATTACAAGGAACATGAGCAGACCTACAACATGTTCATTGCCGGCACGAAATACGGCTCGATGCTTCTCGTCGTTCTCCTGCTGGCGATGACCGCCGGTTTCTTCGGCGGCGCCGGCCTTCTCGGCGGCCTCTTCGTCTTCATCATTCTTCTCGCCGCCGGCATCTTCCTGCTGCGCTGATTGCGTCGATTCTGGGAATTGGAGCGTCTTTGTGCGTCCGGGGGGACGCGCGGCGCTCCAAGGGGACGCTTCTCCGAAGCTTTGTGAATTAGGTGCTTGGCCTGCGCAGGCGAGCCTGCGGCGGTCTGGCTGACCCGGAGGAGGGGGCAGTTGGGCAATATTGTTTTCGTTGCAAGGGAAATCACGGACGGGGAGACGCGTGTTGCGGCCTCTGCCGAGACCGTGAAGAAGATGAAGAGTTTCGGCTTCGATGTCATCGTCGAAGCCGGCGCCGGTGCGGCTTCGCGCATTCCGGACACCGAGTTCGAGGCCGTCGGCGCGAGAATCGGCAGTTTCGCCGATGCCGCCGCGGCCGACGTGGTGCTGAAGGTGCGCCGCCCGAGCCCATCGGAAATCGCGGGTTACAAGAGCGGCGCCGTCGTCATCGCCATCATGGACCCCTACGGCAATGACGAGGCGATTGCGGCGCTCGCGAGCGCCGGGCTTTCGGCTTTCGCCATGGAGCTGATGCCGCGCATCACCCGTGCGCAGTCGATGGACGTTCTCTCCTCTCAGGCCAATCTTGCCGGCTATCAGGCCGTTATCGAGGCGGCGGCGGTCTATGACCGCGCCATGCCGATGATGATGACGGCGGCAGGCACGGTGCCGGCCGCCAAGGTCTTCGTCATGGGCGCCGGTGTTGCCGGCCTGCAGGCGATCGCCACCGCGCGGCGTCTCGGCGCCGCGGTCTCGGCCACCGATGTGCGCCCTGCCGCCAAGGAGCAGGTCGCCTCGCTCGGCGCCAAGTTCATCGCCGTCGAGGACGAGGAGTTCAAGGCGGCGGAAACGGCCGGCGGTTACGCCAAGGAAATGTCGACGGACTATCAGGCGAAACAGGCGGCGCTCGTCGCCGAACACATCGCCAAGCAGGATATCGTCATCACCACGGCTCTCATTCCCGGCCGGCCGGCGCCGCGGCTCGTCTCGCGCGCCATGCTTTCTTCGATGAAGCCGGGTGCGGTCGCCGTCGACCTCGCGGTCGAGCGCGGCGGCAATATCGAAGGCGTCGTTGCCGGCGAGGTCGCCGATGTCGAGGGCGTCAGGGTGATCGGCTTCGCCAACATGCCGGGCCGGGTCGCGGCCAGCGCCTCGGCGCTCTATGCCAAGAACCTCGTCACCTTCCTCGAGACCATGGTCAACAAGGAAACGAAGACGGTCGTCGTCAACCTCGACGACGAACTCGTCAAGGCGACGATGCTGACCTATGCCGGCGATGTGGTTCATCCCGCCTTCGGCGGCGCGAAGAAGGGAGACATGTGATGGCCAGTGAAGCAATGGACAGGGCGCTGGAGCAGCTGAACGACGCGGTGACGGCCGTTGCCACCGCGGCTGCGCATGCACCCGAAGCGGCAAGCGCTGCGACCGGCGGGGCGATCGATCCCTTCGTCTTCCAACTGGCGATCTTCGTCTTGTCGATCTTCGTCGGCTATTATGTCGTCTGGTCGGTGACGCCGGCGCTGCACACGCCGCTGATGGCGGTCACCAATGCGATTTCCTCCGTCATCGTCGTCGGCGCGCTTCTGGCGGTCGGCATTTCCACGAGCGGGCTTGCGACCGGCTTCGGCTTCGTCGCCCTGGTGCTGGTCTCGGTGAACATCTTCGGCGGCTTCCTGGTCACGCAGCGCATGCTGGCGATGTACCGCAAGAAGGACAGGTGAGGGATCGATGACCAATATTGCAGCCTTCCTTTACCTCGTATCCGGCGTTCTCTTCATACTGGCACTGCGCGGCCTCTCCCATCCGGCGACCAGCCGCAAGGGCAATCTCTATGGCATGGTCGGCATGGGGATCGCCATCCTGACGACGCTGGTGCTGGCGACGCCTAATTTCGGCGGCTTCGTGCTGATCGTCCTCGGTCTTGCCATCGGCGGCAGCGTCGGCGCCTATGTCGCCCGCACCATTCCGATGACCTCGATGCCGCAGCTCGTCGCCGGCTTCCATTCACTGGTCGGCCTTGCCGCCGTGCTGGTGGCGGCCTCAGCGCTCTATACGCCCGCCTCCTTCGGCATCGGCGAGATCGGCCATATCCACACCGAGGCGCGCATCGAAATGGCGCTTGGCGTGGCGATCGGGGCGCTCACCTTCACCGGCTCGATCATCGCCTTCCTGAAGCTCGACGGGCGCATGTCCGGCAAGCCGATCCTGCTGCCCTACCGGCATCTGATCAACGCGACGCTGCTGGTGCTGATCGTGCTCTTCATCATCGGCCTTGCCGCGACCGAAAGCCATTTCGACTTCTGGGCCGTCGTGGCGCTGTCGCTGGCGCTCGGTGTTCTGCTGATCGTGCCGATTGGCGGCGCCGATATGCCCGTCGTTGTCTCGATGCTGAACTCCTATTCCGGATGGGCTGCGGCCGGCATCGGTTTCACCCTCGGCAATCTGGCGCTGATCATCACCGGCGCGCTCGTCGGTTCCTCCGGCGCCATCCTTTCCTATATCATGTGCAAGGGCATGAACCGCTCCTTCGTCTCCGTCATTCTCGGCGGTTTCGGTGGCGAGACGGCGTCGGGCGGGCCTGACACGTCAGACAAGACGGTGAAGCTCGGCTCGGCCGAGGATGCGGCCTATCTGATGGCGAATGCTTCGAAGGTGATCATCGTGCCGGGATACGGCATGGCTGTCGCCCAGGCCCAGCATGCGTTGCGCGAACTTGCCGACAATCTGAAGAAGAACGGCGTCGAAGTGAAATATGCGATCCACCCGGTCGCAGGCCGCATGCCCGGCCATATGAACGTGCTGCTGGCCGAAGCTAATGTTCCCTATGACGAGGTCTTCGAGCTCGAGGACATCAATTCGGAATTCGCCCAGGCCGACGTCGCCTATGTCATCGGCGCCAACGACGTCACCAATCCGGCGGCGCGCGACGACAAGACTTCGCCGATCTACGGCATGCCGATCCTCGATGTCGACCGGGCCAAGACCTGCCTCTTCGTCAAGCGCTCGCTCGGCTCGGGTTATGCCGGCATCGACAACACGCTGTTCTACAAGGACGGCACGATGATGCTGCTCGGCGACGCCAAGAAAATGACCGAGGATATCAACAAGGCGATCGCGCATTGATCGACGCAGATACAGCCGCCCTCGGGCGGCTGTTCGACTCAGGCTTGATATCATGGGCCATGCCGGCCTCGATCATCGCGGAGCCAGGGCTTTTCCTCATACCTCGCCCGGCACGAGCGTCATCTTTTCGACGCCGATCGCGAGGTTCAGCCCTTCCTGGGCCTGGACATTCAACGGTTGCAGCATGAAGGCCTTGTTGGTGCCGCCGGCGATCACCTTGGCGCCCGCGCCTGCGCCAATGCTCGCATCCGCGCCGACGCCGTAATATTCGCCGGCAAGCGCGAATTGCGGAACATCCGTGCCGGTCTTCGCCAGCACCTGCCAGATCATCACGCTCTTGCCGGTCTGGCCGATGTCGAGCCCGAACTTCTCGATCTTGCCGGCATAGACCGCCTTGGCGCCGCCTGATGCCGGGGTATAGGTGCAAATCAGGTTCTTCTGTGAGGTGATGATCAGGCCCTGGCCGCCATCCGATCCGCAGACCAGGCGGCCAAGCGTGACATAGTTTTCCGCGCCGGCCGGGCCTGCCCAGACAGCCGCCGTCAGTGCCGCGGCTGCGATCATGGTTTGCTTGAACATGGTCTTTCTCCTTTGGAACGACCTGTCCGAAACGGGTGGAAGTGGCGATTGTTCCTGGCTAGACGTTAGTCCCGCTCCAGCGTGGCGCGCTGCGCCGTCAGCACCCACACCAGGCCTTCGGGCCGGAAATCGACCTCCACAGTACCGCGGAAGGCCGCGGCGGCATGGGCCTTGATCACCGTCGTGCCGAAGCCCGAGCGCGATGGCTCTGCGACCGGAGGGCCGCCGCGCTCCTCCCAGGTGAAGCGGAGCAGGGCCTCCGGTTTGTCTTCCTCCCTCGCCTCCCGCCATTCGAACCGGACACGGCCCTGCGGCACGGAGAGCGCACCGTATTTCACCGAATTGGTGGCGAGTTCATGCAAGGCAAGGCCGAGATTCTGCACCGCATCCGGCTTCAGGACGAAATCTTCACCGCTGACCTCGATCTGTTCGCGCGCATGCGGGAAAGCCTGCAGGTGGATATCGACGACGCGCCGCAGCGACACGCCTCCCCACTGCTCGCTCGTCAGCAGCTCGATCGAGCGCACCAGTCCCTCGAGGCGATCGGCGACGGCGGCCTGGAAGCTCTCGACGCTGTCGGCCTGTTTGGCGAGCTGGCGCATCATGGCCTGGGCAAGCGTCAGAAGATTCTTGGTGCGGTGGACGAGTTCGTGCATGACGAAACGCAGCCGGTCCTCGGTCTGGCTGCGATCGAAGGAGGCATTCGAAAGGGCGATCGCCACCTGGTTCGCCTCGATGACGCTGGTCTCGACCGGTGAGACGATATGGCCTTCGCCCATGCGGTTCGCCATGTCGGCGATCTCGCGGATGGTGGTGCGGACCTGCCTTGCGACGGCATAGGCGGCCAGCACGGCGACGAGCACGAGGGCGACGCCGCCGATGATGAGGAAACGCCATGTGCTCAGGATCGAAGCCTGGGCGACCGGCCCCCAGATCACCGTCTTCCAGGACCAGCCTGGAATCTGGGCATAACCGAGGAGCATGTGCGGCAGGACCGTCTCGTCCTCGAAGACGCCTCGGAAGGTGCCGAGCGCCGGCAGGATGCGCGGATCGAAGGGCGTGCCGGGTTCGAGGTCGGCCGGGCCGGTGGCAGCGACCACGTGGCCGCTCTGGTCGATGATGGCGGCCGACCAGCCGGGGGCGAGGCCTTCGGTCGTCACGAGCCTCCCCAGATCCTTGGCATCCTGCGTGATGATGAGGGCTGCGACGGGATCGTTCGCACGGGGCAGGGTGACGTTATAGACCCAGTCGCCGCTGATCTGGCCGCGGAAGACATCGGAAGCCTCGATGCGGCCGGAGGTCATGGCCGATTCGAGCGCGGGCATGTTTGCCACCTTGCCGAGCGGCGTGCCGAAGGCTCGGCGGGTATTCAGGAGTTGCTGACCGCTGCGGTCGACGGCGATGACGAACAGCGTATTGTCCCGCAAGGCCGTTTCCGTGCGCTCGTGAAAGGCGGCGAGATTGCCGTTTTCGAGCTCCGGCGAGCTCGACAGCAGCCGCAGCGTCGTCGCCATATCCTGAAGCTGGCGGTCGATGATGCGTGAAAGGGCGACAGCATCCTGCGCCGTCTCGCGTTTCAGCGCCGAGCGCTGGTTGTCTTCCAGCTGCAGCAGAAGCAGCGCCACGAAGGCGAAGATTGGCAGTGCGATCGCCACCGCCATGGCGACGAGATAGGTGCCGATCGAGGCCTTGGGAAAGAACAGCGCAACGAGCTTCATCTATTGCGCCATCTCGTATGCGCTATGGTGAAATTGCTCAAACCGAAATCGATCGAAGGTGTTGCCGCGGCCTTTGCGCGTCTGAAAAGATGCGCGGCGCTGCAATGCGCGCTGTCCGCAACAGTTTTTGTTTGCGGCCAGGAAAGCAAAGACCCGCATCTCTCGCAAACCGCCCTCAACACGTTTCGGGTGCCCGATAGCAGGCTATCGAAGCAGGTGCATGTTAGGGGGACTAGAAGAAGGTTGCAACACAGTATGACATGCCGTCGAAGAGGGCGGCCGTTTTTTCGGCCTGCCTTTTTGACGCGGTGGGGCCACTGTCTCAGGCAGGATGGCAGCCTGTCAACGGCATCGAATCAGAGATGATTTCAGGAATAGCGCCGCAGTGGCGGCAAAAGGCCGGCGAAGGGCGGCCGGTGCTCCGGGCCGCCCAACTGACGTCCTCAGCCGGCCGGGGCGACGCCGACGCGGGCCAGGCCGTCGCGGGCAGGCTGGTATTTCGGGTCGAGGCCGACCGCATGGCGATAGGAGCGGGCAGCCTTCGCCTTGTCGCCGCGGCGTTCGTAGACGAGCGCCTGGTTGGCCCAGGATTCGGCGATGTTGCCATTGAGCTCGATCGCATGATTGAAATCGGCGAACGCGTTGTCATCGTCATTCAGCGCGATGTAGGAGACGCCGCGGCCATTGTAAGGCTCGGGCGAATTCGGCGCGAGCGAGATGGCCTTCGAGAAATCGTCGATCGCCTTATCCTGCTGATTGCGCTTCTGATAGATCAGGCCACGATTGTGATAGGCACGGCCATCGGTAGTGCCGAGCTGGATCGCCTTGTTGAAATCGTTGAAAGCCGCATCGTCCTGGCCGGCCATGCGATAGACATTGCCGCGGCCGATATAGGCGACGTCGTAGCTCGGATTGATCTGCAGGGCGGCGTTATAGTCGGCGATCGCCTGCTGCTGCTGGCCCATGTTGCGATAGACGAGCGCGCGGTTGGCATAGGCCTGGAAGAAACGCGGATTGATCTGCAATGCCGTGTTGAAATCGTTCAGCGCCTGGCGGAACTGGCCGCCGCGGCCATAGGCGGAACCGCGGACGTTATATCCTTCGGGATCTCGCGGATTGGCGTTGATAACAGCCGTCAGCGACGCGATGTTCTCTTCCGAGCCCTGCGCCTTATCGATACGGATCACGGCATCCGTGGTGTTGGTCGTCTCGCAGCCGGCGAGGCCGAACATGGCCGCCAGCGCCAGGGCGGGCAGGAGTGCGGTTTTCTGCATGCGCCAGGCGCGGGACGGATTGAAGGTGGTATCAGCCATTCGGGCTCGCTTTCCCCATGCGGCATATCCAACACTGGGATATGCGATCTTCAGCGGCAAACTAAAAAGGCGGCGGCGAACCTATCGCCCCCGCCACAATGCATCTGAAAACGTCGAAAAAACGACGGCAACGCTTAGCGTGCGACCAGGCCTTCGCGCTGGGCGCGCTTGCGGGCCAGCTTGCGAACGCGGCGAACAGCCTCGGCCTTTTCGCGAGCGCGCTTCTGCGACGGCTTCTCGTAGTAGTCGCGCATCTTCATTTCGCGGAAAATGCCTTCGCGCTGCATCTTCTTCTTGAGAGCGCGGAGAGCCTGATCGACATTGTTATCGCGGACAAGTACCTGCACGAGAATCACGTTCCTTTGGTTTGGTTGATGCCTGAGGCGGCGCAGCGCCAGGGGCAAAAATATAACGTTCGCGCGGCCGCAGCCTTGCGATTGGTGATGCGGGATAGCAGATCGGGTAGGGGAAGTCCAGACGGATATGGAAAGCGGGCGGAAAAATCACGCCTCGCCCGATATCCGGCTGCGATCGGCGGTCTCGGGCAGGGTTTCATCCAGTGCGGCGATCGCCTCCTTGAGCGCCGTCCTGACCCGGAGACGGTCGGCCGGCTCCAGCCGGCTCATGTCCAGATGCAGGTCGAGGCCCGCGAGGTGTTCGCTAAGAACCCGGCTCTTGTGATCGGCGCCGAGCGTCAGCCCGTCCACGGCATAGGGCACGATCTCGCGTTGTATGCCCTTCATGGTGATCGGCGGCAAGGGATGGGCGTCGACGATCTCGTTCACCAGCGCATAGGTTTCGTAGCTGATGACGATTTCCCCGCCCTGGGCGATCGATTGCAGCCTGGCGGCGAGATTGGCCTCGGCGCCGATGATCGTATAGTCCATGCGGTCGTTGCTGCCGAAATTGCCGACATTGCAATAGCCGCTGTTGATTCCCATGCGGACGACGAACGGCTCCTCGGTGCCGTTCCTGCGCCATCTGTCCTTGAGTTCGCCGAGACGGCGCTGCATGTCGACCGCCATGCGCAGGCATGCTTTCGCGTCTTCCTCCGGCCCCTTCGTTTCGGGATCGCCGAAGAAGACCAGCATCGCGTCGCCGATGAACTTGTCCACCGTGCCGCCGTGCTCCAGTGCAATGTTCGACATTTCGGTCAGATACTCGTTGAGCATCTCCGTCAGGGCTTCGGGCTGCAGGCGTTCGGTGGTTGCGGTGAAATCCTTGATGTCGGAGAAGAAGATCGTCAGGCGCTTGCGCTCGGTATGGACGACGACGTCCTTCTGTCCGCTGAAGATGCTCTTGTAGATCTGCGGCGAGAGATAGCGGGAAATTTTCAGGGAAACGCTGGCGAGGAACTCGTTCGCCGCTTCGAGATCCTGATTGGCGCCGTGGATCGCCCGCGCCTGCTGCCGCTGGAGCAGGATGAAGCTGATGCCGATGACGGCGACGAATAGGAAATAACAGAGCAGATATTTGAAGGCGAAGACATTGCTGACGTAGGGCTGCCGGATGATGACTTCCTGTATGCCGCGCACGTCGCCGACCTTCCAATCGGTTTTGGGGCTTTCGGGATGGGTGTTATGGCAGGCGACGCAGGCCTGGCCCATGACGACGGGGGTGATGAAGCGCAGCGTATCGGTCAATCCGACGCGGGTAAGGTCGTTCAGGGTCTGCTGCGGATTGGCACGCAAGGCGGCGAGCGCCTGTTTCTCGAAGTCGTCGAGGTCGTGGGATGCGCGGCTCTTGAAGGGAAGATCGGAAACGAAGCGGTAGGTGATATTGGCCTGCTGCTCCTTGATGACGTCGCCGAGTTCCAGGGAAAGCGTTGCCGGCAGCGGGATGGCGCCTGGAATATTGGCGTAGTTGTGGGAGACGACCGTGCCTGTGGTTGCGCCGCTCGCGTGGGCGGCCAGAACACGCCCCACGACGTTCGTGGAATAATAAGAGCGGATGCTTGAAACTAGCGAGCTCATGTCGCGCGCCTGGCGCCGCAGGGTATTTCCCGAGAGATCGCTGATATCGAGCCAGACGGCCAGCGGCAGCCCCGCAAGCATTGCCAGCACGACGACGATAAGCCAGTAGCCGCTCCGACGCGCGGCGGATTCGGAAATCACGGGCGACCCCTCTTCTTTTTGCGGAAAAGCATCCGATTTTCGCTCGCTACAAGAACATTTCGCCGCCTGCCCGGCAAGATCGAAGCCGTGTCATTTGGGGGTAAAACCCCGGCCAAAACGGGAGAAAAAAGAGGGCGGCTTCTGTGCATGTGCGAATGGCGTTCGGACAGAAAGCGGCGTAGCCTGTCAGCCGGCAGTTACGGGCCTGCTTGGCCGGCCGTGGAGGGGACAGCCGGTGAGATCATGACGCGCGTGCAGCAAATCGGTGTCGTTATCGGTCTGGCGATCGTGGCTTTGCTGACGATCCTGCGGGCAGGCGATCCCGGAATTTTCAAGCTGATCCGCGGCGTGACGTTCGATGAGTATCAGCGGCTGGTTCCGAGGGCCTACCAGCCGATGCCGGTCCGCGTCATCGACATCGATGAAGCCTCATTGCGCGAATTCGGCCAATGGCCTTGGCCGCGGGACCGGTTGGCCCTCCTGGTGGACCGGCTTTCGGAAATGGGCGCCGCGGCCATCGCCTTCGACGTTCTCTTCTCCGAGCCGGACCGGTTGTCGCCGCGCAACGTCGTGCGCGAGGCGGCCGGGATCGACCCTTCGCTGGCCGAAAAGCTGCCCGACAATGACGAGATATTCGCCCGCACGATCGCCGAAAAGCCGGTCGTGCTCGGCTTCGGCCTCTCCAACGAGGGTAACTACCGGCCGCCGGTCAAGGCGGGCTTCGCATTCACGGGCGAAAGCCCCGTCTCGGCTCCGCCCTATCTCGGCGCCTCGACGCCGCTCAGGCCGCAACTGGAGGCAAATGCGGCGGGGCTCGGCCACATCAGCCTCAACCCCGGAAATCCTTCGCCGGTGGTGCGGGCGGTCCCGCTGTTCCTGACCGACGGAGAACAACTCTACCCCAATCTCGCGGTCGAGGCGCTGCGCGTCGCGCAGGGAGCCTCGACCTATGTGCTTTCGGGCGCGCCCGACCGCGCCGGAATCATGACATCGGCAAAGATCGGGGATTTCATCGTGCCGCTGACGGCGGCGGGCGAACTTTGGCTCTATGTCACTCCCGACCGGGCCGAGCGCTATGTCTCCGCCCGGCAGGTGCTTGCGCCGGGAGGCGCTTCCGCCGAGACGGCAGCCGCGATCAATGGCAGCATCGTCTTCGTCGGCACATCGGCGGCCGGCTTGCAGGACATCCGCGTCACCGCGCTCGGCGAGAACGTTCCCGGCGTGTCGCTGCATGCGCAGGCCGTCGAGCAGATCCTCTCCGGTCAGTTCCTGTCCCGGCCCGACTGGGCGGATGGGCTTGAAATCCTTGTCATCGCCGTGCTCGGATGTCTGCTCGTCCTAGTGACGACCTTCGTCAGTCCTGCCGTCGCGCTGGTCTGCGGTCTGCTGATCACCGCAATGGCGCTGGTGGCGTCGTGGCTTTCCTTTCTTTATGCGGGACTTCTCTTCGATCCGCTGGCGCCGATCGTCAGTGGATCGATCATCCATTTTGCCGCGACCTCGTTCAAGATCCTGGTGATCGACCGGGAGCGGCGCGAGGTGCGGCGCGCCTTCGGGCATTATCTTTCTCCGTCGCTGCTCCACCGCATCGAGCATAATCGCGATGCATTGCGCCTCGGCGGAGACGACCGTGAACTGACGGTCATGTTCGTCGATGTCAGGAACTTCACCGAGATGAGCGAGCGGCTGGCGCCGACGGATGTCGTGGCCTTCCTGAATACGCTGCTCGATGCGCTGAGCCGCCATGTCGTGGCCAACGAAGGTACGCTCGACAAGTTCATCGGCGATTCGATCATGGCGTTCTGGAATGCGCCCGTCGATGTGGCGGATCACCAGACCAAGGCGGTTCGCACGGCGCTTGCCATGCGCGAGACACTTGCCGAACTGAACGCTGGCGACGCCTTCGGTTTCGGGCCCGATCAGGAGGTCGGGATCGGCATCGGCATCCATACCGGCCTTGCCTGCGTCGGCAACATGGGCGCCAAGACCCGCTTCAACTATTCGGCGGTCGGAGACGCCGTCAACGTCGCGGCCCGCATCGAATCCTCCTGCAAGGAGGTCGGTTTCGATATTCTCATCTCCGACAGCACGGCGCGGTCAGTGCAGGGGATGGCGCTGATCGAGGCCGGCGCCCTGCCGCTCAAGGGGAAGAGCAGCCGGACGCAGATCCTTGCCGTCGTCGGCGGTGAGCGCATCGCGGCATCCCAGGAATTCGCCGCGCTCGAGGATATTCACAGACAGCTGATGCAGGCCCTGCAAACGCATTCCAGGAACAGCCGGAAGCTTATCGGTACGGCAAAGCTGAGGGCGGTGCAGGTGACCGGCGGTCTGGCGGAATTCTACCAGCGCCTATCCGGCAGGACCGATCATTTCCGCGACGTGCCAGAAAGGGTCGAAAAGAGCGCCGCAGACTGACGAGCCTCAACGGCCGCGATTGAAATTCCGGCCTCTGTCGTGGTTCCGATCCCTGTCATGATCACGATCGCGATTGTGATCGCGATCGCGATATCCATGATGGTCGCGGTCGTGGCTGCGATGATCCTCGCCGTGATTTCCCGGCTTGCCGTCATCGTCATGCCGGCCATGGCCCTCATGCTTGTCGGGTTTCTCCGGCTTGTCGTGATGCGGCCTCTCCTGGTGCGGCTTGTCGGGCTTGTTCGGCCGCTCCTTCTGCGGCTCGGCCTGCCTCTGTGGCGGATCCTGCCTTTGCGGGGCAGGCGCAACTGCCGGGGGAGGCCGCGGCCTGTCTTTTCTCTCCGGCGCAACCGAGGCCATGTTGCAGCCGCCGAGCATGCCGATGCCTCCAGCAAGCCGCTGGTTGCCGGAGAGGAAAGGGAGGGCGCGGGGATTTCCGAGCGTATCGAGAACGCTGGGATCGACCCGGCGGGCCGGCGACATATCACCGTTCGGCTTGGCGACGACGCAATCGCAGCGCTGCTGCAATTGCCGGCAGCCGCCCGGGCCGCAGAAGCTGGCCGCGCCGTTCAACAGCACGACGGCAGTCGTGCCGTCGGGACCGACATAGAAATCGAATGCGGTGCCGCGCACGCCGATGGTGCCGGCGGGCGTCAGGATCTGGTAGGCGGAGGATTTCGAATTGCCGCTGACCCAGCGAAAGGTTCCTTTCGCGGCCTTGATGGTGAGTTTCCTGACCGATTGTGAATCGTCGAAGACATATTTGTCGATGACAACCGAGGAGCCCCAGCCGACCGCAAGCTTGGTGCCGTCGCGAAACAGGAATTGGCCGAGCCCGGATTGCGATGTCCGGATGCGCTCGTCGCGGTGAACGCTGGTGTTGACTTCGATCGGCCCGCCTTGTCCCGTCACCTCGGTTCTGATGACGACAGCCTGGCCGACCGGCTCTGCTGCGGGCGCCGGCAGCGCACTGGAGAGGGCGATGCAAAGCGCCGCGAGTAAAGAACGCCGACCCCACATGATACAGATACCCCGGCAATCCGGGGAGAATTAGCATTTTAGAAACTACTTGTCTTCTCGCCCACTTGGGCTACGGCGAGGCGCGGCATGCCGGTTTTGGGGTCATCTTCGGAACCGCTGCCCGAGATCTGCAGAACGCGCGAAAACCGCGCACTTTCGGCATCATGTCGCACAGTGTCAAAACCAAAGCTCTCTCCTGTCGCAAAAGAGCCGTTGTGCCGCATTTGGATTTGCGATTTGTATGGGCGCGGAGATCAGTCCTTGCCCGAAGGAGAAGAAGGCGGATGCGGAAATATTCGGTTTTTGCCGTGGCGCGGGAGGCCCTGCGTGGCCATAGAGGCTGGGAGAAGCAGTGGACTTCGCCGGAGCCGCGCGCTGAATACGATGTCGTCATCATCGGCGCCGGCGGCCATGGCCTGGGCGCTGCCTATTATCTTGCCAAGGAGCACGGCATCACCAATGTCGCCGTGATCGAGAAGGGCTGGCTCGGCGGCGGCAATACCGGCCGCAACACCACCATCATCCGCTCGAACTATCTCTATGAAGAGAGCATGCAGATCTACGAGCATTCGATGAAGCTCTGGGAAGGGCTTTCTCAGGAGCTCAACTACAATGTGATGTATTCGCCGCGCGGCGTGATGATGCTCTCGCACAATATTCACGACCAGCAGTCGTTCAAGCGGCATATCCATGCCAACCGGCTCTATGGCATCGACAATGAATGGCTGACGCCGGAGCAGGCGAAGGCCTATTGTCCGCCGCTCGACATCTCGGCGAGCGCCCGCTACCCGATCAACGGTGCAGCGCTGCAACGGCGCGGCGGCACGGCGCGCCACGATGCGGTCGCCTGGGGTTATGCGCGTGCGGCATCGGACCGCGGCGTTCACATCATCCAGAATTGCGAAGTGACCGGTATCCGGCGCGGTCCTGACGGACGGGTAACCGGGGTCGAGACGTCGCGCGGCTTCATCGGCGCCAAAAAGATCGGCGTGTCGGCGGCCGGCCATACGACGACGGTCATGAAGATGGCTGACGTGCGCGTGCCGCTGCAGTCGAGCCCGCTGCAGGCGCTGGTTTCCGAGCCGCTGAAGCCGATCTTCCCGTGCGTCGTCATGTCGAACACGGTGCACGCCTACATCTCCCAGTCCGACAAGGGAGAGCTCGTCATCGGCGCCGGTACGGACCAGTACAATTCCTATTCCCAGACCGGCGGGCTGCAGATCATTACCCATACGCTGGATGCCATCTGCGAACTCTTCCCGATGTTCCGGCGCGTCAAGATGATGCGGCAATGGGGCGGCATCGTCGACAATACGCCGGACCGTTCGGCGATCCAGTCGAAGACCCCGGTTCCCGGCCTTTACGTCAATTGCGGCTGGGGCACCGGCGGCTTCAAGGCGACGCCGGGTTCGGCCAATCTCTTCGCGCACCTGATCGCGCGCGACGAACCGCACAAGTTCAATGCCGGCCTGACGCTGGAACGCTTCCGCAGCGGCCGGCTGATCGACGAAGCGGCGGCAGCGGCGGTGGCGCACTGATGATGATTGTTGTCTGGAAGCCCGCTTTCGTCGCTCACCCCCTCACCCGCCTTGCAGGCACCTTCTCTCCGCTGGGGAGAAGGGGAGGAGAAGGAAATCTCACATGCTGCTGATCCATTGCCCTTATTGTCAGGAAGAGCGTTCCGAACTCGAATTCCGCGGCGCGGGTGACGCGCATATCGTGCGGCCGGCCGACATCGCCTCGATCTCGGACGAGGAATTCGAAGAGTATTTCTTTCTGCGCGACAACCCGAAGGGGCTGATCTTCGAACGCTGGCGGCATATTCACGGTTGCGGGCGCTTCTTCAACGCTGCGCGCGATACGGTGAGCGACAAGTTCATCATGACCTACAAGGCAGGCGAGCCAAGGCCGCGGATCGGCGCCGAGGCCGAACAGCATAGCCCTGTCGAGACATATGAAGCCGTGGAAGGAGAGGCGCAATGAGCGGTGCTAATCGTATCGCCGGGAAGGGGCGTCTGACGCCGGCCAAGACCGCGCGTTTCAGCTTCGACGGCAAGAGCTATACGGCACTGGAAGGCGATACCGTCGCCTCGGCGCTGATCGCCAACGGCATTCATCTTCTGGGACGTTCGTTTAAATATCACCGGGCTCGCGGCATTCTGTCGGCAGGGGCCGAGGAGCCGAACGCACTGATCGACGTTGCCCGCGACAAGGCGCGCAAGCAGCCGAACGTGCGCGCCACGGTGCAGGAAGTCTTCGACGGCATGATCGTCCAGTCGCAGAACCGCTGGCCGTCGCTGGCCTACGACGTCGGTGCGGTCAACAATCTGATGTCGCCGTTCTTCGCCGCCGGCTTCTACTACAAGACCTTCATGTGGCCGCGCTCCGCCTGGAAACATGTCTATGAACCGTTCATCCGCCGTGCCGCCGGCCTCGGCGTCGCACCGACGGAAGAGGATCCGGACCATTATGCCAGCCGCTACGCCCATTGCGACGTGCTGGTGGTCGGCGCCGGTGTTGCCGGGCTTTCGGCGGCGCTGGCTGCGGCCGAAACCGGCGCGAAGGTGATCCTCTGCGACGAGCAGGCGGAAGCCGGCGGTGCGCTGCGCTATGATGCCGGCGTGACGATCGACGGGCAGGACGGTTACACCTGGGCGCAGAAAACCGTGGCGCGGCTGAAGGCGATGGACAATGTCGACGTGCTCATCCGCACGACCGCCTTCGGTTACTACAACCACAATTTCGTCGGCCTTGCCGAACGCGTCACCGATCATATCGCCAAACCATCGAGCGATCTGCCGCGCGAACGGCTGTGGCAGGTCCGCGCCAAGCGGGTGATCCTCGCCAACGGCGCGATCGAGCGGCACATGGTATTTCCGAACAACGACCGGCCCGGCATCATGCTGGCTTCGGCGGGGCGGATGTATCTCAATCATTACGGCGTTGCCGTCGGAAGCAATGTCGGCGTCTATACGGCGCACGACTCCGCCTATGAGGCGGCTTTCGATCTGAAACGGGCCGGTGTTTCGATCGCCGCCATCGTCGATTGCAGGCAGGCGCCGGGAGCGGCGGTGCTGGCGGAGGCGCGTTCGCTCGGCATCGATGTTCTCACGGGCCAGTCGGTCGTCAACACGGCGGGGCGGCTGCGCATCTCATCGATGACGGTGGCGCGCAACGGCGGCGGTTCGCCGCGCAAGATCGCGGTCGATGCGCTCTTGGTTTCGGCCGGCTGGACGCCGTCGGTCCATCTGTTCTCGCAGTCGCGCGGCAATGTGGCCTTCGAACCGGAAAGCCAGCGCTTCCTGCCCGGCACCTATGCGCAGGATTGCCTTTCCGTCGGCGCCTGCAACGGCACTGACGACCTGCAGCAGACAGTCGAGGAATCGCTTGCCGCCGGCGAACTGATGGCGCAGGCCGCCGGCAAGAGCGGCGGCGGGAAAATCACGATCTCGGCCGAGCAGCCCTATGACTGGACGGGCGGGATGATCGGCGCTGCCGAAGGCGCCGGGCCGAAGACGAACGCCAAGGCCTTCATCGATTTCCAGCACGACGTCTGCGCCAAGGACATCCGCCTTGCCGTGCGCGAAGGCATGCACTCGATCGAGCATATCAAGCGGTTCACGACCAACGGCATGGCCTCGGACCAGGGCAAGCTTTCCAACATGCATGGCCTGGCGATTGCCGCGGAAATGCTTGGCAAGGAAATCCCGCGGGTCGGTCTCACCACCTTCCGCGCCCCTTATACGCCGGTGACTTACGGTACGCTGATCGGCCATTCGCGCGGAAAGCTGTTCGATCCGACGCGCAAGACGCCGCTCCACGACTGGGAAGAAGCGCATGGCGCTGTCTTCGAGGATGTCGGCAACTGGAAGCGCGCCTGGTTCTATCCGCGTTCGGGCGAGAACATGCATCAGGCCGTCGCGCGCGAATGCCGGACGGCACGCGAGTCGGCAGGCATCTTCGACGCTTCGACGCTCGGCAAGATCGAGGTGGTCGGTCCGGATGCGGCCGAATTCCTCAACCTCATCTACACCAATGCCTGGGATACGCTGAAGCCCGGCAAGGCCCGCTACGGCATCATGACGCGCGAGGACGGCTTCGTTTATGACGACGGTGTCGTCGGGCGCCTGGCGGAAGACCGTTTCCATGTGACGACGACAACCGGCGGCGCGCCGCGCGTTCTCCATCATATGGAAGATTACCTGCAGACCGAATTCCCGCACATGAAGGTGTGGCTGACCTCGGTGACAGAACAATGGGCTGTCATCGCCGTGCAGGGGCCGAAGGCGCGCGAGATCGTCGAGCCTCTCGTCGAAGGGCTCGATCTTTCGAACGAGGCCTTCCCGCATATGAGCGTTGCCGAGTGTACGGTCTGCGGCGTGCCGGCGCGGCTCTTCCGCGTCTCCTTCACCGGTGAAATCGGTTTCGAAATCAACGTGCCGGCCGATTACGGCCAGTCGGTGCTCGAAGCGATCTGGGCCAATGCCGAGCCGCTCGGCGCCTGCGTTTACGGCACGGAGACGATGCACGTGCTTCGCGCCGAGAAGGGCTACATCATCGTCGGCCAGGATACCGACGGGACCGTGACCCCCGACGACGCCGGACTTTCCTGGGCGGTTTCGAAGAAAAAGAAGGACTTCGTCGGCATTCGCGGTCTGAAGCGGACGGATCTGGTCAAGGACGGGCGCAAGCAGCTCGTCGGCCTTGTCACCAAGGATCCGAAGCTGGTGCTCGAAGAAGGCGCGCAGATCGTCGCGAGCCCGAACGAACCGAAGCCGATGACCATGCTCGGTCACGTCACCTCAGCCTATTGGTCGGAAAATTGCGGTCGTTCGGTTGCCTTCGCGCTGGTCGCCGGCGGCCGGGCACGGATGGGCGAGACGCTGTACGTGCCGATGCCGGACCGGACGATTGCCGTCGAAGTGACGGATATGGTGTTCTTTGACAAGGAAGGAGGCCGCATCCATGGCTGATGTCGCAATTCGCAAGCCGGCGCTGGCCGGCCGTCTCGGCGGCTCCGCAACCGTGCGCCTGGCCGTCGCGCCGCCCGCAAGCCGTGTGGCGCTGCGGGCGCCGGCGAAATCGCTTTCCGCGCTTTCTTCGGCGCTCGGCCTGTCCGTGCCGACCGCCCCGAAGACATCTGCTCGGGCAGGTGCGCGATCGGTGCTCTGGATCGGACCTGACGAGTGGCTTGTCATCGACGAGGCCGGCGCCGATCTGATGGCGGCGCTTTCCGGCGCCGGTGCGCTGCATTCGGCGACCGACGTTTCCCACCGTAATCTGGCAATCATCGTTTCCGGACCGGGCGCGGAGGCCACGCTTGCTGCCGGCTGCCCGCAGGATCTGTCGCTTTCGTCCTTCCCGGTCGGCGCCGCCTCGCGCACGATCTTCGGCAAGGCGGAAATCGTGCTTCTCCGCACGGATGAAGAGACGTTCCGGGTGGAGTGCTGGCGGTCGTTTTCGGATTTCGTCTTCGGTCTCTTGGCCGAAGCGGCGGAAGATGCCGGGCATTGAAACCGGGCTGATCGCGACTGCATAGTTCTTGTTCAGGAGATAGGCGAATGCTGCACCATGTCTCCCTCGGTGTTTCTGATATCGAACGGTCGGCGGCATTTTACGATGCCGCCTTCGCCGCGCTTGGTTATGTCAGGGTCTGGGACGATCTCAGGCCTGGAGAAACAGGACAGGCAATCGGCTACGGTCTTCCGGGCGGCGGGGACAAGCTGGCGATCAAGCATCGTCCTGAGGGTCAGCGTCCGCCCGGTCCGGGTTTTCATTTGGCCTTTGCGGCTTCGAGCCGGCAGGCGGTCGATCGGTTTCATGCGGCGGCGATCGCGCATGGCGGCCGTGATAACGGCCATCCCGGCCTGCGGCCCCACTACGGCGAGCACTATTACGCGGCCTTCGTAATCGATCCTGATGGGCACGCTCTCGAAGCCGTCTTCAATTCGGCCGAGTGACAGGCAGCGTTTGTTACGCGTCTTCCGGGCGGTCCTTCGGATCGAACTGGATGATGGTGATCCATCTTGCCGTCAGGGCCGGCTTCTTCTCGTTTTCGATTTCGATCGTCACGTCATAGGTGGTCATCAGCATGCCGCCGCCGCGGAAGCGGGCATCGGAGAGCAGGAAGCGGCCACGCACGCGGGCGCCGCTCTTGACCGGCGTCATGAAGCGGACGCGATCGAAGCCGTAATTGATGCCCATGGTCTGCTCGCGCACTCTGGGCAGGCAGTTGTAGTTCATCGCCGACAGGAGAGACAGCGTCAGGAAGCCATGAGCAATCGTGCCGCCGAAGGGGCTTTCAGCCGCTGCGCGCTCGGGATCGACATGAATGAACTGGTGGTCGTCGGTTGCCCCCGCAAAGGCGTCGATCATCGTCTGATCGACAGTGATCCAATCCGAAAGGCCGGTTTCCATGCCGATCAATCCCCGCACGTCGGAGAGTGAAATTTCCGTGACCATGAATTCCTCGTGAGAAAAGCCGCCGAGCCAAGCCTTATCGTGCATTTATGACGATTGCGACAAGGATTTGCGTGAGTGTGGGGAGGCGATCATTTTTCTACGAAAAAGGCGACGGAGCGTGGCTCGACGGCCACGCGGGCATCGGCTTTCCCCATGCCTTCCGGCGTCAACTGGCGCCAGCCCGATTCGCCCTCAGCAGGAAGCGCAAAGAGCTGGCGGCTCTCCGAGCGATTGAAGAGCACGGCAAGCCGGGTTTGTTTGCCGCGCAAGGAGCGGTCGCCTGTCGTGAGCAGCATGCCGAGGGTGGAGAGCGACGGCGTCTCCCATTCCGCAACGGTCATCGGTTCGCCGGAGAGCGAGATCCATTCGACATCGCCGTTGCCGGAAAGGAAGCTTGTTTCGGAAAAGACGGTGAAGCGGCGGCGCAGCCCGGCGACGAAGGCGGTATGGGCGACGAGATCCTCGTTCAGCGCCTTCCAGTCCAGCCAGGTGATCTCGTTGTCCTGGCAATAGGCATTGTTGTTGCCGCGCTGGCTGCGGCCACCCTCGTCGCCTGCCGTCAGCATGATGCTGCCGCGGCCGGCAAAGAGTGTCGAAATCAGCGCCATCACGTCGTTTATCCGGCGCTTGCGGATCGTGGGGTAGAGGGTTTCGCCTTCGACGCCGTTGTTCCAGGAATGGTTCTCGTTGTGGCCGTCCCGATTGTGCTCGCCATTGGCGTCGTTATGCTTGCCGGCATAGGAGACGAGGTCGATCAGGGTGAAGCCGTCATGGGCGGCGAGGAAATTGACGCTGCGCGTCTCCTTGCCGTCGTTGCGGGAGAAGATGTCGGAGGAGCCGGCGAGTGCGGTTGCGAGCGAACCGGTCTTCCATTGGTCGCCGCGCCAGTAGCAGCGCAGATCGTCGCGAACCCTGTCGTTCCATTCGAGGAAGGGGGGCGGGAAATTGCCGAGCTGATAGCCGCCAGGTCCGATATCCCAGGGTTCTGCGATCATGACGCGGTCGGCAAGCACGTCGTCGGCGAGGATCGCCGCAAGCGTTCCCCCATCGCGCTGGAAGCCGTTGCTGGTGCGGCCAAGTACCGGGGCGAGATCGAAGCGGAAGCCGTCGACACCGGCGTTGAGCACGAAATGGCGCAGGCTGTCGATGATAAGGCGCCTGACCTCGGGATGATCGCAGGCGATGGTGTTCCCGGTGCCGGTGTCGTTGATGAGTTCGCCAGGGCTGTTTTGAGCGTGGCGGTAATAATGCAGGTTGTCGAGGCCGCGCAGCGACAGCGTCGCGCCATAGCGGTCGCTCTCGCCGGTATGGTTGAAGACCAGATCGAGGATGACGGCGATGCCTTCGGCATGGAGAGCGTCGACCGTCTTGCGCAGCTCCGCCATGCCGCCGGGGACGATCCTGGGATCGAGTGTCATCAGGCCGACGGGATTGTAGCCCCAGCCGTTGGTGAGGCCGAGCGGCGGAAGGTGGCGCTCGTCGACCCAGGCGGTGATCGGCATCAGTTCGACGGCATCGACGCCGATCCGCTTCAGATGCGCGATCACCGAGGGATGGGCAAGGGCGGCGACCGTGCCGCGCTCGGCCTCCGGCACGTCGGGGTGAAGAATGGTGAAGGGCCGCACCGCGACTTCATAAATGAAGCCGCCCGGTTTGAAGAGCGGCTTGCCGATTGCGGCGGGGATATCGATGGTGACGATCGCCTTCGGCATCAGATCCTGGCTGTCCTCGCCATAGATGCCGAGGCGGGGATCATAGCGGAACGGCCGGTCGATCTCTTTGGCGTAAGGGTCGAGCAGCAGTTTGGAGCGATCGAACCAGAGGCCGTTGTCGGGCGCGTAGATGCCGTCGGCGCGATAGCCGTAGCGCGCGCCTTGCCTGAGGCCGTCGACAAAGAGGCGGTGGATGTGGTTACTGTCACGCGCCATCGGCAGGCGCGCGAATTCCCTGTTGCCGTCGTCCTCGTAGAGGCAGAGTTCGATTTGCGCGGCGTGATGCGACCACACGGAAAATTCGACGCCGGTTTCGAAGACGATTGCGCCCTGCGCCGAACTATTCCCCTGCATGCTCCCCCCGGATCAGGTGATCACGGTTGGCTCGTCGCGTCCCGTGCGCTCACGAATGCTGGCAATGCTTTCGGCGGCCGCGATTAGATCGGCAAGCGCTTCCTGCGTTTCGATGTTGTGGCGAGTCGAATCCGGCTCGTAGCGCTCGATATAGACACGCAAGGTTGCGCCAGACGTGCCGGTGCCGGACAGGCGGAAGACGACGCGGGAGCCGCCCTCGAGGAGCACGCGGATGCCTTGATGCTCGCTGACCGATTTGTCGATCGGATCGTGATAGGCGAAGTCGTCGGCCTTCTCGACCTTCACGCTGCCGAAGCTCTTGCCGGGCAGGGTGGAGAGCTGGCTGCGCAGATTGTCCATCAGGCCGTTCGCGGCATCGGTGTCGAGGCCTTCGTAATCGTGGCGCGAATAGTAGTTGCGGCCGTAGGTTTGCCAGTGCTGGGTGACGATGTCGGCAACGCTCTCGCCGCGCACGGCAAGGATGTTCAGCCACAGCAGCACGGCCCAGAGGCCGTCCTTTTCGCGGACGTGATTGGAGCCTGTGCCGGAGCTTTCCTCGCCGCAGATCGTCGCCATGCCGGCGTCGAGCAGGTTGCCGAAGAATTTCCAGCCGGTCGGCGTCTCATACATTCCGATGCCGCGTTTTTCGGCGACGCGGTCGGCCGCACCCGATGTCGGCATCGAGCGGGCGATGCCGGCGAGGCCGCCGGAATAGCCGGGAACGAGGTTGGCGTTGGCGGCAAGGATTGCCAGGCTGTCGGAGGGGGTCACGAAGATGCCGCGGCCGACGATGAGGTTGCGATCGCCGTCGCCATCGGAGGCTGCACCGAAATCGGGCGCATCCTCGCCCATCATCTCATCGAAGAGTTCCTTGCAGTGAACCGGGTTCGGATCGGGATGATGACCGCCGAAATCCGGCAGCGGCATGAAATTGCGCACCGACCCCAACGGGGCGCCGAGACGGTTTTCGAAGATTTCCTTGGCGTAAGGGCCGGTAACGGCGCTCATCCCATCGAAGGCGATGCGGAAGCCGAGGCTGATCAGATTGCGGATGGCGCCGAAATCGAACAGCTCTTCCATCAGCGCGGCATAGTCTTCGACCGGGTCGATGACCGAGAGGATCATGCCGCCCGGAAGCTCGTCCTTGCCGATGCGGTCGAGATTGACGTCGGCGAAATCGGCGATCTTGTAGCTGTCGATCGTCTTGGAGCGCGCATAGATCGCGTCGGTGATCTTCTCCGGCGCCGGGCCGCCATTGTTGATATTGTACTTGATGCCGAAATCTTCGGTGGGGCCGCCGGGATTGTGGCTGGCCGACAGAATGATGCCGCCGAAGGCCTTGTATTTGCGGATGATGTGAGAGGCGGCCGGCGTCGACAGAATGCCGCCCTTGCCGACCATGACCTTGCCGAAGCCGTTGGCGGCGGCCATCTTGATCGCCTTCTGGATGACCTCACGGTTGTAGTAGCGTCCGTCGCCGCCGATGACCAGGCACTTGCCCTGATAGCCTTCCAGCGAATCGAAGATCGACTGGATGAAGTTCTCCGCATAGTTCTGCTGCTGGAAGACCGGGACCTTCTTGCGCAGGCCCGAGGTGCCGGGTTTCTGGTCCAGATAGGGCGTGGTGGGTACGGACTTGATCATTTTAGGTCACATGCCTTTCGAGACGAGGCTTGAATAGAGGGCAGCGTAGCGTTCGGCGCTCTTCTCCCAGGAGACATCCGATTTCATGCCTTGCTTTTGCAATTGGGTCCAGAGTTTTCGGTCCGCATAGAGATGCATCGCACGGCGGATTGCCTGTAGCATGCCTGTTTCGGTTATGGGCGCAAATTGTATGCCGGTTGCCACTTTCGCTGCAAGTGCGGCGTGATTGGCGTCGATCACGGTGTCGTTCAGTCCGCCGGTGCGGGCGACGATCGGCACGCAGCCGTAACGCAGGCCGTAAAGCTGGGTCAGGCCGCAGGGCTCGAAGCGCGAGGGGATGATGATCGCGTCGCAGCCGGCCTGCATCAGGTGCGACATCGGTTCGTTATAGCCGATCGAGACGCCGATACGTCCGGGATGGCGGCTGGCGGAGGCGAGCAGCGCGCCTTCGAGCGCCGCTTCGCCGGAACCGAGCACCACAAGCTTGCCGCCCATGGCGACGATTTCGTCGGCGACGTTGGCGACGAGATCCATGCCTTTCTGCCAGGTGAGACGGCTGATGACGCAGAAGATCGGGGCCTCGTCATCGTCGAGGTGGAAGAATTCGGCGATCGAGCGGCGGTTCTCCTCGCGGTTCTTCAGCGTCGTCGGGCCGTAATGGGTGTGGACGACGGGATCGGTCGCCGGGTTCCAGATATCGGTGTCGATGCCGTTGACGATGCCGGAGAGATTGTCGATGTGGCTGGCGATGACGCCTTCGAGCCCCATGCCGAATTCGGGCGTCAGGATTTCATCGGCATAGGAGGGGCTGACGGTGGTGATCGCATGGGCGGTCTGCAGTCCGCCTTTGAGGAAGCCGATAGTGCCGTAATATTCGATGCCGTCGACGGCGAAGGCATGGGCCGGCAAGCGCAGGCCGGGGAAGATCTCGGGGCCGAACTGGCCCTGGAAGGCGATGTTGTGGATGGTCAGCACACTCGGCAGTTCCGGCGTCGGGTAATAGCGCATATAGACCGAGGTCAGCGCCGCCTGCCAGTCATGGGTGTGGACGAGATCCGGCCGCCAGCCGGGCAGAAGACCGGCGGCGATTTCGGAAGCGGCGAGCGACAGGGCGGCGAAACGGCGCCAGTTGTCGGGATAATCCTTGCCGAGCGGATCGAGATAGGGGCCGCCCGGCCTGTCGTAATAGGCCGGCGCATCGAGGACCAGCAGATCCAGGCCCTCGTGCTGAACTTCCAGCACGGTCGCCCGCTCGCCGAGGAGGTCCGGGAATTCGAGCCTGGCGACGGGATCACGAATGACCTTCATGACGGCGGGATAGCCGGGCAGAAGGGTCTTGGTCTCGACCCCGAAGGCTTTCAGGGCAATGGGCAGGGCGCCTGACACATCGGCCAGGCCCCCTGTCTTGATCAGAGGGAAGACTTCGGACGAAACCGAAAGAACTTTCATAAGTCAGATATCCAGCTTGTCGATCATCGGTTGCGTGATCAGGCAGATGCCGCTTTCCGTCCGCCGGAAGCGCTTGGCGTCGAGTTCCGGATCCTCGCCGACGACCAAGCCTTCGGGAATGACGACACCATGGTCGATCACCACGTTCTTGAGCTGCGCGCGCCGCCCGATCTTCACGTTCGGCAGGATGACCGCCCCTTCCAGCTTGGAAAAGGAGTTGGCCCTGACACCGGTGAAGAGCAGGCTCTTGTTGAGCATGGCGCCTGAGATGATGCAGTCGCCTGACACGACGGAGGAGGTGGCCGAGCCGCGGCGGTCCTCGTCGTCGTGGACGAATTTTGCCGGCGGCGTGATCTCCGCATAGGTCCAGATCGGCCAGGACTTGTCGTAGATATCGAGCTCCGGCACGATCGCCGTGAGGTCGATATTGGCCTGCCAGTAGGCATCGATCGTTCCGACGTCGCGCCAGTAGGGCTCGTGCTCGAAATCGGAGCGGACGCAGGACTTGGCGAAGCGGTGGGCGACCGCCTTACCGTGCTGGACGATATGGGGGATGATGTCCTTGCCGAAGTCGCGGCTCGAATTCGGGTCGGCTGCATCGCGGCGCAGCGCGTCGAGCAGGAATTTCGTGCGGAAGACGTAGATGCCCATCGAAGCGAGCGCAAAATCCGGCTTGTCGGGAATACCGGGCGGGTTGGCCGGCTTTTCGACGAAGGCCTTGATCTCGTCCTTCTCGTTGACATGCATGACGCCGAAGCCCACCGCTTCCATGCGCGGCACTTCCAGGCAGCCGATCGTCACGTCCGCGCCGGAATCGACATGCTGCTGGAGCATGTATTCATAGTCCATCTTGTAGACATGGTCGCCGGCGAGGATGACCATGTATTCGACGCCGTAGTCCTCGATGATATCGATGTTCTGATAAACGGCGTCGGCGGTGCCTTCATACCATTGCGTTTCGGAAACGCGTTGCGAGGCGGGCAGGATGTCGAAGCTTTCGTTTCGTTCCGGGCGGAAGAAGTTCCAGCCGCGCTGCATGTGGCGGATCAGTGAATGCGCCTTGTACTGCGTCGCGACGCCGATGCGGCGAATGCCCGAATTCAGCGCGTTCGACAGCGCGAAATCGATGATGCGGGCCTTACCGCCGAAATAGACGGCGGGCTTGGCGCGCCGGTCGGTGAGTTCCTTGAGACGGCTCCCCCTGCCGCCTGCCAGAACATAGGCCATTGCATCGCGGGCAAGTGGCTGAATACGCTTTTCTACCATTTTCTCCTCCCACCAGTCTTAATTTTCAGGTTCAAGCATGATCGTTGCCAAAGGCGGCAGCGTAATCGAGCAGGTGATGTCGCCGCCGGCATTGACGGCCTGCACGCGCCCGCCATTGCCCTTGCCGCTGCCGCCGTAGATATCGGCATCGGTGTTCAGAATTTCCCGCCAGCGACCCTCGGAGGGCAGGCGTATCGAATAGTTTTCGCGATAGACGGGAGTGAAATTGGTGATGACGGCGACCGGTTTCTCCCCAGGCGCCTTGCGCAGCCAGGCGAAGACGGAATTTTCGCCGTCATCGGCCACCAGCCATTCGAAACCGTCGCCCTCGCAGTCGCGCGCATGCAGGGCCGGTTTGCTGCGATAGGTGAAATTGAGATCGCGCACCAGGCGGCGCATGCCCTCGTGCATGCGGTACTGAAGCAGGTTCCAGTCGAGCGACTTGTTCTCGCTCCACTCGGCCCACTGGGCGAATTCCTGGCCCATGAACAACAGCTTCTTGCCGGGATAGCCCCACATATATGCGTAGTAGGCGCGCAGATTGGCGAATTTCTGCCAGTCGTCGCCCGGCATCTTGGCGATCAGCGAGCCCTTTCCGTGGACGACCTCGTCATGCGACAGCGGCAGGACGAAATTCTCCGAATAGGCATAGAGCAGGCCGAAGGTAAGCTCGTTGTGATGGTGCTTGCGATGCACCGGATCGCGGCTCATGTAGCTCAGCGTGTCGTGCATGAAGCCCATGTTCCACTTGAAGCCGAAGCCGAGGCCGCCTTCATGCACGGGCTGCGAGACCTTTGGCCAGGAGGTCGATTCCTCGGCGATGGTCATGACGTTGGGATGCTGGCCGTAGATGCGGATATTGAGATCCTGCAGGAAGCGGACGGCTTCGAGGTTCTCGTTGCCGCCATATTCGTTCGGGATCCATTCGCCGTGCTTGCGGGAATAATCGAGATAGAGCATCGAGGCGACGGCATCGACGCGCAGGCCGTCGAGATGGAACTTCTCGGCCCAGTAGAGGGCGTTGTTGACGAGATAGGAGACGACCTCGGTGCGGCCGAAATTGTAGATCGCGGTGTTCCAGTCGGGGTGGAAGCCCTTGCGCGGGTCTTCATGCTCGTAGAGCGCCGTGCCGTCGAACCAGCCGAGGCCGTGCTCGTCGGTCGGGAAATGCGCCGGCACCCAGTCGAGGATGACGCCGATGCCGACCTTGTGGCAGCCGTTGACGAAACGGGCAAAACCCTCGGGCTCGCCGAAGCGGGCCGTCGGCGCGTAGAGGCCGGTCGTCTGGTAACCCCAGGAGGGGTCGTAGGGATGCTCGGTGATCGGCAGGAATTCGATATGGGTGAAGCCCATGTCGACGCAGTAGGGAATGAGGCTGGAGGCGAGCTCGTCCCAGGAGAGCATGGTGCCGTCCTGGCGGCGCTGCCAGGAACCGGCATGCACTTCGTAGATCGAGATCGGCTGGCGGCGCTTGTCGGTCTCGCGCCAGTGCTTCAGATGGGCTTCGTCCTCCCAGACCTGCTCCAGCTCGGCGGCGGCGACGGAGGCGGTCTTCGGCCGGAGTTCGCTGCGGCGGGCGAAGGGATCGGCCTTCAGCGGCAGCAATACGCCGTCCTGGCCGCGAATCTCGAATTTATAGGCAACGCCGATCGGGACGTCAGGAGCGAAGATCTCCCAGATGCCGCTGTCGGCGCGGAAGCGCATGACGTGGCGGCGGCCGTCCCAATTGTTGAAATCGCCGACGACGGAGACGCGCTGCGCATTCGGCGCCCAGACGGCGAAATGCATGCCCTGCGCCCCGTCATGCTTGATGCGGTGAGCGCCCATCTTGTCGAACAGGCGCAGATGCGAGCCTTCGCGGGCGTAATAGTCGTCCATCGGCCCGAGCACCGGACCGAAACTGTAGGGGTCCGTCACCGCCCATTCGGCATCGCCGCGCCGGGCGCGGTAGCGCACCGGCTGGAGCTTGGTCAGCGAAACCGGGCCGGCGAAGAAGCCGTCGCCATGAAGCTGTTTCAGTTCGCCGATGACGCTGCCGTCGAGCGTCATGGCGGTGACTTCCTCCGCGCCCGGAATGAAGCACCGGGCGACGAAAGCGTCGCCGGCCTGGTGCACACCTAGGACGGCAAAGGGATTGGAATGCGAGCCCGCGAGGATCGCCGTGATTTCATCTGCCGAAATTTCCCAGGTAAGCTGTACTTCAGGGACTTTTTTCGGCGTTTTCATCCGGCTCTCCAGATCTCGTCTGCATATTGTCTGATCGTGCGGTCGGAGGAGAACCAGCCCATCCGCGCCGTATTGTTGATCGTCTTGGTGTACCAGGCGGACTGGTTGGTCCATATCTGGTCGACGTCGCGCTGGGCCTGGGCATAGGCGTCGAAATCGGCGGCGACCATGAACCAGTCGTGCGAATAGATGCCGTCGATCAGCGAGGAGTAGCGGTTGCGGTCATCCGGCGAGAAGACGCCCGAGCCGATGGCCGAAAGCGCCTGCGACAGCTCGCGTGATCCTTCGATGATGGCGCGGGGATTGTGGCCGTCGCTGCGGACCTTTGCGACCTCGTCGGCCCTGAGGCCGAAGATGACGATATTGTCCTCGCCGACATTGTCACGCATCTCGACATTGGCGCCGTCGAGCGTGCCGATCGTCAGCGCTCCATTGAGGCCGAACTTCATGTTGCCGGTGCCGGATGCTTCCATGCCGGCCGTCGAGATCTGCTCGGAGAGGTCGGCGGCGGGAACCATGACCTCGGCGAGCGAGACGTTGTAGTTCGGCACGAAGACGACCTTGAGCAGGCCGCGCACCGATGGGTCGTTGTTGATGGTGCGGGCGACGTCGTTGATGAGCTTGATGATGAGCTTGGCGTTGTAGTAGCTCGGCGCCGCCTTGCCGGCGAAGAGTTTGACGCGCGGCACCCAGTCCAGTTCCGGATGCGAGCGGATCTGGTCGTAGAGGGCGACGGCTTCGATGATGTTGAGAAGCTGGCGCTTGTATTCGTGGATGCGCTTGATCTGGATGTCGAACATCGCCGACGGGTCGAGCTTCACGCCCATGCGGCTGGCGACGAGATTGGAAAGCGCCACCTTGTTGGCCCGTTTCACCGCGGCGAACTTCTGCTGGAAGGTCGGATCGGAAGCATGTGCCTCGAGCGGGCGCAGCTTTTCGGCATCGTCCAGGAATTCGTCGCCGATCGCTTCGCGGATCAGGCCGGTGAGGCCGGGATTGCACTGCTGCAGCCAGCGGCGCGGCGTAATGCCGTTGGTCTTGTTGTTGATGCGGTCGGGATAGAGCTTGTGCAGGTCGGCAAAGACCGTGACCTTCATCAGGTCGGTGTGCAGTGCCGAGACGCCGTTGATCGAGTGCGAGCCGATGAAGGCGAGGTTGCCCATGCGCACGCGGCGGTCGCCGCTTTCCTCGATCAGCGAGATCGAGCGGATTTCGCTGTCGGAGAAGTTCTTGCCCTTGCGGGCTTCGAGCAGGATCTTGGCGTTGATCGCGTAGACGATCTGCATGTGGCGCGGCAGCAGGCGCTCGAAGAGCGGAACCGGCCAGCTTTCCAGCGCTTCGGGCAGAAGCGTGTGGTTGGTGTAGGAGAAGGTGCGGCGGGTGATGTCCCAGGCCTGCTCGAAATCCAGGCCGTGCACGTCGCAGAGCAGGCGCACCAGTTCGGCGACCGAGACGGCCGGGTGGGTATCGTTCAGCTGGATGGCCACCTTGTCGGGCAGCGAGGTGAAGTCGTCATATTGCTGCAGGTGGC
Source organism: Rhizobium sp. BR 249 (assembly GCF_047445895.1). Taxonomy (NCBI): domain Bacteria; kingdom Pseudomonadati; phylum Pseudomonadota; class Alphaproteobacteria; order Hyphomicrobiales; family Rhizobiaceae; genus Rhizobium; species Rhizobium sp. BR 249. Next base: position 212,430 of record NZ_JARWKX010000004.1, on the reverse strand, counting down.
GGCGCAGGATGTCCTGCAGCGAGGCCGACGAGAAGAAGAATTCCTGGCGCAGGCGCAGTTCCTGCCCGGCAGGCGTGGCGTCGGCGGGATAGAGGACGCGGGTCAGGCTTTCGGCCTTGTTGCTTTCGCGCAGCGCGCCGATGTGGTCGCCGGCGTTGAAGGCATCGAGCAGGATCGGGTCGATCGGCTGCGCCGACCAGAGGCGCAGCGTGTTGACGCGTTTTCCCCGCCAGCCGACGACCGGCGTGTCGAAGGCGGCGGCGATGACGCGTTCGGCCGGCTTCCAGACGTAGCGCGGCTGGTCGTCATGGGTGGTGATGAATTCGACGGCGCCGCCGAAGCCGATTTCATAGGCGCTCTCGCGGCGCTCGAACTCCCAGGGGTTGCCGTGGGCGAGCCAGTTTTCGGGCAGTTCCACCTGCCAGCCGTCGGCCATCTGCTGGCGGAAGAGGCCGTGGACATAGCGGATGCCGTAGCCATAGGCCGGAACGTCGACCGTCGCCATGCTCTCCATGAAACAGGCGGCCAGACGGCCGAGGCCGCCGTTGCCGAGTGCCGCATCCGGCTCCAGGCCGGCGATGACGTTGACGTCGACACCGAGCGAGGCGAGCGCATCGTGCACCTCTTCCATCAGGCCGAGGTTCGAGACGGCGTCGCGCATCAGGCGGCCGATGAGGAATTCGAGGGAAAGATAATAGACGCGCTTGGCGCCGGTCGCATATACCTCACGCGTGGAAGCCATCCACTTGTCGATGATGCGGTCGCGCACCACGAGGATCGTCGCGGTCAGCCAGTCATGCGGCTTTGCCACCTTGGCGTCCTTGCCGATGCGGTAGGTGAGACGTTCGATGATTTCTTCGGCGAGAATTTCCGGCTTGGAACTGCGGGGAGCGGGAGAGGGGATAACCGGCTTGGAAACGGTATTCATGGTCAGATCTCGCCAATTTTAATTTGGTTTCAGGCTGTTAAGCCTGATCTAATCGATTTGTCGTCTGCGTCAGCGACAATTTATGCATCGTTAGGAAGCACTTGCAACAAAGGATTTGGACAAACGAAAAATTTGCGAAACCTTCATAATCACGCGGATCAAGGGGATTGATTTCAATCGCTTTTCTCGATCTGATGCGTGGGACAGCGATAACGAAAAGCCGCGCCGGTTTGTTCCGGCGCGGCTTTTCCTTCGGCTTTTTCTCCTGGCGGTATCGTTAGTTCGTCAGGCGTGTCACCTGTGCGGAGGCCTTCGCTCCGATGGCCTCGAACGCGGCAAGGAGGTCCTCCATTTTTTCCGCCTGGAAATAATGCGCATCATCGGAGGCGCAATAATGCAGCAGCGCCTGGCCGCCCGCCGGTGCCATGAAGGCGATCGTATAGATTTCTATGCCCTTGGACTTGGCGGTATCACACGTTGCCTTGGTCAAGGTGTCGTATGAACGGCCGCCGCTGCTGTCGTTGTTATTGTCGCCGTCCGTCATGAAGACGATGTATTTCTTGGGCACCTGCCCGGTCTTCAGCTTGTGCGCGGAGTCCTCGGCGTCGTTCCCGGCGGCATTCTTCGCTGTCAGAGACGAGTAGGCTGTGCTCATCGCGCCGCTCGAATTCGTGCCGCCATTCGCCTGAAGCGCATTGACATAGCTCGCGACACCGGCGGTCCCCCAGGCGAGATTGCTGGGTGAGTATTGGACGATATCGTAGGATACCGCGCCGGTACGGACATATTCGGCATTGGGATCGGCACTATCGAGCTGGCCGAAGAGGTTGCCAGCGGCGATCTTCAACGCCTCTATCTTCGTATAGTAATTCGAGCGGCTGCCGGTGCAGGTGTCGTACACCCACTTGCCCTTCTTGTTGTAGTGGCCGTTGCAGTCATAGGTGTAGGATTCCGTCGGGTCTTCCTCATTGACAGTGGCAGTATCCTCTCCCATCGACCCCGATTTATCGAGTGCAAGGAACATGGATATCGAGCCTTGCGTTTGCGAATGGCCGCTGGTCGTCGTGGCCGAGGTCGAAAGATGCTGTGTGCTGAAGCCGACCACCTGCATGAGCGGATTGACCGTGAGATCATAGCCCGGTGAAACCGTGACCTGGTAGGATGTCGATTTGCCCGACGTGCTTGTCTGGACATTGACGCCCGTCGCACTCTTGATATCGACGCTGCTCTGCAGGTAATTCGCCATTTGCCCGGCCACGAAATTCCGCGCGTAGGCTTGGGCCTCGGAGGTTTGGATCGTACCGTTTGCCAGCGCCGTGGCTGTTGCGAGCGCGGCGGAATCGGCCGCCTCCTGCAACTGCTGCTTGGAGAGCAGCATATCTCCGACCTGGATCGCCATGCCGGCTGCGCCGAGCAGAACGGGCGCCATGATCGCCGTCATGATACCGAAATTACCGCCTCGATCGCTGAACATGCGTCGCAGGCAGGGATGCGAAAAGAAGGTGCTCATCATGTTCACCTAACTGGAAACCCTGTGAGGTGATTTACGCACGCTGCTTCTTTACGCTGTCCTTACGGCGTCAATACAATTTTAACGAATCGGCGGATTTTTCCAGTTTTGGGATTATTTCAGCGGGATGACGTCGACCGCCTGGACGGCACGCTGGCCGCCATAGCTTTTCAACACGCCGATGACGGGAACGACGTCCGAATAATCCCGGCCGTAGGCGACGACGATGTGATCGGTGCCGGCAGGGATGTCGTTGGTCGGGTCGAGTTCGATCCAGCCGATCGTCTCGCCGCACCAGATCCGCACCCAGGCATGCATGGCATCAGCCCCTTCCAGCCGTTCCTTGCCGGGCGGCGGGATGGTGCGCAGGAAACCGGAGACGTAGCCGGCCGGGATGCCGAGGCTTCGAAGCGCCAGGATCATGATATGGGTGAAATCCTGGCAGACGCCGCGTTTCAGCTTGAACGCCTCGAGCGGTGTCGTGTCCACCGACGTCGCATCGGGATCGTAGGTGAAGTCCTTGTTGATGCGGGCGCAGAGCGCATGGGCGATCTGCATCGCCGTCAGAGCGGGGGTGATGCAGCTTCGCGCATAGTCGGCGATCTCGCGCGCTTGCGTCAGGCGCGGGCTGTCGCCGAGGAAGTGATGCGGCGAATCCGGCGCTAAGGACCAGACGCCGGATATTTCCTCCGGCAGGTCGGCGAGTAGCGGCGAGAAATCGGCGGCAATCGGCAGGCTTTCCACCTGCACGCGGGCCTGCATGCGGATATCGAGCGTCTCGTGCGGCGCGCGCAGCATGAAGGATGTGGCGGGATGATTGAAGAAATCGACGAAATGCGACTGCTCGTCCGGCGTCGGCGAGATGGTGATCGAGCCGGCGACCAAGCGTTGCCGGTTGGTCAGCGACAGCGGCATCAGGCGCATGATGTGGCGGGCGCCGGAGGCCGGCACGTCGTAGCTGTAACCCATGCGGAGCGAGAGATCGTAGAGCACAGCCGTCACCCGAGATAGGTCTGGGCGAGCAGATCGGAAAGCTGCTCCAATTCGCGTTCGAGCCGCTGATAGACATCGACGCCCATGCCCTCCGGCGTCATCACCGCCAGGCCGGAATGGAGGCGCATCGCCTCGCGGTAAAAGGGCGACATCTGGCCGTTGATCAGGGCATTCGGCAGTTGCTCGACCTCGTGGTGGATCTCGTTCACCTGGAAGAGGACCGAACGCGGGTTGAGGGGATCGAGCGCCAGCAGGTCGGTGACGGTCAGCCGCGCCGTGTTGACATTGTAGCGGCGGCGATGGGTCATGACGCTGTCGCCGATCTCCAGCAGCATGTCGAGGGCGCCATCGGGCGCTTCCGGGCCGGACATGTGACCGAGCAGGCGGGTCATGTGCAGGCCGCGCTCGATATAGCGGCCGAGCGAAAGGAAGCGCCAGCCGGTGAAGCGGTACATGTTCTCGTGCACGAGGCCGGCAAAGCCCGCGAGCTTGCGCAGCAGGATCGTCATCGCATGGCTGGCGTCATCGCCGGCAGTGACGGTGGCGTGAAAGCGCCGCGCGGTCTTGGCAAGATCGTTGAGGGCGAGCCAGCCGTCGGGCGAGAAGCGGTCGCGGATGTTGCTTGCGGAATAGACGGCGCTGTCGATGTTGCGCAGCAACCTTTCGGGCACGGGCTCGGCGGTATCGATATCGACAGCCGCGAGATAGTCGGAGACGTCGGCGAGCAGCGGCTGGCTCGGATCGGCGGCTTCGGCAAAACGGGCGTGCCAGGCGCGCAGGATGCGCAGCGCCCCTTCGGCGCGTTCGATGTAGCGGCCGAGCCAGAACAGGTTGTCGGCCGCCCGGCTCGGCAGGCTGCCCGGCATGTTGCGGGTGAAGCTGCCTTCGGCCGGAAGCAGCGTGTGACGCTCGACCGGCTTGTCGCTGACGATCCAGACGTCGGCGGCGGCTCCGCCGGACTGCATGGCGATCGCCGAGACGTCGGCGCCGGAGCCGATGCGGGCAAAACCGCCGGGCATGATCTGCCAGCCGTTTGCCGTGCGGGCGGCGAAGACGCGCAGGGACATCGGCCGCGGCACGAGTTTGCCATCCACCCAGGCCGGCGTCGTCGACAGCGTCACGACCTCCTGGCCGACGAGCTTTGGCCCGTCCGAATTCAGCCAGTCGGTAATGGAATCCTTGGCGGTCGCGCGCAGCGACGAGCCAAGCACGGACTCGCCGTTGTCGTCGAAGAAGGGCGCGCGGGAATAGGCCGGGCCTATCACCATCTTCTCGATATTCTTGGCGACGTGCTCGCGCTCCTCCTGCTGGCCGCACCACCAGGTAGCGATCGAAGGCAGTTGCAGATCCTGCCCCATGAGATGCCGACAGATGGTCGGCATGAAGGCGAGAAGCGCACGGGTTTCGAGAATGCCGGTGCCGAGCGCGTTGACGATGGTGACGCTTTCGGCGCGCAACGCTTCGACGAGGCCGGGCGTGCCGATATGCGAATTCTGGTTCAGTTCCAGCGGATCGGCGAAAGCCGAATCGAGGCGGCGCCAGAGCACGCCGATCGGCTTGAGGCCGGCGACCGTTCGCACCATGACACGGCCTTTGACGACGGTGAGGTCCTCGCCCTCGAGAAGCATGAAGCCGAGATAGCGGGCGATGTAGGCGTGCTCGTAATAGGTCTCGTTGGCGGGGCCTGGTGTCAGCACCGCGATGCGGTCGTCGCCCGAATGCTTCATGTCCTGCAAGGCGTCACGGAAGGCGCCGAAGAAGGACGCGAGGCGATGGACCGGGGTTTCGGCGTAGATATCCGAGAAGGCCCGGGTTGTCGCGACGCGGTTTTCCAGGGCGAAGCCGGCGCCTGATGGCGCCTGCGTCCGGTCGGCCAGCACCCACCAGTTGCCGTCGGGGCCGCGGCCGATCTCGAAAGCGCAGAAGTGCAGATAATGGCCGGATGCCGGCCGGATGCCGGCGAGCGGGCGCTGGAATTCGGGATTGGCGGCGATCAGCGCCGGCGGCAAGAGGCCTTCTTCCACCAGCCGGTTCTCGCCGTAGATATCGGCAATGATCGCCTCCAAAAGGTCGGCGCGCTGGACGAGGCCTGCCGACAGCGCCTGCCATTCGCGCTCATCAATCAGCACCGGGATATGCGAGATTGGCCAGGCGCGTTCGCCGGTGCCTTTGCTGCCATAGGCACGGTAGAAAACGCCGGCGTCTCTGAGATAGCGGTCGGCGCGGGCGAAACGCTCGGCGAGATCCTTTTCCGGCATCACGCCGAGATGCGAGAGGAAACGCTGCCAGACGGGCCGGACGGCACCCTTGTTGTCCACCATTTCGTCGGCGGTGCCGGGAAGCGGCGCATAATCGAAGGCCGCATCCTTGCCGATGCTGCCCTCAGCCTCTTGCCTGCGCTCCACTGCCGGTCTCTTACCCATCAATCCCAACTTCAACCCTCGGCCTTTGCCCCCGGCCTCAAATTCCGGCGGGCCGCCTCAGATCCAGCGTCAGCGGGAATTCCGGCGAGCCCGTCTCGGCGCGCGGAATATATCCGCCTGCCGTATGTCCCCACGGCTCGAAGCGGGCGAGCCGCCTTGCTTCCGCCTCGTTGCCGTTGACCGGGAAGGTGTCATAGGTCCGGCCGCCCGGATGGGCAACATGATAGATGCAGCCGCCAATCGAACGCTTCGACCATGTATCATAAATGTCAAAAGTCAAAGGTGTGTTGATCGGCAGAACGGGATGCAGGCCGGAGGCCGGCTGCCAGGCCTTGAAGCGCACGCCGGCGACGGCGACGCCCGAAGCGCCGGTCGGCGTCAGCGGCAGGGTGCGGCCGTTGCAGGTCACGGTGTAGCGCGAGGCGTTGCTGGTTTCGAGGCGGACCTGCAGGCGCTCGACGGATGAATCGACATAGCGCACCGTACCGCCGATCGCGCCCTGCTCGCCCATGACATGCCAGGGTTCCAGCGCCTGGCGAAGCTCCAGCTTCGAGCCCTCGTATTCGACCTCGCCGCAGAAGGGGAAGCGGAATTCGAGTTGCGCCTTGAACCATTCGGGGCTGAGATCGAAGCCGTTTTGACGCAGGTCCGCCAGCACGTCGAGGAAATCGGCCCAGACATAATGCGGCAGCATGAAGCGGTCGTGCAGCGAGGTTCCCCAGCGCACGAACTTGCCTTCGGCCGGGTTTGCCCAGAAGCGGGCGATCAGTGCACGCACCAGCAATTGCTGGGCGAGCGACATGCGGGCATTCGGCGGCATTTCGAAACCGCGGAATTCGACGAGCCCGAGGCGGCCGGTCGGGCCATCGGGGGAGAAAAGCTTGTCGATGCAGATTTCGGCGCGGTGGGTATTGCCGGTCACGTCGATCAAGAGGTTGCGGAACAGGCGATCGACGAGCCAGGGTAGAGGCTGCTGGCCGCGGCCGGGCGGCGCGATCTGCGCCATGGCGATCTCCAGCTCGTAGAGGCTGTCGTGGCGGGCCTCGTCGATGCGCGGCGCCTGGCTGGTCGGACCGATGAACAGGCCGGAGAAGAGATAGGAGAGCGAGGGGTGGCGCTGCCAGTGCAGCACGAGGCTCTTCAACAGGTCAGGGCGGCGCAGGAAGGGGCTGTTGTTCGGATTGCTGCCGCCGACGACGACATGGTTGCCGCCGCCGGTGCCGGTATGGCGGCCGTCGATCATGAACTTGTCGGCGCCAAGGCGGCTCTTGCGCGCCTCTTCATAAATGGCGGTGGTGATGTCCACCGTTTCCTTCCACGTCGAGGACGGATGGATGTTGACCTCGATGACACCGGGGTCGGGCGCGACGCGGATGACGTTGATGCGCTCGTCCTGCGGCGGCGGATAACCTTCGATATGGACGGCAAGGCCGAGGGCCGCGGCCGCGCGCTCGGTCGAGGCGATGAGATCGAGATAATCCTCCAGCGTTTCCGTCGGCGGCATGAAGACGCAGAGGCGGCCGTCGCGCGGTTCGACGGAGAGCGCGGTGCGGACGTGGCCGCCGATCTCGTTCAACGATTGCGGCGTGGCCGGCCGCTGGCCGGTGAAGGGCTGGAAGTGTGCGGCCTGCTGCGGACGCCCGTTATCCCCCGCGAAATCCGGCAGTTCGGGGCGCTGCACGAAGGGGTCGAGCGGGTTGATATAGGGATATTGCGAGGGCGGGATATAGGCGAGCGAATTGAGCGGCAGGCGATAGCCGACCGGGCTGTCGCCCGGCGTGAGGAAGATGCGGCCGCGCCGCGTCGACCATTTCTCGCTCGTCCAGGTGCGACCGCTGGCGCGCGCATTCCAGGCCTGAACGGGCAGGACGTAGCCGGTCGGGCGGGTCAGCCCGCGATCGAAGACACGGGCGATGCGGCTGCGCTCCTCGGCATCCTTGAGCTTGGAATTGGCAGGATCGACATTTTCCGGCAGGCTTGCTTCTTTGACCAGCCATTCGGCGGGATCCTCGAAAGCGGGCGCGACATATTCGGGGGAAATATCCAGCTCGCCGGCAATCGCCGTCAGCAGCCGGCCGGCATCGTCCTCCGTTGCCTCGTAGTTGCGGCCCTCGGCGGCGACGAGATCGTCGTCGGACCAGATCGGCAGGCCATCCTTGCGCCAGTAGAGCGAGAAGGTCCAGCGCGGCAGACTTTCGCCCGGATACCATTTGCCCTGGCCGTAATGCAGGAAACCGTTCGGCGCGAAGCGGGTGCGAAGCCGGCGGATGAGCGCGTCCGCCTTTTCGCGCTTGGTCGGGCCGACGGCGTCGGTGTTCCATTCGGCCGACTGGAAATCGTCGATCGAGACGAAGGTCGGCTCGCCGCCCATGGTGAGGCGCACATCCTCGGCTTCGAGGATGCGGTCGACCTTTTCGCCGAGTTCGTTGAGATCGTTCCAGCTGTCATCGGAGAAGGGCTTGGTGATGCGCGGATGTTCGGCGACGCGCGAGACCTTCATGTCGAAGGCGAATTCGGTTTCGGCCTCGCCGAAATAGCCGCCGGAAATCGGGGCGGCGTTGCGGTAATGCGGCGTTGCCGCAAGCGGGATATGGCTTTCGCCGGTCAGGAGGCCGGAGGTCGGATCGAGGCCGACCCAGCCGGCACCGGGCAGATAGACCTCCGCCCAGGCATGCAGGTCGGTGAAATCGACTTCTGTGCCGGAGGGGCCGTCGAGCGCCTTCAGGTCGGGCGTCAGCTGGATGAGGTAGCCGGAGACGAAGCGGGCGGCAAGGCCGAGATGGCGCAGGATCTGGACGAGCAGCCAGCTGGTGTCGCGGCAGGAGCCCTTGGCGCTTTCCAGCGTCTCTTCCGGCGTCTGAACGCCGGCCTCCATGCGGATGACATAGCCGATCTGCCGCTGCAGGCGGGCGTTCAGGCCGACGACCATATCGATCGTCGCCTGGCCGGGCGACCAGTCGAGCGTCGGCAGCAGCGCCTTGAGGCGCGGGCCGGCTGGCTCCGGCGTCATGTAGATCGACAGATCCTCGCGGATGGTTTCAGGATAATCGAACGGCCATTTGGTCGCCTCCTCCTCGACGAAGAAGTCGAAGGGATTATAGACCGTCATGTCGGCGACGAGGTCGACCTCGATCTTGAACTCCGTCACGGGGTCGGGGAAGACGTAGCGGGCGAGGTAATTGCCGTAGGGGTCCTGCTGCAGGTTGACGAAGTGGTTGGAGGGCGTGACCTTCAGCGAGTGGCTGAGTACCCGTGTCTTCGAATGCGAGGCCGGTTTCAACCGGATGATTTGTGGGCCGAGGCGGACCGGCTTGTCATAGGTATAGTGCGTCAGATGATAGATGCTGGCTTTGATCGACATATTGCTCTTTTTGTCCGGCGCGCATCGTTGTGCGGCTTGCTGTTCCCGAAGTCAGTGTGTGCAATGCAGCGAAAGAAAGCAAGGGCGGAAGGCTGAGGACACGGCGGCTTTTACGCCGCCTTGGCGAAGGTGACCGCCGCCTTCAGGCCCTTGCCGCCCGCGCCCGGCTCCAGCGTCAGGGCGGCATTGAAAAGATTGGCGATTTCTTCGACGATGGGAAGGCCGAGGCCGGCGCCCGGCGCGCCGGAATCATTGCCGCGCGAAAAACGCCGGCGCACCGCCTCCAGCTTCTCGCCGGGAATGCCGGGGCCGTTGTCCTCGACTTCGAGGCGGATCGTCTCAGCAGCGGCGATGATGCGGACGGTGACTTCGGCTCCCTTGCCGGCATAGGCGATGGCGTTGCCGGCAAGGTTGCGCAGCATTTCGCCGATGAGCAGCGGCTCGGCGCGGATCATGGCCGGGCTCTCGCCCTCGAAGCCGAGATCGATGCCGGCGACGGCGGCCGCCGGGATCTGCTCGCCGGTGATTTCCTGGGCGATGGCCGCAAGATCGATGGCGGAGGCGGTCAGCGCCTCCTTGGCGGTGGCGGCGTCGATCTTCGCCATCAGGAGAAGCTGGGCAAGGATGCGTTCGGCATGCGCCACGGCCTGATCGCCCTTCAGCGCCGCCGCCTGGGCTTCGTCAAGCGAGCCGGCGCGGGCGGAAAGGGCAAGCTGGGTGCGGATGATGGCGAGCGGCGTGCGCAATTGGTGGCTGGCATTGCCAGTGAAATTGCGCAGCGCATCGAGGGCCGACTGCAGGCGCACCATGAAGGAATTCACCGTATCGACCAGCGGCTCGACCTCGCTCGGCACGGTCTCTTCGATCGGATGAAGATCGTCGGGGCTGCGTTCGCCGATGGCGTCGCCGAGCTTGTGGAGCGGGCGCAGGGCGACGGTGACCGAGATCCAGACGATGACGGCAGCACCTGCGATCATGAAGGCGAGGCGCAGCGCCGAGCGGACGAGGATCGCTCGCGTCAATTGCCGCCGGGCGATGGTGGTTTCGGCAACCGTCACGACGAAGGGTACGGAGCGGATGCCCGTCGAGGCGGAACGTTCGAGCGTCGCGACCCGGATCGGCTCGCCGCGGAAGATGTCGTCGGCAAAGGCGGCCGCATCGCCCGGCGCCTTCTTCAGGACCGGCAGGGATTGATAGCCGGTGATGAATTCACCCGGCGGGCCGTCGACGCGGTAGAAGACGCGGTCCTGCGCGGCGGATGTCAGCATCTCCAGCGCGACATAGGGGATATCGACCTGCAGCGTGCCGTCTTCTGCGACGACGACGCGCTCGGCGATCGCAAGCGCCGAGCCGGCGAGCACGCGGTCGGAGACGATATTGGAGGTCTGCACCGCCTCGCTATAGGTATCGGCGAGCGCCAGCGTGCCGATGACGGCGGTGGAAACAAGCAGCCAGAAGAGCAGCCGGCGCCTGAGGGAATAGGCTGATGTCATGAGGCCTCTGGCAGCTTGTCGAGATAATAGCCGATGCCGCGTGCGGTCTTGACCGTCAGCCCGTAAGGCGAGAGGCGTTTCCTCAAGCGGCTGACATATTGCTCGATGGCATTGGAGGAAATGTCGTCGTCGAAGGCTGTCAGCGACTGGATGATCGCCTCCTTGGCGACGACCTTGCCGGCCCGCATGAAGAGGATTTCGAGCAGGCCGAGCTCGCGGGCGGGAATATCGAGCGGCGTGGCGCCCGATGAAAAGGTGCGGGAGTTGAGATCGAAGGAAATGCCGCCGAAGCTGACGGTCGCCGAGCGCAAGCCGGCCTGGCGGCGCAGAAGCACTCGAACGCGGGCCTCGAACTCGGCGATGTCGAAGGGTTTGATCAGATAATCGTCGGCGCCGAGATCGAGACCCTTCACGCGTTCTTCCGGCGTGCCGCGTGCCGTCAGAATGAGGACGGCCGCCTGGTTCTGCCGGGCGCGCATGGCGCGCAGCACGTCGAGCCCGTCCATCTCCGGCAGGTTGAGGTCGAGAATGACAAGATCGAAATTTTCCGCCGCGATGACGGCATTGGCCGACGCCCCGTCATGCACGACATCGACGGCATGACCCGTGCCGCGCAAGATCGCCGACAGGCCGTCGGCCAGCGCGATATTGTCTTCGGTGAGCAGGATGCGCACGGATGTCCCCTTGTTTTTCAAAGGAGATTACAGGGGCGGCGCGAGCTTGTCACAGCGATTTTATCGGTTCGGTGAACAGCGGGGGAAAGGCCGGCTTCAACTCCCGGTCTTCTCCATCCGTTCGTGCTGCATCATTGCGGCGGCCAGCAGATTCCGGAACCGGGATGTGTGGCGGATGTTGTCGAGATCGGAATCATTGTTGAACCATTTGATATGATAGGCGGAGCTATGCGGAAGCAGCCTCTCCAGGAGGTCGATCGCCTTGTCGGCGTCGCCGAGGATGGAATGGACGCAGGCGAGATTATACTGGGCGACGATGTCATCGGGGTCGATGGCGATCGCGCGCGCGGCCCAGTCGCGTGCTCTCGCCTGATCGCCGAGATGGGCGAGCGCCAGCGCGCCGCGATGGGCCGGGCCGGAATTTTCCGGATTGCAGTTCAGCGCGCGTTCGGCGCGTTCAAGGCCGAGCCGGGCCCAATGCTCCGTATCGACCACGCGGCCAAGCGAACGGTAGGCGGCCATCAGATGGATCGGCGAGACGTAATCGTCGGGGCGGATCTCGGCGGCGCGGGCAAAATACTGAACGGATTCGGCAAAGTTGCCGCGCATGAAGAAAAACCGGGCGTAATGGAAATTCGCCTCGAACAGGTTCGGATCGAGCGCCAAGGCTCGTTCGAAAGCGGCGGCTGCTTTCTCGTCCTGGCCGCTCTGATGCAGAGCAAGACCGCGGGAGGCATGGGCCTCGGGCAGGTCGGGGTCGAGTTCGAGGGCACGGGCGCTCATGTCGAGGATACGCCGCAGCGGCACGTCTTCCGGCCCCCAATCACGGATCGTCGCGTCGCAATCGGCAATGCCCGCATAGGCGCGGGCATAGTCCGGATCGAGCTCGACCGCCTTGCAGAACATGCGCCTTGCGAGCTTCAGATATGACTTCGTCCAGGTGTGGGAAAGCTGGCGGCCCCTGAGGTAATAGGTGTAAGCTTCGACATTGGCGGTCGGCTCATTGGCGATCGCTTTCTTCTCTTCGGGCAACAGGCGCACCTTCAACTGGCCGACGATCGCATGGGTGATCTCGTCCTGGATCGCGAAGATGTCGGTCAGGTCGCGGTCGTAGCGCTCGGCCCAGAGATGGTCGCCATTGGCGGTGTCGATCAGCTGGCCGGAGATGCGCACGCGCTTGCCGACGATGCGGACACTTCCCTCGAGCACGTAGCGCACGCCGAGTTCCTGGGCAAGCGGCTTCACCTTCACCGAGGTGCCCTTGTAGGTGAAAATGGTGTTGCGCGGCACGACATGCAGGCTGGAGATCTTCGACAGATCGGTGATGATGTCTTCGGTTATGCCGTCGGAGAAATAATCCTGGTCGGCATCGCCGCTCATATTGGTGAAGGGCAGCACGGCGATGAAGCAGGTGTTGCGGTTCTGCGCGACCAGCTTGGTGGAGGAGGGCGGCGCCAGGGTGACGGTGTAGACCTGAACGGGCTGCCGGATGTTCTTCAGCGTGTGCTCGCCGATGGATTCGAAGCCGAGATTGAGGCGCGAACCGACCTGATCGCGCACCGAGGCCGAGACGGCGATGCCGCCCGGCGCGGCGATCCGCTCGAGCCTCGCGGCGAGATTGACGCCGTCGCCGAATATGTCGCCGTTCTCGACCACGACATCGCCGAGACTGATCCCGATGCGGAATTCGACGCGCTCGTCCTTCGGGACGTTCTCGTTGCGGGCCGACATGCTGCGCTGGATTTCGGCGGCGCAGGCGACCGCATTCACCACGCTCTGGAATTCGGCCAGGATGCCGTCGCCGGTGAGTTTGACGATCCGGCCCTTGTAGTCCGAGATACGAATGTCGACCAGTTCGCAGCGATGGCGGTTCAGCGCCTGCAGCGTGCCTGATTCATCGATGCCCATCAGCCGGCTGTAGCCGACGACATCCGCAGCGAGAATAGCGCTCAGTCGTCGTTCCATGACCCCTCCCATGGATCTTCCCAGGTCAATCCAGTTTTTTCAGAGTTTTTTCCGCGTAGATCCTTCCCCCGAATGGAAATCCGGGCGGTCGTCTGACGCAGCAGCGCACCCTATAACGTCGCCAATCTTCATCAATACTCTAAAGGGGCGAAGGATGGCGCCAAACCATAATCCTTTATGGTGAAAAACGGTCTCCGGCGGGGCAAGCGGAATATTTTTGCTCTGTTCAGATGGTTTTTCACGTCCGGTATCAGGCCGATCGTTTTGGCCGCAGCGAGGCACTGCCGTGCGGTCTGCTCGCCTCATGAATTCGGCACCCTTGCTCCTCTCCGTCCGCTCGGGCATTGTTGCGGCATGAGGAGAATTTTCATCTTGCTGCTGGCGTTCTGGCCGGGCTTTACGCTTGCCGATCAGGCCTTTTATCCGGCGAAGTCGGGAAATGCCGATGCGCCGGTGCTGACGGTTTATTCCTCGCTCGACGAGCCGTTGGCGCAGCCGATGATCCGGGGTTTCCAGGAGGCCAATCCCGATGTCGCAGTCAGATATGAGGACATGCTGACCGGCGATATCTACGACCGGATCGTCAGGGAGACGGATGCCGGCAAGAGGACGGCGGATTTTGCCTTCTCTTCGGCCATGGACCTGCAGGTGAAGCTTTCCAACGACGGATATGCGCAGGTCAGCAACCTGCCGATGAGCGCGGCATGGCCGAAATGGGCGAACTGGCGCAATACCGCCTATGCGCTGACCTTCGAGCCGGCGGTCTTCGTCTATCACAAGCCGAGCTTCGCGCACGAGCCGGTGCCGAGTTCGCGGGCGGAACTCGTCGACTACCTCAAGCGCAAGGGCAACGCGGTCTATGGCCGGATCAGCACCTACGATATCGAGCGCTCCGGGGTCGGCTTTCTCTTCATGGCGCGCGATCAGGAGCAGTTCGGCGACATCTGGTCGGTGATCGGAGCGATGGGGGCGGCCGGCGTCAAGCTTTATTCGACGAGTTCGGCGATCCTCGAACGCGTCGCCGACGGGCGCTTCGTGCTCGGCTACAATATTCTCGGCTCCTATGCGGCCGACTGGGCTTCTCGGCATCCCGATGTCGGCATCGTGCTGCCGAAGGATTATACGGTGGTGATGTCGCGGATCGGGCTGGTGCCGCAGGCAGCGGCCGAGCCGGAGCTCGGGCGGCGCTACCTCGCCTTCTTCATGTCGAAGGAGGGCCAGACGATCATGGCGCGGGAACTGCAGATCCCTGCCGTCAGCCCCGAGGTGGCGGGGGAAAATACCGCCAATACGCTGCAGGAACTGCTCGGCGCCCAACTTCGGCCGGTGCCGGTCAGTCCCGGGCTGATGGTCTATCTCGACCAGGTGAAGCGGGCGCGGCTGATCGCGCACTGGAACGAGGTTCTCCGGGCGCAGTAAAGCGCGTCAGCTTTTGGCCGGTTCGTCTTTTCCGCAAGCTTCGGCGTAGAGCCAATAATCGTAGAACATCGGCTTTTTCACCGTGAAGGGATGTTCGCCCTGCCAGGCGCCGACGGTATAGTTCGGGCCAGCGACGCTCTGTTTTCGACCGTCGGGAAGTTTCATCTCGAAAGGGACTGCCGGAACCTCCGCCGTCAGCTTCAGCCCTTCAGGTAGGCCGAAGTCGGGCGAGCGGAAGGGGACCGGCCCGGAATGCGCATGCGCGCTGATAGGATACCCCGCCTGGCGCAGCAGGTCAGGGAAATACAGGTGATCGATCAGGTCGCCATCGAAGCGGATATCGAGGTCCCGCCAAAGCCTGGTGAAATGTTCGCGTTCAAGTGAGCTTTCATCCTGTCCTTCCTTTGGTACGCTCTGCCATCCTGCGCCAAAGGGAGCGGATGCCTGCAGTGTCGACAGGCCTGCCGCGCCGTAATAGCCGATCGCATTGTTCAGATGGTGAAACTGGCTGAAGCGGTAGCGCTTGCTGATCGGGCCTCTCAGCATCCACGAATTGTTGAAGACGTAATGCGGACCGACCGCTTCGTGTTTCTTGGGAAACTTGAAAAGCTGGCCGAAATTACGGTCGTCGTCATCGGGGCCGGGCCGATGCAGGTTCCAGCCGAGATTGCCATAAATGTAAAAATAGCCGGAGCGTCGCATCTCCAGTGAAAAGGGCATGTAGCAATCGACGAATCTGTTGCCGCGCACGGTCCAGTTCCAGGCGTAGTCCTCCGCCTCGATGGCGTTGTCGCGGATGCGGACGAACCAGTTGTTTTCGATGACGATGTTGCGGCAGAAGTCCTCCACGGTGGAGTCGGATGCGTCGTTGAAAAAATGGATGCCATTGAAGGCATCGAGAATGACGTTGTCGCGCAGGACGACATAGCCGGCGATGGTGCATGCCCGGAAGAAGTCGCCGTCGAAACCACGCTCGTCCTTCTCGACATTCACGCGGCTGTCTGTGTCGTCGATATTGCCGTGGACCTGGCCCCATGAGGTTTTTCGCCAGAGCCTGCAATCGTCGGGATCGAGCGTTGCATTGACGGCTTTGGTCTTTCGGATCGCGGCAAGGTCCGCCTCGCCGTGAGACTGGACATCCTGTATCCAGTCGCATCCTTCGATCAGCAGATGGCGCGTGTAAGGTCCGGCCGCCCCGATGGCAATCGTACTGCCGCGGATGTGCAGGCCGCGGAGCGTGATGTGCTGGCAGTTGTCGAGGTAGATCGCCGTGGGCCAGCAGCCTTCGAAGATGAGGTCCTCGATGACGACCCACTGGCAATTCCGCAGCACGAGCGCTGCGTTGTCGGCAAGGTAATAAATGCCGGGGAAACGGCCATTGGCTTCCTGCACGGCGGAGAGGCGGTTGGCAGTTTCGCGATAGCCTTCGTAGGTTCTGCCGCCATCGATGACAGCGCCGCTGCCGCGAATGACGATCGGCTGCTGCTGAGAACCGCTGACCGAGGAGAGCACGAGCGGCACTGCATATCGCCCGTCTTCGAGCGTCAGTATCGTATCTGGACGCAGCGATCGCATGTCGTCGTATATCCGGCCGGGATTCGTGGTCAGGCAGCGTGACATGTCGTTCCCTTAGGTATCAGCGAAATAAAGGGCTGTGGAAATCGAGATAATGGAAAACAAAACCGTGGATTGATCAAGATGTAATGGATCGAGGCTCGCGTGCGCAAGGGACTATATCCTCAGTATTTCCGGGTGACGTCGGCGTTGAGAGCCCGATTGAAGGATTTCGCCTCCCGCGAGCAACAATGCGCACTTCAAACGGGAGCGAAGGACCGGATTTAGACCGGCGTGTGCCAATTACGGCAAAAAAGTGGCTTCTCCTTCTGGATATCTTGCCGATGTCAGCTAGATGACAGGTTGTTGTGGTGGCTTTGGCTACTTCTTCTCCGTGGAGGCGGAGAGCTGAAGCCTTGGGAGGAATTTCGCTCGTCACTCAGGACAATCACGTCCGCTGGCCGGCCATCCTTCCCGATTCCCAGAGAACAACAGGCGGTCGCTCAGCCGCCCACGGAGGACATCGTGAAGCATACATTCATTGCAACCCTTTTCGCAGCCGCCATCGCGCTGCCGGCCTATGCGGCCGACTACACCATCATCGCGCCGGCGGCTCCCGGCGGCGGCTGGGACCAGACGGCCCGTTCGCTGCAGGCCGCGCTGCAGCAGGAGAAGATCTCCGGCAACGTGCAGGTCCAGAACGTTCCCGGCGCCGGCGGCACCATCGGCCTCGCGCAGTTCAGCAGCCAGGCTGCGGGCAATCCGAATTCGCTGATCGTCGGCGGCTATGTCATGGTCGGCGCCATCCTCACCAACAAGTCGCCGGTGACGCTCAAGGACGTGACGCCGATCGCCCGTCTGACCGGCGAATATGAGGCTATCGTTGTTCCCGCCTCGTCCGAGATCAAGACCATGGCCGATCTGGTCGCGGCGCTGAAGAAGGATCCGGGTTCGGTTTCCTGGGGCGGCGGCTCGGCCGGCGGCACGGACCACATCACCGCAGGCCTGATCGCCAAGGCTTCCGGCGTCGACCCGACGAAGATCAACTACGTCGCCTTCTCCGGCGGCGGTGAAGCGCTCGCCGCCATTCTCGGCAACCAGGTCACAGCCGGCGTTTCGAGCTACAGCGAGTTCGAATCGCAGGTGAAAGCAGGCATGCTTCGTCTCCTCGCCGTCTCCAGCGACAAGCGTATCGACGGCGTCGACGCCCCGACGCTGAAGGAAGCCGGCACCGACGTCAGCATCCAGAACTGGCGCATGGTCGCCGCAGCCCCCGGCCTGTCGGCCGACGAAGTCGCTGCGATCACCGCCGATTTCGAAAAGCTGCACGGCTCTGCCACCTGGCAGGAAACCCTGAAGACCAAGGGCTGGGCCGACACCTATCTTTCCGGCGACGCCTTCAAGGCCCAGCTCGAAAAGGACGTCTCCGCCACCGAGGGCATTCTTAAAGAGATCGGACTTGTTCAATGAGCGAGGATAAGACCTCCTCGGCAACCGAGCGCCGCCCTGATCGGGCGGCGTTCATCATTGCCGTTTTCCTCTTCGCCATCGCGGGTGTGATGGCCTGGGATGCAACGCATCTGAAAACGATCGCACAATACGCCCGCATTGGTCCGGCAACAGTGCCTGAGGTGGTGGCGTTCGGGCTCTTCTGTCTTGGCATCTGGACCGCGGCCGAAGCCTGGCGCGGCGAGTTTCCGGAACGAGACAAGCAAGAAGTGGCGCCCGTCATTTGGATCGTCGCCGGTCTTGTCTGCCAGATGCTGCTTCTGCGCGTTGCCGGCTTCTCGATTGCGACCGGTATATTGTTTGCGCTGACGGCACGCGGCTTCGGCAAACGCAAGCTCTGGATCTCGCTGCCGATCGGCATCGTTTTCAGCTTCGTCGTCTGGGCGATCTTCTCGCAGCTCCTGCAGCTGACGCTGCCGGCCGGCCCGCTCGAACATCTGTTCTTCTGACCGCGCGGGACGCGCTGTCAGCTCTTTTGATTTTTCGCGGCGACCGATTGCTAACGCACGGACGGGAACGCCGCCTGGGACACCAAGATGAGCACATTCGAATTCCTATGGCAGGGTATCCTGGTTGCGATGCAGCCGATGAACCTGGTTTATGCGCTGGTCGGCGTGACGCTCGGCACAGCCGTCGGCGTATTGCCCGGCATCGGCCCGGCGCTCACCGTGGCGCTGCTTTTGCCGGCCACCTACAAGCTCGATCCGGGCGGCTCGCTGATCATGTTCGCCGGCATCTACTACGGCGGCATGTACGGCGGTTCGACGACGTCGATCCTGCTCAATACGCCAGGTGAAAGCGCCTCGATCGTCACCGCGCTCGAGGGCAACAAGATGGCGCGGGCCGGGCGCGGCGGACCGGCGCTGGCGACGGCGGCGATCGGCTCCTTCGTCGCCGGCCTCATCGCCACGCTCGGGCTCGCCTTCATCGCGCCTTATATCGTCAAGCTGGCGCTGGTTTTCGGGCCGCGCGAATATTTCGCGCTGATGGTGCTCGCCTTCGTCACCGTTTCCTCCGCCTTCGGAGATTCGGCGCTGCGAGGCCTGACCGCGCTGTTCATCGGTTTCGCGCTTGCCATGATCGGCATCGACCAGCAGACGGGGCAGGCCAGGCTTTCCTTCGGCATCCCCGACCTGCTCGACGGCGTCGAGGTGACGACGCTTGCCGTGGCGATGTTCGCGATCGGCGAGACGCTCTATATCGCAGCGCAAGGCAACCGGGTCGCGGAACAGGTGGAAGCGGTCAAGGGTTCGCTCTGGATGAACGCGCAGGACTGGTCGCGCTCCTGGAAGCCCTGGCTTCGCGGCACGCTGATCGGTTTCCCGATCGGCGCGATGCCGGCGGGCGGCGCTGAAATCGGCACCTTCCTCTCCTATTCGACCGAAAAGCGGCTGGCAAAGAACCCGGAAGAGTTCGGCCATGGCGCGATCGAAGGTGTGGCCGGCCCCGAGGCGGCGAACAACGCGTCCGCCGCCGGCACGCTGGTGCCGCTCCTGACCCTCGGCCTGCCGACGACGGCGACGGCGGCGATCATGCTCGCCGGCTTCCAGCAATACGGGCTGCAGCCAGGGCCGCTCCTGTTTGCCACCAATCCGCAGCTCGTCTGGGGTCTGATCGCCAGCCTGCTCATCGCCAATGCGATGCTGCTCGTCCTGAACCTGCCGATGATCGGGCTCTGGGTGCGGCTGCTGACCATTCCGAAGCCGTGGCTCTATGCCGGCATCCTGCTGTTTGCGACGCTCGGAACGATCGGCGCCAACCCCTCCGTCTTCGAACTCGGCATGCTGCTTGCCTTCGGCCTGCTCGGCTATGTGATGCGGCTCTTCGGCTATCCGATCGCACCCGCCGTCGTCGGCCTCATCCTCGGGCCGCTTGCCGAGCAGCAACTGCGCCGCGCGCTGGCGATCAGCCAGGGCGACGTGACGACGCTGGTGATGTCGCCGATTGCGGCAGGCCTTCTCATCGTTGCGGCGGCCGCCTTCCTCATTCCGCTGATCCTGCGCATTCGCGGCAGGGGCCAGGTGCTGTCTCAGCTGGCGGCAAACGAAGATTAAAAGAAAAAGACAACCTTACCCCTCCCTGGAGGCCGGCCATGGAAACATGCGCCGGCCTCTTCTTTTTGCATGGCTGAGGTGAATTTACGTGCATTGTGGATGCGCGCGCGCACTGCCATCTATGAGTGGTCAATCATAGAGCAAGAGGAACAGGACAATGTCCGCCATCCGCAATTCAGTCCACTCCGGCTTCCTGGGCCGCGCATTCGCTGTGCTGAGCGCCGCAAATGCCGTCAGCGCCGCTGTCGAAGCCGGCCGCCGGCCGCGCGCCCGCGACCTCAATGAACTTGGCATCGACCCGGCATCCTTCGGCCGCGTCATCCGCTAAGTTCTTTCAAGGCATGCATGAATGAAACAGCCCGCAACCGGATGGTCGCGGGCTTTATTTTGTCCTAATGATAGCCGCAACGCTGACGCGCGTTGCGACCTCAAATCGTCTGCCGCGTCAGGCGTGCAGTTCATCCCGCCGGCCGGCGTGGTCTTCCACCCGTTCGCGCCTGTTGTAGCGGATGGACGACCAGAGCGACAGGCCGATCAGGACCGCGCCGCCGAGGCCGGTGATCACCTCGGGAATGTGCACCAGGGTCTGCGCATACATGATCACCGAAAGGATCAGGATGGCGTAGAAGGCGCCATGTTCGAGATAGCGGTATTCGGCGAGCGTTCCCTTCTCCACCAGCATGATCGTCATCGAGCGCACATACATGGCGCCGATGCCAAGGCCGATCGCGATGACGAAGAGGTTCTGGGTGAGCGCAAAGGCGCCGATGACGCCGTCGAAGGAGAAGCTGGCGTCCAGCACCTCCAGATAGATGAAGGCGCCGAGACCGCCCTTGGCGGCAGCGCTCATCGTCTGCTGTGAAGCATCGAGCAGTTCGCCCACGACCTCGACCGCGAGGAAGGTGAGCAGGCCGTAAATGGCGCAATGGACGAAGACGCTGGCTTCCTCGCCGCCGATCAGCCAGGAGAAGACGAGCATTAGCGCCAGCACGAAGGCGATCTCGATGCCCCTGATGGTGGCCGAGCGCGCCATCACCTTTTCCAGGCCGCGAAGCCAATGGATCTTCTTCTCATGATCGAAGAAATAGCTGAGGCCGACCATCATCAGGAAGGTGCCGCCGAAGGCTGCGATCGGCAGATGCGCATCGTTCATGATGCGGGCATATTCCTCAGGTTCGCGGGCGGCCAACACCAGAGCATCCCAGGGGCCGATCCGTGCCGCGATGGCGACGATCGCCAGCGGAAAGACGATGCGCATCCCGAAGACGGCGATGATGATGCCCCAGGTAAGGAATCGTTTCTGCCAGACCGGCGTCATCTCCTTCAGCTTGTTGGCGTTAACGATGGCATTGTCGAAGGAGAGCGAGATCTCCAGCACCGCAAGCACGGTGCAGATGAAGAAGACGGTCGCCATCCCGCCGATCGTGCCGGTCGTCTGCCAACCAAGCACGGCGCCGAGAACAAGGCCGAGGGCCGTGACGATGAAAGCCCAGCGAAAATAGCCGAGCGAGGATTTAGTGGTCTGGGGCTGGTTCATGGCCGCACCTCGCGGCCGCAAAGCGTGTTGGAGAGGGTGGAGATATTATAAAAACGCGGCATGCCACAACGGGCATGCTGACGAGGCATGGTGAGTTTTTTCATCGATGAAAAATCCGCCGGCTTGAGCTGCAGGCGGTACCGACATCACGAGAGCGCCGTAAAAACTCTCGCCAGAGGGGCCCGGCACCAATGTTCCCCGCAGCCGATGTCTGGAAGGCTGCGGGATAGGCCCTAGGTAATCTACTTCCCAAACCAGTCAAGGCCAAACGCGCCATAGAGATCGGCAATTTTTTGGGAACCATCCGGCACGCCGCTCGTTAAACCCTGGTTGAGCTTAAAGGAGGCCGATGATGCACACTTCGACCCATATCCCCGACAAACGCACGGAAGCGTCCGACCGCATGAAGCGGGCAAGACCGAACCGCATGCAGAAGGCGCAGGTGCTGCCGCCGCATCATGTCGACCTGACTCTCACGCCTGGCGTCATCCACGACATTCATGTGCCGGCCCATGTGAGCGGCGCGGATCTCTCCAAGGGCGGTCCCGACATCAAGGGCAGGAAATAACCGGCTTTCCGGAAGCCCTCTTGGCATTTCGACGGCAATTCGAAACAGGATGTGAAGCATATGACCGAGAACTTTGTGCCCCGCGACATCTTCATCCGGCACGAAAGTGAATGGAAGGCAGTCCGGGAGACAGCCGACGAACGCATCGATATCGGCAAGCGTCAGAAGCCGCTCGCCGCGCCGATCATTCACCCGGCATCGGTCGGGAAAAGCGATCCTTCGGCCGCACCATCCGAATGACCTGAAGACAATGGTGTCAGCATGAGCGCCCGGCATGATGCCGGGCGTTTGCTGTCTATCGACGCTCGTCCCGATCGACACGCTGTCCGGAATTATAGCCGAGCCGCTGTTCGAGCTTGCCGAAGGCAAAGAGGACGCAAATTGCGGCAAGCGTCGCGAAGAAGGCAACGGGCCAATAGCCGAAGCCCATGGCGAGGCCGATCGCGCCGGAGAGCCACATGCCGGCGCCCGTCGTCAGCCCGTGGATCCGACCTCTGGCAAAGACGATCATACCTGCCGCCAGGAATGCGACGCCTGCGGTCACGGCTTCGATGACGCGCAGCGGATCGATTCGAACCTGCTCGACATCGGCAAAACCCGGCATATGCACGGCCTCGATCGAAATGATGGCGAAGAGGGCGGCGGCAAGGCTGATCAGAATATGCGTGCGGAAGCCGGCAGGGCGGTCACGCGCCTCGCGCTCGAAGCCGATGAGGCCGCCGAAGACGATGGCGCCGAGCAGGCGGGCAAAGATGACGGGATAGTGGATGCGCGATGCCGGTATCATGTCGGCGAAGATGAGATCCATGAAAATTTCCTCGGGCTGCGGCATTTTTCGCTGGCTAACGTCTGGGCGCTGGATTTGTTCGGTTTTCGCACTGGCTTTCGCGGTCTGGCGCGGCCGTTCGGGGAAGGATGCATCATCCTTTCGCCGCGCCAACCTTTCGGAAAGGATTGGGCGGCGATAATCCCGGCCTCACGGGAATCGGACAGATGGCCAAGACAGGGACACGCGGCCGCCGCAAGGCGCCGGCCAGAGGAAAGAGCAAGGCGCGCAGCGGCGGTGGCGGACTGCTGCCCTGGACGGTGATCGGCATTGCCGCAATCGCCGGCATCGCCGCCTATGACAATTGGAAGAGCATCAAGCCGATGCTCGGCAAGGAGCCGGCTGCGACGATGCGGGAGATGACGGAGGCGAAGCCGGCCGTCAGGAAGGACACGCCGCCGAAGCAGGTGGCGCTCGCCGCACCGACGCCGAAAGCGGCGCCGTCGCCCGCGCAGCCGTTGCCGCCGGCAGCCATCCCCACGCCGACCGCTCAGCCGGTAAAGGCAACGCCGTCCGCTTCTTCTCCAGCGACCCCGGAAACCGGGACGGCCGCCTTCGGCTATTGCGGGCAGGGCGCGCACATCAACTGTGTCGGCGACGGCGGCGTCTTCTGGTACAAGGGCGAAAAGATCGTGATCGCCGACATGACAAGCCCGATCGCCGACCGGGCGCGCTGCGATGACGAGCGCAGGGTAGCCTTTACCGCCAAGGCGCGTCTGCTGGCGCTTCTGAACGCCGGACCCTTCACGATGAACGCGGCTGGCAAGACCGAAACTTCTGGCGCGCCGCGCGTCGTCTCGCGCGACGGGCGTTCTTTCGGTACGCAGCTGATCAACGAGGGATTGGCGCGCAAGCCGGGGACTGCAGGCGGCCCCTGGTGTGCCGCCTGATGGGAGTTACTTGCCCTTCTTCACCAGCTTGCCGCCGGTGCGGAAGCTGCCGGTGAAGGAGGAATCCTTGCTTTCGGCCGTGCATTCGATCGCGATCGGCTTGCCGGCATAGGGATTGCCGAAGGTGCAGAAGCCGGCGACCTTGACCTGACCGGTCATCTTGTTGCCGACACCTGTCGTCACGAGGCTGAGCGGCAGGCGGGCATTGCCGTTGGAGGCGGGCTTGATGCCGCTGCCGTCGCCCTGGAAGCCGAGCGCCTTGCCATCCGAGGTGAAGATGAAGGTCACGGTGCCATTGGCGAGCGTGACGCTGGCAAGTTCGTTCTTGCAGCCTTTCGTGGCGTCGAACTTGGCGACGACGAGCTTGGCGCATTTGCCGGAAAGCGTAATGACGCCGGGCGCCCCGGGAAAGGTCTCGGGGGCGGGAGCCGGCGCGGCAGAGGCCGGCAAGGCGAGGGCGGTGGAAAAAAGAGCGGCGGCGGCAAGCGCGGATAATTTCATTTCGATCTCAAACCCCATGTCCTAGGCCCAAATCCCGGCCTCGTATTCCGGCAAGGCGAATCACTGCCTCATCCTCGGTTCGCCATGGCATGGTTCTGTGTCCGAATTTGGCTGGATTATTCCTGCGGTACAAAGATTCCGTCGTCCGCCGGCTCGGTTTCGGCGATCGGCGGCAGATGAATGAAAAGTTGGTTGAGCTTGCTGGCTACGAGATCCAGCTTGGCAAAGGCTGCCTGGTATCGACAATGAATCGATGTGACACGACGGTGGCAAGGCGCTCATCAAGCGCCTGCCGTCTTGGATGCGTGTCTGCTCAAGGGGAATGGGCCCAGGCAGGGAAGTCCAGGCCCATTCTTTCCCGATCGGAGGTCAGTCGGATCAGGAATATGCAGCTGCCGGTTTAGCCGGCAGCCCTTTGTTAGAACGCGCGCTGCAGGCGGAAGTAGCCCGAGGTTACGTCGTCGGCATTGTCCGGATCGAGGTACTGAACCGAAACCTTTGCCGAGAAGTTGTCGACGATCTGGTAGTCGATCGTTACGCCGGCCTTCCAGGCGTTGACGTCATCGTTGAACTCGCCAGCGGTGATGCCGTAGTTGTCGTAGTACTGAACAGCCGGGGTGATCTTCAGCTTGTCAGTCGCCTTGATGGCGTATTCAGCAGCGATCGCCCATTCAGCCTTGTTGTAGTAGGCGTTCGGGTTGGATGCGTAGACGACTGCGAGGCCGAGCGTGCCCGGGCCGACGGCAACCGTACCCATGGCGCGGACGGCGCCTTCTTCGTTGTCGGTGTCGTAACCGGCAGTGACCTGGTAGCTGAAGATACCAGCCTTGCCGCCGAGACCGACGGCAACGCCGACGTTGTTGGCGGTTTCTCCATCGTAGAACGGGCTGTCTTCCAGCTCGTCGACGCTGATGCCGGCGTAGAAGGCGTCGGTTTCGTACTGATAACGGATGGAGTTATGCAGCGTTACCGGAGAACCGATGTCGTCGGTCTCGCCGGAGAGGCCGTCGTCCCACCAGCTGTAGAACAGACCAGCGCGGAAGCCTGCGATGTCGATGTAAGCGGAGTCGAGCTGGGCCTTCTGGGCCGAAGCGTTGTCAGCATTGAACTGCATGACAATGACGCCGGTCAGCGGACCGTACTCGGTGTCGCTCTTGGCCGTGAACTGAACCTGACCGCGCGTACGGGCGTCCCAATCGGAGTCGTTGGCGACGGAACCGCCGCCGCCAGCGCCAATCGAGCTGGCGTTCGGAGCGACGTCAACCTGGAAACGGACGTAGCCGTTGATCTTCAGGCAGGTTTCGGTGCCCGGGATGTAGAAGTAGCCGGTGCCGTAAGCGTCGCAGACGCGGACATATTCAACCGGTTCCGGCTCAGCAGCGACGATAGCGTCAGCAGCCTGAGCGCCGGATACTGCTGCGAGAGCAGCAGCGGAGCCGAGAAGAAGGCTCTTGATGTTCATGGAATAACCTCCAGTTCAGATGCAAGAGGATGAAGACCGTTGCCATCGGCAGTCCCTACGTATCTTCATCCCGTGTGACCGAAGCGGCCCCTTTTTGGCTCGGTGCCTGCCTCGCCGCGGAAGTTACACAGGGCATGTTGCGCTGCAACGTCATTGTCGATCATGACAACAGGGCGTGTCAGCTATGTTGCTGAAATAACACGCGTTTTGTCACAAACCTGTCATCTCTCCGTCACAAAAACGAGGTTCGGCAACGAGGGGTTGAGCTGTCGGCGTCACTATACAATTGTCGCTGGCGTGAGCAGGTTCTCATATGCGGGCATGCCGCAAACGCCATCCGCATGACTCGGGTAAAACCGGACGGCCATCGTGAATCGCCAGGACATGTTGCTTGTCTTTTCCACCGGTTCGCCTCCGGTGAGGATGGAAGTCAGGCCGTGGCCGGGTGACGATTTGCAAGTTTGTTCTTGCAGCCCTTCGTAGCCGTTGGTGCTGTGGAAGCCGGCAAGGCGAGGCGGCGGAAAAATTGTGGCGCTACCGACCGAGAATCTAATTCTCCGCCTTTAAATCCCATCCGCTTGCGACGGGCGAACCCACCGCGCGCCGGATCAGCAAAAAATCACATGGTTCCATGACCGAATTTGGCTTGAGCCCTCTCGAGGCGCGCATCCTGCCGGGCAGGACGGTGCTCAACCATCCATGCCCTGCAAATCACTCCAGAGTGGCTTCCTTGCGCGCCACGTTGCCGCTTACATCGATGTCGCTGCCCAACATCGCGCTGCCTGTGAGATCGACGCCATGGTCCAGGAGATTCTGCCGCGTCAGGTGAAGCATCACCCGGCCGGCCTGCTCGACCGGCCTGCCGCGCATATGTGACACGACATATTCGGCAGTGACGGGATAGCGTCCCTGCGGGAGGCTGATGCCCTTTGCGAGGGAAATCTTGTCGCTGGAAACCACAAGAGTTTTGCGTCGTTTAATAACCTGCGCCACGCTGAGAACTCCTATTGGCAGGTTTATCGAACCTGCGGGGCCATTATGTAAAAAGGCCTCTCGATTTCTCGAAAGGCCTTGCTTTTCAGCGAATTAGGATGGTGGGCGTGACAGGGATTGAACCTGTGACCCCTACGATGTCAACGTAGTGCTCTCCCGCTGAGCTACACGCCCATCCGATGGCGGCGCATAGATCACAAAACCTTCGGAGCCGTCAATAGGCTTTTTTCAGTTTTGTGACGCGCCGCCCGATAAGCCTTACGCGGCAAGCATTTTGTTGACCTCGTCGACGAGGTCGCGCAGGTGGAAAGGCTTGGAAAGGACCTTCGCATCCTTCGGCGCCTTCGAATCGGGGTTCAGCGCCACGGCGGCAAAACCGGTGATGAACATCACCTTCAGGTCGGGATCGAGTTCGGTGGCGCGGCGCGCCAGCTCGATGCCGTCCATTTCGGGCATGACGATATCGGTCAGGAGCAGGGAAAACGGCTCCTCGCGCAGCCGGTCATAGGCGCTCGCGCCATTGTCGTAAGAAAGGACCTTGTAGCCGGCCTTTTCGAGCGCTTTCACCAGGAAACGGCGCATATCATTGTCGTCTTCGGCGAGAAGTATCTTCTGAGTCATCAATCCAGACCGCTAATCAATAGGTTTTGGGTGGGCTGCCAGCCGTTTACACTAGTCTTTGCCCGGTAAACAACCGGTGAATTGCCTATGCGCGACCGCCATCCCTTCTACATAGTATGGACTTGAGGCCGGGCAACTGGCAACATGGGCGAAGCAGTCAGTTCATGACATGGTAAAGAGGGCCAGAAGTGCCGGAAATAGGCGAATACGAGCTTTTTGAGGTTCTTGAGCCCGTGTCGCAGACCATTCCTTTCGTCTACAACTCCCCCCATAGCGGCCGGGTTTATCCACCGGAATTCATCGCCCAGTCGAGGCTGGAAGGCATCGCCATCCGCCGCTCGGAGGATCATTACGTCGACGAGCTCTTCGCTTCGGCCGTCGCCCTCGGCGCGCCGCTGCTCGTCGCCAACTTTCCGCGCGCCTATCTCGACGTCAATCGCGAGCCCTACGAACTCGATCCGCGCATGTTCGACGGGCTGTTGCCGCCCTATGCAAATGTCAATTCGCTGCGTGTCGCCGGCGGGCTCGGCACCATCCCGCGCATCGTCGCCGAAAATATGGAAATCTATGCGCGGCGTCTGCCGGTGCAGGAAGGGCTCGATCGGGTCGAGGCGGTCTACAAGCCCTATCATGCGGCACTGCGCCGGCTGATTGCCCGAACCCACGTGCAGTTCGGCTTCGGCGTGCTGATCGACTGCCACTCGATGCCGGGCAATGTGCGGGTGGCGGGCTGCACCGGGCGGCCCGATTTCATCATCGGCGATCGCTACGGCACCAGCGCCTCGGCCGAGCTTTCGCGTGCGGCGATCGCGATCCTCGAAGAGATGGGTTTTGCGGCGATCCGCAACAAGCCCTATGCCGGCGGCTTCATCACCGAACATTACGGCCGGCCTTCGCGCGGGCTGCATGCGCTGCAGATCGAAGTGAACCGGGCGATCTATGTCGACGAGGTGACGCTGGAGAAACGCGAGGATTTTGCGGTGGTGGCCGACGCCGTAGAGGCGTTCATGCGGCAGATGGCGGATTACGTCGAGAAATTCGCCGGCGACCGGGCTCTGGCCGCCGAATAAACTTTTGTCGATTTCAGGGATCTTCAGGAGCTTGGTCTTTTGTCAAAGGCCAAAAAAGAACCGCGCTCGTGAGCGCGGCTAAGTCTAGGGAGGAAACACCCAAGGAGGGTATTTACAGTCAGAAGACTGTACTGAAGACACTACTTTTGCATTGCACAAATGTCAAGCAATATATTGCATTGCGATATCTTTGGGCAATCAAACGGAAATTGCCTGCCGCGTTTGCATTCCCGTTGCTTTTCGCTATGAAAAGCGCCAATCCCGCCAGCCAAACGGTGCCATCATGCTTCCTGACCGCTCGTTCTTCAATCGCCTGGCGGAGGCCGCCAAGGCCGAGACGCTGCCGCGTTTCCGCTCCGGCCTCGATGTCACGAACAAGCTTTCCTCCGGTTTCGATCCGGTGACGGAGGGAGACCGGGCGGCCGAACTCGCCATCCGGGCGCTGATCGAGGAGAGTTTTCCCGATCATGGCATCCTCGGCGAGGAGCACGGCAATATCGGGCTCGACCGCGACTATGTCTGGGTGATCGATCCGATCGACGGTACGCGCGCGTTCATCTCCGGCCTGCCGGTATGGGGGACGCTGATCGGCCTGCAGAAACAAGGCCGGGCGATCATGGGCATGATCGAACAGCCGTTTACCGGCGAGCGCTATTTCGCCGACCAGAACGGCTCGATCTATATCGGCCCGGAAGGTGAGCGGCGGCTGGCGACGCGCCGGTGCGAGGCGCTTTCGAACGCCATCCTGTTCACCACCTCGCCGCATCTCTTCGCCGGCGAGGAGATGGAGAAATACCGGGAGATCGAGAGCCAGGTACGGCTCTTCCGCTATGGGTGCGATTGTTATGCCTATGCGCTGCTTGCCGCGGGTCATATCGATCTCGTCGTCGAAAACGGTCTGAAGCCTTATGACGTCGGCGGCCTCATTCCCGTCATCGAGGGGGCGGGCGGCATCATCACCACCTGGGACGGCGGACGGCCGGAAAATGGCGGCTCGATCATCGCCGCCGGCAGCCGCGCCGTCTACGAGCAGGCAATCGCCATCCTGCAGCGTTAATCCGGGCTCGGCGAAGCCGATGCCCCCGGGCTCGGCGAAGCCGATGCCCTCACGTGCCGAGGGCGGCGACGTCCTGGTTCTCCTCGGCATCACTGCCGGGGATGAAGGCGTGGAAGGCGGCGAGCGCTGCGGCGCGGTAGATATCCCTTTCCTGGAAGATCTCGTGGCGGGCGCCGTTGATCGGCACCAACTGGCCGGCGCGGAAGTAACGCGAGAGCCGCTCCTGCGCCGTGTAGGGCACGACGCCGTCGCGTGTCGGGGCAATGACGATGGTGGGGATGGTGATCGAGAAGAGATGATTGGGCGAGGTGACCCGGTCCATGGTGCGGAAGGCTTCGGTCAGCCAGCGGGCCGTCGGCGGCCCGAGCGTCAATTCCGGATGCGCCTTCATCATCGCGACATTGCGCTCGAAGCGGGTTTCGTCCGAGGTCAGGGGATTGTCGCGGAAATCCGGCTCCTTCAGTTTCGAGGTCAGCGGCATGAAGCCGAGGCCGACGGCGGTCAGCGCGCCGGCAAGGGTGCGGATGACGCGGGGCGAGGCGGATTGGCCGGTCAGCCCGATGAAGGGCGCCGATAGCACCATGCGATCGATACGGGTGTTGAGATAGGGGGCAGCCGACAGCGCGATCAGCCCGCCGGTGGAATGGCCGAGCAGGTAGAAGGGCAGGCGCGTATCCGGCAGCACGACTTTTTCGAGGAAGGTATCGAGATCGCGCTCGTAATCGGCGAAGCGTCTGATATGGCCGTGATTGCGGCGTTTCAAGAGCCGCGACGAACCGCCCTGGCCGCGCAGATCGAAGGTCGCGACCCAGAGACCCCTGGCCGTCAGGTCGCGGATCGTCTCGAAATATTTTTCGATATACTCGTTGCGGCCATGCATGATGACGACCGTGCCCTTGGCGACCTGGGCATTGGCGCGAAAAACGGCGTAACGCAGCCGGTGGCCGTCATGGGTTTCGAAGAACCCTTCGGTCCGGTTTTCCGGGGCGGGATTGTCGGGCGTCGAATAGAGAACCTGATCCATGACCTTGCCAATGCGCCGCTGCTGACTGCTTCGCCTATCAGGGATAGCGCATGGCATGCGGCTTGGAAAGCGGTGCGCCGGCAAGGCAGGCGGGGGTAAAAGGGCCGGCAGGAGCATGAGGGTGCTCGCAGCCGGCCGAAGTTGAGGCCGAAGAAGAAGGGACGATGCACTTCAGCCATCGGGACCAGATTTACCCGACCTGCGATTCCTAGGCGGTGGTGCCTGAACGCGTTCCGAACCAGCCGTTCATGCCAGGTTCACGGCCGATCGAGGTGATTCCGGAAAGGTCTTGAACTCCGTAAATCCCATCACCATCTCCATCCTGCGGGTGCCGGACAGGGCCCGCGCAACCGTCCCGAGGCCGCCAAAGATGGGGTTTCAGGGGCATTTTATCGCAACACGTCGCTTCCGCAGGAGGACATCATGCGTCACGTAGACTTCTCTCCCCTCTATCGCTCGACCGTCGGTTTCGACCGTCTCTTCACCATGCTCGACAGCCTTGCCCAGCCGGAGCAGGCCCAGACCTATCCGCCCTACAATATCGAGCGCACCGGTGAAAACACCTATCGCATCACCATGGCCGTCGCCGGTTTCGACGAAACCGAGCTTTCGATCGAGGCCCATGCCCATGTGCTGTCGGTGAAGGGCGAAAAGAACGAGGAAACCGCCGAAGGCGGCGAATTCCTCTATCGCGGCATTGCCAAGCGCGCCTTCGAGCGCCGCTTCCAGCTTGCCGATCACGTCGAGGTGTCAGCCGCTTCGCTGAAGAACGGCCTGCTGCACATCGACCTTCTGCGCAACATTCCCGAGGCCATGAAGCCTCGCAAGATCGCGATTGCCGCCGAGCCGGTCGAGGCTCCGAAGGCCATCGAGGCGCAGGTCATCAACGGCTGATCATTCTTCCCTTGCGAGGAAGCGGACGGCGCTCCCACGGGGCGCCGTTTTCATTTGCCGCTCAGGCAGGGCTGGCGGCATCCTTGATCTGCTGTTCCGTTGCGCGGCGGGCCGCAGCGGCGGCGTATTTCTGGGCGATGACGGCGCAGGCCATGAGCTGGATCTGGTGGAACAGCATCAAGGGCAGAACGATCGCGCCGATCGACTGGCCGGCGAAGATGACATTCGCCATCGGCACGCCGCTGGCCAGGCTCTTCTTCGAGCCGCAGAAAGTGATGGTGATTTCGTCGGCCTTGTTGAAGCCCAGCCGGCGGCTGCCGAACATCGTCAAAACCAGGACAAACGCCAGAAGCACGATGTCGGCGACGATGACGACCGCGATGTCGGCGATCGAGAAGGTGCGCCACAGTCCTTCGACGACCGCCGTCGAGAAGGCGAGATAGACGACCATCAGGATCGAGCCGCGGTCGACGGGCATCAGGATCTTCTTCTTGGCGCGAATCCAATCACCGATCCAGGGCTGCAGGATCTGGCCGACGATGAAGGGCGCAAGCAGTTGCAGCAGGATTTGCTGAAGCGCGTCGAAGGAGAAGCCGCGATGGCCGCCCACGGAAAAGAGCAGGCCGACGAGCAGCGGCGTCAGGAACATGCCGAAAATGTTGGAAGCAGAAGCCGAGCAGATCGCGGCGGGCACGTTGCCGCCGGCCATCGAGGTGAAGGCGATCGACGACTGCACCGTCGACGGCAGCACGCAGAGGAAGAGGATGCCGAGATAAAGCGGCTGCGGCAGGATCGTATCGGGGATGAAGCCGAGTGCCAGACCGAGCAGCGGGAAGACGCCGAAGGTCGTCAGCAGGATGACGAGATGCAGGCGCCAGTGCAGGAGGCCCGATATGACGACATCACGGGAAAGGCGCGCGCCATGCAGGAAAAACAGCGCCGCGATGGCAAGGTCGGTCGCGATGCCGAAATAATGCGCGAAGCTGCCGCTCGCCGGAAACAGGGAGGCGAGGATGACGGTGCAGACGAGCAGGATCGTGAACGTATCGGGCAGAAAACGGCGCATGGCGGTCTCGCAGCAATAAGAATAGTCATTGTTCTGTCGTCCATTATGATCCAGGATGCAAGAAATAACAGTTATCGAGGATCAGGATTTGATCGACCTCTCGCAATTGCGCAGTTTCGTTGCCGTCGAACAGATGGGCAGCTTCACGCTTGCCGCGGAAAGGCTGGGTCTCGGCCAATCCACAGTCAGCCAGCACATACAGCGGCTTGAAGCCACGCTCGGGCGCAAGCTGCTGGCGCGCGACACGCACAAGGTAATGCTGACCGGCGATGGCGAGGCGCTGCTTTCGCATGCGCGCGCCATGCTCTCGATCGAGGGGCAGGTGCAGTCGCTGTTTAGGAGCAACAGCCTGCGCGGCAGCCTGCGGCTCGGGGTTTCGGAGGATTTCGTCACCAGCCAGCTGCCGGCGGTGCTGGAGGATTTCGTTCGCTCGCATCCATCCGTCGACCTGGAACTGACAGTGGCGCTATCGGGCGTCCTTTACGAGATGCAGGACAATGGCGAGATCGATCTGGTGCTCGCCAAGCGCCGGCTCGGCGACGCGCGGGGGAAACTGGTCTATCGCGAGCCGCTCGTCTGGCTGGCGCGCGATCCCGAGCATGTGCTCGCCTCCGGCCTCTTGCCGCTGATCGCTTTTCCGCCGCCGAGCGTCACGCGGGCGATCGCGCTGGAGGCGCTTGGGCGAAACGGCGTGGCATGGCGGATCGTCTGCACCTGCGGCAGCCTCAGCGGCCTGACGGCGGCGGCGCGGGCCGGAATGGGTGTCTTGGTGCAGCCGCGCAGCATGGCTCCTTCAGGGCTGAAGGAAATTGCCGCGGGACGGCTGCCGGTGCTGGAGGATGTGGAATTCGTGCTGGTGCCGCGCAAGGGAGCGGATCAGGCGCTGGTCGCCGCACTTTCGGACGATATTCTGCAAAAGGTGAGAAGGCTGAAGTCGGCGTAAGACATCGCCGTCCGGGCGATCAGGCCGCCAGACACTTGAGGAAGCCATCGACGTCTGCCTCGGTCGTCGCGAAGCTGGTGACGAGGCGGATCAGGGTCTCGCTTTCGGAAACGAGATCGGGCGTTGTCGTGGGGACAGGCCATTCGTAGAATTTCGCGCCCTTTTCCTCGGCGGTTTTGGCTGCTCTTTTGCTGATGACGGCAAAGACTTCGTTGGATGCGGTCGGCCAGGCCAGGCGTGCGGCGCCGCTGGCGCCGATGCCGGCGCGCAAGCGGTCGGCCATGGTGTTCGAATGGCGGGCGAGATCGAGCCAGAGGCCGTTTTCGAAATAGGCATCGAACTGGGCCGCGATGAAGCGCGACTTGGAGAAATGCTGGGCGGCGCGTTTGCGGATGAAAGGCATCTCCTTTGCCTGGTCCGGGTTGAAGAAGACGATCGCTTCCGCGCACCAGCAGCCGTTCTTGGTGCCGCCGAAGGACAGCATGTCGACGCCACGCTTCCAGGTCATTTCGGCTGGGGTGGCGCCGAGGGCCACCAGTGCATTGGCGAAGCGGGCGCCATCCATGTGGAGCGGCAGGTTGCGCTTCCTCGATATGGCGGCGATCTCACCGATCTCCGGCAGCGAATAGACGGTGCCGATCTCGGTCGCCTGGGTGATGGTCACGGCGCTGGCGCGGCCATGACGGAGGGCATCCTCGGGGAAGTGCGCGATCTTCGCCGAGAGACTGGCCGGATCGATCTTGCCCGCTTCGCCTTCGACGGCGATCAGGCGGGCGGAGCCGGAGAAGAATTCCGGCGCGCCGCATTCATCTTCGATCACATGGGCTTCCGAATGGCAAAAGGTAATCCCGCCGGGCCGCTGGACGCTCGCCAGCGCCAGCGAGTTGGCGGCCGTGCCGGTGGCGACGAAGAAGACGGAAACCTCACGCTCGAAGATCTCTGAGAAGCGGGCCTCGACCTTTTTGTCGAGATCGCCGGCGCCATAGGCAGGAGCGAAGCCGGCCGATTCCGCGAGCAGGCGTTCGGCAATGGATCGGTGGGCGCCAGCCCAATTATCGGAAGCAAAGAACATGGCGGAGACCGTGGGGAGTGGAAGGAGCTGGGAGGTTCGCAGCGGACTTTACGCCAAAGCTTCACGGGATCAAGGTTATCGCCCCCGACACATCACGAAAATTGAATTGCGCAATCAATAAAAAGAATAAGGCTTGAATGCGTAATTTTATTTCGCCATCGTGGATTATCTGGCAATCTTACGTCGCAAAATCACGATTTTTGACGTGACGCTCTTGCGGACCGAGATCGTTTCTGGCATGGAACTGATGAATTAGGGCAGTGTTGCTGTCCTATTTTGGCCCTTGCGGCCGAAGAGGTGCCGAAAACCCTGGCAGCGACGGGCTTTCACGCTATAGTTCTTCCGAGCGTCAAGCCCCAGGAGGCGCGCGGAGGCGAATGGCGGGCGCGGAACGCGACGGTTTGCTTTCCTCGAGAAGCAGATGTCTGCGGCCGATCTTCACAATGCAACAGCGCTGTCATGCGACGGACCTATTTTCGGGTTGCGGCGCAAGACGAAAAGCCGCCCGCAGCCCCGCGGGCTTCGACAGGAGGAAAGACGATGACGAAGACGCCATCCATGGAACTTGACCGGTTTGCCGCTGCAGAGGCGCGCGCGACGGCCAAGACGTCCAAATCCGCTTCCGGCCTGCCGAAGAAGCAGGGGCTTTACGATCCTGCCAACGAGCATGATGCCTGCGGCGTCGGCTTCGTCGCGCATCTGAAGGGCGAGAAGTCGCACCAGATCGTCAAGGACGGCCTGTTCATCCTCGAAAACCTGACGCATCGCGGCGCCGTCGGCGCCGACCCGCTGATGGGCGACGGCGCCGGCATTCTGGTGCAGATCCCAGACCGCTTCTTCCGCGAGGAGATGGCCGCGCAGGGCATCACCCTGCCGCCGGCCGGCGAATATGGCGTCGGCCATATCTTCATGCCGCGCGACGAAAAGCAGATCGAGCACTTCAAGAAGGTGATCAAGGACGTCATCGTCGAGGAAGGCCAGGTCTTCATCGGCTTCCGCGACGTGCCGGTCGACAATTCCTCGCTCTCCAAGGCGCCTGATATCGCCGCGACCGAGCCGCATCACGTGCAGGTGTTCATCGGCGCCGGCGAGGATGCCGAAAACAACGACGAGTTCGAGCGCCGGCTGTTCACGCTGCGCAAGGTGATCTCCAACCGTATCTATGACGAGTTCGACGGCGAGGAGAGCAATTTCTATCCGGTGTCGCTGTCCTCGGCGACGGTGGTCTACAAGGGCATGTTCCTGGCCTATCAGGTCGGCGCCTATTATAAGGACCTGGCGGACCCGCGTTTCGAAAGCGCGGTCGCCCTCGTGCACCAGCGTTTCTCGACCAACACCTTCCCGTCGTGGAAGCTTGCCCATCCCTATCGCATGGTCGCCCATAACGGCGAGATCAACACGCTGCGCGGCAACGTCAACTGGATGGCGGCGCGCCAGGCTTCGGTTTCTTCGCCGCTGTTCGGCGAGGATATCTCCAAGCTCTGGCCGATCTCCTACGAGGGGCAGTCGGACACGGCCTGCTTCGACAATGCCCTGGAATTCCTGGTGCGCGGCGGCTACTCGATGGCGCATGCCGTCATGATGCTGATCCCGGAGGCCTGGGCCGGCAACCAGTCCATGGCGGCCGAACGCAAGGCTTTCTACGAATATCATGCCGCGCTGATGGAGCCGTGGGACGGGCCGGCTGCCGTCGCCTTCACCGACGGCAAGCAGATCGGCGCCACGCTCGACCGCAACGGCCTCAGGCCGGCGCGTTATCTCGTGACCGACGATGACCGCGTCATCATGGCCTCCGAGGCCGGCGTTCTGCCGGTTCCGGAAGAGAAGATTATTCAGAAGTGGCGCCTGCAGCCGGGCAAGATGCTGCTGATCGATATGGTAGAAGGCCGCATCATCTCCGACGACGAGGTGAAGTCGCAGCTTGCGACGGCGCATCCCTATCGCAACTGGCTCGATCGCACCCAGCTCATCCTTGAAGAGTTGAAGCCGGTGGAGCCGCGGGCGCTGCGCCGCGACGTGTCGCTGCTCGACCGTCAGCAGGCCTTCGGCTATACGACCGAGGACACCCGTATCCTGATGTCGCCGATGGCCACGACCGGCCAAGAGGCGATCGGCTCGATGGGCACGGATACGCCGATCTCGGCGATGTCGGAAAAGCCGAAGCTGCTTTATACCTATTTCAAGCAGAACTTCGCGCAGGTGACGAACCCGCCGATCGATCCGATCCGCGAAGAGCTCGTCATGAGCCTCGTCTCCTTCATCGGCCCGCGCCCGAACATCCTCGATCACGAAGGCATGGCGAACGCCAAGCGCCTTGAAGTGCGCCAGCCGATCCTGACCAATGGCGATCTCGAAAAGATCCGCTCGATCGGCCATACGGAAGACCGTTTCGACACCAAGACGCTCGATTTCACCTATGATATCGAACGCGGTGCTGCCGGTATGCCCGAAATGCTCGACCGGCTCTGCGAGCGCGCGGAAGCGGCCGTCAAGGGCGGCTACAACATCATCGTGCTCTCCGACCGTCAGATCGGGCCTGATAGAATCGCCATTCCGGCGCTGCTCGCCACGGCGGCCGTGCACCATCATCTGATCCGCAAGGGGCTTCGCACCTCGGTCGGCCTCGTCGTCGAGACCGGTGAACCGCGCGAAGTGCATCATTTCTGCCTGCTCGCCGGCTACGGCGCCGAGGCGATCAACCCCTATCTCGCCTTCGACACGCTGCTCGACATGCATGCCAAGGGTGAATTCCCGAAGGAAGTCGATGCTTCCGAAATCGTCTACCGCTACATCAAGGCGGTCGGCAAAGGCATCCTCAAGGTCATGTCGAAGATGGGCATCTCGACCTATCAGTCCTATTGCGGCGCGCAGATCTTCGATGCGATCGGCCTGTCGTCGGAACTGGTCGACAAGTATTTCTTCGGAACCGCGACGATGATCGAAGGCATCGGCCTCGAGGCGATCGCCGAAGAAACCGTCGCCCGCCACACGGCGGCCTTTGGCAAGGACCCGCTGCTGGCCACCACGCTCGATATCGGCGGCGAATATGCCTA
This sequence comes from Rhizobium sp. BR 249, assembly GCF_047445895.1. Classification (NCBI taxonomy): domain Bacteria; kingdom Pseudomonadati; phylum Pseudomonadota; class Alphaproteobacteria; order Hyphomicrobiales; family Rhizobiaceae; genus Rhizobium; species Rhizobium sp. BR 249. The sequence goes on along the minus strand of NZ_JARWKX010000004.1, from coordinate 174,970 downwards.
CCGCATGCGCGGCGAAAGCCATGCCTGGACGCCGGATGCGGTTGCCGCCCTTCAGCATGCCGTGCGCGGCAATGCCGAGGATCGCTACCGCGAATTCGCCGAGATGGTGAACAATTCGGCGCTGCGCATGAACACCATCCGCGGGCTTTTCACCATCAAGAGCGCCGAAGCGCTCGGCCGCAAGCCGGTGTCGGTCGACGAGGTCGAGCCGGCGGCGGATATCGTCAAGCGGTTCTCGACGGGGGCGATGTCCTTCGGCTCGATTTCCCGCGAGGCGCATACGACGCTGGCGATCGCCATGAACCGGATCGGCGGCAAGTCGAACACCGGCGAGGGCGGCGAGGAGTCCGACCGCTACATGCCGCTCTCTGACGGTTCGATGAACCCGGAACGGTCGGCGATCAAGCAGATCGCCTCGGGCCGCTTCGGCGTCACCACCGAATATCTCGTCAATGCCGACGTGCTGCAGATCAAGGTGGCGCAGGGCGCCAAGCCCGGCGAAGGCGGACAGCTGCCCGGACACAAGGTCGATGCGACCGTTGCCAAGACCCGTCACTCGACGCCGGGTGTCGGCCTGATCTCGCCGCCGCCGCATCACGACATCTATTCGATCGAGGATCTGGCGCAGCTGATCTACGACCTGAAGAACGTCAACCCGACGTCAGACGTTTCGGTCAAGCTCGTCTCCGAAGTCGGCGTCGGCACGGTTGCCGCCGGTGTGGCCAAGGCGCGCGCCGACCACATCACGGTCGCCGGTTTCGACGGCGGCACGGGTGCATCGCCGCTGACCTCGCTCAAGCATGCCGGCAGCCCCTGGGAGATCGGCCTTGCCGAGACCCAGCAGACGCTGGTGCTGAACGGGTTGCGTTCGCGCATCGCGCTGCAGGTGGACGGCGGCCTCAAGACCGGCCGCGACGTCATCATCGGGGCGCTGCTCGGAGCAGATGAGTTCGGCTTTGCCACCGCGCCGCTGATCGCGGCCGGCTGCATCATGATGCGCAAGTGCCATCTCAACACCTGTCCGGTGGGCGTGGCGACGCAGGACCCGGTGCTGCGCAAGCGCTTCAAGGGCACGCCTGAGCACGTCATCAACTACTTCTTCTTCGTCGCCAACGAAGTGCGCGAGATCCTCGCCTCGCTGGGGTTCACCCGGCTCGACGATATCATCGGCGCCTCGGAGCTGCTGGAGAAGGACGAGATGCTGGCGCACTGGAAGGCGAAGGGCCTCGATTTCAGCCGCATCTTCCACAAGGTCGAGGCTGCGAAGGAACAGACCTTCTGGACGAGCCGGCAGCAGCACCCGATCGACGATATTCTCGACCGCGCGCTGATCGAGCAGGCACAACAGGCGCTGACCGCCAAGACACCCGTCGCCTTCGAAGTCGGCATCAAGAACGTCGACCGTTCGGCCGGTGCGATGCTCTCCGGCGAGGTCGCCAAGCGTTTCGGCCATCGCGGGCTGAAGGAAGACACGATCAACGTGACGCTTCGCGGCACGGCGGGCCAAAGCTTCGGCGCATTCCTCGCGCGCGGCGTCACCTTCAACCTGATCGGCGACGGCAACGACTATGTCGGCAAGGGGCTTTCGGGCGGCAAGATCATCATCCGGCCGCCGGAGAATTCCAGGATCGTGGCTGAAAATTCGATCATCGTCGGCAACACCGTGCTTTACGGCGCGACCGAGGGTGAATGCTACTTCCGCGGCGTGGCGGGCGAGCGTTTCGCCGTGCGCAACTCAGGTGCGATCGCCATCGTCGAGGGTGTCGGCGACCATGGCTGCGAATATATGACCGGCGGTGTCGTCGTCGTGCTCGGCGCCACGGGCCGCAACTTCGCGGCCGGCATGTCCGGCGGCGTTGCTTACGTGCTCGATGAAACCGGCGATTTCGCCAGCCGCTGCAACATGGCGATGGTCGAGCTCGAGCCGGTGCCGGAAGAGGACGACATGCTGGAGAAGCTGCATCATCATGGTGGCGATCTCATGCACAAGGGACGCGTCGACGTCTCCGGTGACATGACCCGTCACGACGAGGAGCGCCTCTACCAGCTGATCTCCAACCATCTGCATTATACGGGCTCGGTCCGCGCCAAGCAGATCCTCGACAACTGGGCCGACTACCGTCCGAAATTCCGCAAGGTCATGCCTGTGGAATACCGACGTGCCCTTGAGGAAATGGAGCGCAGCCGGATGGGCATCGCCGCGGAATGATTTGAACCGGAGCATCCGCCACTTGCCGATCGCAGGTGGCGGATGACGGAAACATCTCGATGACTCGAACGATCATGACGACGGCGATGGGCCGTCCGGATCGCCCGGTGTCCTTCAGGAGATCCGTTCCAATGACGGTCAAGACAAGCAACCCGCCCGGACTACCGGGGACTGACGACAGACAACTGGCCGCGGTGAGGCGGTCATGAGGGTAAGGGACGAAGAAATGGGTAAGGTTACAGGATTTCTGGAAATCGACCGGCAGGTGGCGAAGTACCAGCCGGCGTCGGATCGCATCCGGCATTTCCGCGAGTTCACGATCCCGATGTCGGACCCGGAAGTGCAGAAACAGGCCGCGCGCTGCATGGACTGTGGCATCCCCTATTGTCACGGCCCCACCGGCTGCCCGGTTCACAACCAGATTCCGGATTGGAACGACCTCGTCTACAACAACAACTGGGAAGCGGCGATCCAGAACCTGCATTCGACCAACAACTTCCCGGAGTTTACCGGCCGCGTCTGCCCCGCGCCTTGCGAGGAAGCCTGTACGCTGAATCTCGAAGATGCGCCGGTCGCGATCAAGACGGTCGAGCAGGCGATCGCCGACAAGGCTTATGAGCTCGGCTTCATCAGGCCGCAGCCGGCCACCGTTCATACGGGCAAGAAGGTCGCCGTCATCGGCTCCGGTCCCGCCGGCATGGCGGCTGCCCAGCAGCTCGGCCGCGCCGGCCATGAGGTGCATGTCTACGAGCGCGAGACCAAGCCGGGCGGGCTGCTGCGCTACGGTATCCCCGATTTCAAGATGGAGAAGAACTTCATCGATCGCCGCGTCGAGCAGATGAAGGGCGAGGGCGTCACCTTCCATTGCGGCGTCAATGTCGGCGTCGACGTCAAGGTCGAGCAGCTGCTCGCCGATCACGATGCGGTTCTTTACTGCGGCGGCTCCGAGACACCGCGCGAGGCGGGCATTCCGGGCACGGATCTTGCCGGCGTGCATGATGCGATGCCCTATCTCGTGCAGCAGAACCGCCGCGTCGGGCGCGAAAACATCGACAGCGTCGGCTGGCCGTCTGATCCGATCCTGGCCGGAGCCAAGCATGTCGTCGTCGTCGGCGGCGGCGATACGGCTTCGGACTGCGTCGGCACGGCGTTCCGCCAGGGGGCCGTCAAGGTTACTCAGCTCGACATCCGGCCGCAGCCGCCTGAGAAGGAAGACAAGCTCGCCGTCTGGCCCTTCTGGGCGACGAAGATGCGCACCTCCTCCTCGCAGGCCGAGGGCGCCGTGCGTGAATTCCAGGTGGCGACGCTCGAATTCGTCGGCGAAGACGGCGTGCTGACGGGTGTCAAATGCTGCGAGGTCGACGAGCGCCGGCGGCCGGTTGCCGGCACGGAATTCGTCATCCGTGCCGATCTCGCCTTCATCGCCATCGGTTTTCGCGGCCCGTTCACGACAAGCGTGCTGAAGGAGCTCGAAGGCAAGCTGACGCTCAACACCGACAAGCGCGGCTCGACCAACGTCGTCGCCAACGACCGCGACTACAAGACCTCGGTCGAAAAGTTCTGGACGGCGGGCGACGTGCGCCGCGGCCAGTCGCTGGTGGTCTGGGCGATCCGCGAAGGCCGCCAGGCGGCACGCGCCATCGACGAGGCATTGATGGGCTCGAGCGTCCTGCCGAACTGATCTCGGCTCATACAGGCTGGCAAAGACACGAACTCCGCCCTTCCGGCGGAGTTTTTTATGTCCGGCAAGGCGCTCTTTTGCCGGTGCGACCGCTTGACGCGCCGGGGTGGGACGCAAGCCTCAAGCAATGCCGGGCGGTGACGCTGATGCCTGACGCGGGCTCAGGAGGAGCCGGCGGCGACCGGAGCGGATGTGCCCGCCGTGCCGGCCAAGGCATTTCACCATCGGCCGCGGCGCCAAGGAATATGACCGCCGCGAATGATCGACAAGGATTATTCACATGGTTTCTGCACTCGACAATACCAGGATGGTTTCGGCCCAATACGCCCTGAAGAATCTTCGCAGCGCCGATGAAAGCGCGGAGGATACGCAGAGTTCGTCGGCGGCAAGCATTCTGAGCAGCTACGGGCTCGATTCGAGCTCCGCGTCGCTTCTTTCCAATCAGGCGCTGTCTGGGCTGCTCGACACGCTTTCGTCCAAGGACGACACATCAGACGAGACGGACACGACCGGCGACAGCGCCGATGTGACCAGCGCCTCCTTCATGTCGATGCTGAAGCAGCAGCTGCAGGAAGCGGCCGCGGCCGAAGGCGAAAGCGGCAAGGCTCACGACATGCTGGCGGCACTCGAAGCCGGCACGCTCACCATCTCCGATCCGACGCAGGGCGTCTCGATCGCCGCCTGGGACGTCGACGATCCCGATGAGGCAGGGGAAAACAAGACGGGCAAGGAAATCGATGTCAGCGGCTGGAGCGACTTCCTCGATGCGCATCTGGAGCGCGGCTCCGACGGCGCCTTCGTCAAGGAGAACGGCAGCTATGTCGACCAGACGAACGACAGCAACGCCTTCTTCGGTCTGATCGGTTCGAACTATTATTATCTGAGCTGGCCGCAGGCGGCGTAAACGAAAAGAAGGCGCGTCTCGCGCGGACTTCTCATTTCACCGAGACTTCGGCCGGCGTCTTGGCCGCCGGCATGCGGTAGTCGTCGACGCGCCCGACGGGTGCCGGCGTCATCTCACCTTGCTCGACCAGGAGATCGCGCGGCGATTTCGTCAGCGTCACAGGGGGCGGTCTTGCGCCGAGAAGCTCGGCGCCGCCGTCGAGATTGGGATCGGAGAGGCTGATCGGTACGGTGTGCTCGACCGGGTTGGTGGGAAGGCCGAGACCCGGCAGGTTGCTTTCGTCCAGGCGCACCAGATCCGGGCTTGCCTGGGTGCCGAGAATGCGGCGGGCGGGCTTTTCCACGTAGAAGGCGAGCTTGCGTCGGCCGGCCTGGGTCAGGTTGATGCCGTCGGACGTGCGCAGGCGTACCTGCTGGCCGTTCACATCCGATCCGGTGACGATGAAGTTGCCGTTTTCGTCGACGAAGCCATCCCAGATATCGACGAATTCGCCGCCGATGCTCTCGACCTGGTTGCGGTAGAGCTGGTTCATCTGGACGGCATCGGCCGTCATCTGATCGGATTCGAAGGCGGGAAGGCCGACCCAGAGCAGCGGGATCTTGCGATCGGCGACTTCCTTGCCGAAGGAGAGGACACGCCGGCGATATTCGGCGAACCAGCCGTCGGTGCGGAATTTTTCCTTGGCGGTGTCGGTCACCATCTGCTGGCGGTCGTTGGCGCCGATCATGACGACGACCATGGCCGGCTTCAGCTCGTCGATCATCTTCGGCAATTGTTCCGGCCAGTCGTAATAATCGTCGCGGACGAGACCCGAAGAAACATTGCCACGGGCTTCGACGATGACGCCGGGCGACGTCTCGAAGGCGGCGGTCAGGCCGTCGCCGAGGCCGCTGGCAAGGAAATCGCCGACGATCAGGATCTTGCGGGCGTCGGCGAGTTTCTGCACGACCGGCTCCTCCTGTACGGGAGCGCGGATCGGCGGCGCGGTGCGGGGGCTGACCACGGCTTTCTGCGCCGGTGGGCGCTTGCGCTGCTGGCGTCTCGGCTGCTGGACGTCAGGGGCCTGCGGCCCGTCGTCGAGATAGCGCCGGCCGAGGAAGAAATCGAGAATCGACCGGCGCTGGTAGCGCTGCTCCTGGGCTTGCGCGACAGCCACCGGCGCAAGCGCGCCGAGACCCAGCGAAGCCGCCATCAAGGCGAGCATGAGCCAGCGGATTTGAGGGGTCCGGTCAGTTTTCTTGGTCATGGGCAGTTCCGCATCTGCCGGCATCTTGCACTGAGGGCAGGCCAGCGTCTACTCCCGCTTTATGTAGGTCACGGTTACACCGGTTCTAGCGGCGAAGCGCGTTCAGAAGCGGCAGCGACGGCTCGCCGTCCGGCTGCATGCCGATGCGCTCCTGCACGGCCGATATCGCCGCCTTCGAACCCGATCCGAAATTGCCGTCGACCTCGCCATTGTAATAGCCGAGCGTCTTGAGACGGGTCTGCAGCTCGAATTTCTCGGTGATGTCGAGCGCGCCGTCCGGGCGCGGCCAGCGCTGCTGCATGCCGCCGTAACCGGCGATCTGGTCGGCCAGCAGGCCGACGGCAAGGGCGTAGCTGTCCGACGCATTGTAGTTCTTGATGGTGAAGAAGTTGGCCGTCATCAGGAAGCCCGGGCCACCGGGCCCGGCCGGCATCTTCAGCACGGCCTTGGTGCCGCCTTCGCGGAAGGCCTTGCCGTTCGGGCGTTTCAGGCCGAGCTCGGCCCATTGGGCCAGCGTATGGGTCTTGCCGGCCTGCTTGGCCGCGGCCGCGGGAACGACGACTTCGTAGCCCCAGGTCTTGCCGGTATCCCAGCCGTTCTTCATCAGCAGGTTGGCCGAGGTCGCCAGCGCATCCGGCACCGAGTTCCAGATGTCACGATGACCATTGCCGTCGGCGTCGACGGCATAGAGCAGATAGCTCGTCGGGATGAACTGGGTGTGGCCCATGGCGCCGGCCCAGGAGCCGGTCATCTCCCGCGCGGGCACGTCACCGTTCTGCAGGATCTTCAGCGCGGCAATCAACTGCTTCTTGGCGAATTTGGCGCGGCTCGGATCGGCATAGCCAAGCGTTGCCAAAGCGCGCGGCACGTAATGCAGCCGGTCGTCCTTGTCGAGGATCGCGCCGTAATTCGATTCCATCGACCAGATGGCGAGAAGAATGGTCTTGTCGACGCCGAATCGCTGTTGGATCGCAGCGAGCGTCCTTGCGTGCTTGACCGCCATCTCGCGGCCGATCTTGACGGTGTAGGGATTGACGCGCGAATCGACGTAGTCCCAGATCTTCGAGGTGAATTCCGGCTGATAGGCCGCCTTTTCGAGCACTGTGGGATCGGGCTCGCTCACCCCGGAAAAGGCCTTTTGATAGGTTGCCTTACTGATGCCACTCTGAGCGGCTGTTTGGTAAAAATCCGCGATCCATTTCTGGAACCGGGAATCAGCTTTCGCGTTGTCGGGGACCAGCCCAACCTGGGCGGCGACAACGAAGGCGAGAGCAAGACCACGAAGGGAGTTTTTGTGATTCTGGGTCATCGACAGTCGTATCCCACATCTTCAATTTCCGGTGCAGCGGGGCATAATGTCCGCCCAAACCCGAGACTACAGGAACGGAGTCAACAAATTCTTTACCATGACGGCCCGCGGCGGTCATCAGTTGCAAAACAGTAGCAATTCTATACTAGTTGAAGCTAAAAAGCTCTATTTCCAAAGCGATATGATCGAAGCAGGAGGCCGGTGTGGCTCAGCACAGCAAAGTTCGTAAAGCAGTATTTCCGGTTGCCGGATTGGGGACGCGATTCCTGCCGGCAACGAAGGCTGTTCCTAAGGAAATGTTGACCGTCGTCGACAAGCCAATCATTCAATATGTCGTCGACGAGGCGATCGAAGCAGGGATCGAGCATCTGGTCTTCGTCACCGGACGCAACAAGCACGTCATCGAAGATTATTTCGATATTCATTTCGAGCTGGAACAGACGCTGCGCGAACGCGCCAAGAAGGCTGAGATCACCCTTCTCGCCCAGCAGCTGCCGAAAGCCGGCACGGTGAGCTTCACCCGCCAGCAGGAGCCGCTCGGCCTCGGTCATGCCGTCTGGTGCGCCCGCGAGATCGTCGGCGACGAGCCCTTCGCACTGCTGCTGCCCGATATGATCATGAAGGGCGACAAGGGCTGCATGAAGGGCATGATCGACCTTTACGGCCAGAGCGGCGGCAATATCATCGCCGTCGAGGAATGCGCGCCCGACCAGGCGCATAAATACGGTATCGTCGGCGTCGGCGAAGCGATCGGCGAGGGCTTCCGCATCACCGGCATGGTGGAAAAGCCCGCCAAGGGAACGGCGCCTTCCAACTTCTTCATCAACGGCCGCTACATCCTGCAGCCGGAGATCTTCAAGATCCTCGAAACCCAGGAACGCGGCGCCGGCAACGAGATCCAGCTCACCGACGGCATGCTGAAGCTGCTGAAGGAACAGGATTTCGCCGGTTACCACTTCCGCGGCACGACCTACGACTGCGGCGCCAAGGACGGCTTCATCCTGGCGAACGTCGCCTATGCCCTCGAACGTGCCGACATCCGTCCGTCCGTCGAAGGCGGTTTCAAGGAATTGCTTGCAGGGCTGAAGTAGGGCTTCCGCTCAAGCCTATCGATGATAAACGCCGCGCCTCCCATCGGACGCGCGGCGTTTATCTTTTCAGCTTGAGGCCGACGCCGGCGCGCCATTGCTGGGAGTCGTCGCCGTCCTTGCGCGTGGTCAGCTCGTAGCCGAGCGTGCTGGTCAGATCGAGATAGCGGTTGATGTTCCAGGTCAGGCCGGTCGCCGTGGTATAAACGAGCTCGTCGTTGATGGTGCTGTCCGTGGGATAATCGCGCCATATGACGCCGCCGATCATCGTCCCGACGAGATTGTCGCGCAGCTGGTGGGTGACCGTCGTCGTCAGCGCGTGCGAGACGTAGCCGCTCTCGCCTGCCGTCGTCGAGGGCTGGATGCTCGTCTGCAGGTCGAGATTGACATCGGTGCCGCGGATCGGCGACCAGAGCAGGCTCGCATCGAGCGTGGCCGTATCGATCGAGGACAGCCGGCTGTCTTCGAAATCCGCCATCGCGTAGCCGATGCCGACTTCACCCTTCAGCTTTTCGCCGAGATCGACCTCGACGCCCGCCTTGGCGCCATAGCTGTGGCCCGAACGTTCGTAACCGGCGGAGTCGCGCGTTTCGTCATAGATCGTGCGGCCAACCGTGGCTTCGATGAAGGGGATGAGTGCGGGCGACAGCTCATAGCCGACGCGCCCGCGCAGCGTGCCGGTCGTCTGATTGCGGTCGCTCAGGGTCACGGTCGTGCCGTTTGCAAGCGTGGCGTCGGAATAGATCGAACGGCTGAGCCCCAGCGCCGTCGTGCCGCGCAGGATGCCGAAATCGCGCTGGACCGAAGCGCCGGCGGTGAACTCCTGCACGTCGGACTGCTGTGTGGCATCGGCGATGGCGTCGGGATCGTCCGTATCCTCGCGGTAGAAATTGTACCCGGCCGTCAGGTGCGCGACCGTATCGTCGGGAAGATCCAGCCGGAGATCGCCGTTGACCTTGAAAGACGGCTGCTCTTCACCCTCGCCGCTGATATTCTTCTGCCATGCGCCTTCCGAGGTGACGGTCAGCTGGTGACGTCCCCAGTCGGAAGTAAGTGTCGCGGCCGCGTCGGTTTCGAGGAAGGCGCGATGCTGCCTGGTATCGCCGTCCTTGGTGGTCTCGGTGTTGATGCTTTGGGTCACGCTCGGGCGGAGTACGAACGTGCCGATCGGAATGCCCGGCGTTTCCGCCGTCGAGGCGCTTTCGGTGGCCTTGCGGCGCGGCAGCGTCTCATCGACCAAGGCCTCGCGGGTGTTCAGCCGGCGCATGTCCTCATCAAGAATGGAGCCGGTGATGTCGTCGCCGGATTGCGCGTCCGGTATGGCGGGCCTCTGGGCATCGTCCGTGTTTGCGGCAGCGCCGTTTGCCGCCGGCGTGGTCAAGCCGTCGCTCTCGTCATCGAAACCGGCTTCGGATGCCGCGTCGGTCGTCGCGCGATTGTTCTCGGAGGACGCTGCGCGGCTGGTCGCCGACTGCAATGAGGCGGACTGCGCGAAAGCCGGCGTCTGGCCGAGAAGCAGGCCGCCGAACGCAGTAAAGCAGACGACACGGCTCATGGCGCGGAGCGGCGTCACACTGCTCGTCTGTTTTGGCTGGCCCATCAATTCGTGCCTGACATGCTTTCGGTTCTTACCCAAAGGTAAAGCCTTGTGGTTAATCATTCGTTGCCGCCGGCAGGCGCCGTTCACATTTCGGAAATGGTGCGGGGTGGACTTGGAAAGTGAAAAGGTCTAACGCATCTCCATGAACAAGAGAGCGATCAAACTCGTTGAAAACAGCGTGCTCGAATCGGCAAAACGCACGATAGAGACCGAAAAACGTGGTCTCGAGGCGCTCGAACGAGCTTTTGACGATGGGTTGGCCGGTCCTTTCACAAAGGCGGTGGAGACCATCGGCGACATCTCCGGGCGCGTGATCGTCACCGGCGTCGGCAAGAGCGGCCATATCGGCGCGAAGATCGCGGCGACGTTCGCTTCGACGGGAACGCCCGCCTTTTTCGTGCATGCGGCCGAAGCCAATCATGGCGATCTCGGCATGATCGCGCGCGATGACGTCGTCCTGGCGATTTCCAAGGGCGGTGAGAGCGCCGAGCTTAAGAGCATCATCTCCTACACGCGGCGCTTCTCCATTCCGCTGATCGCGATCACCTGCAGCGAACGTTCCTCGCTTGCTACGGCCGCCGATATCGTCCTTCTGGTGCCGAACGAGCAGGAGGCCTGCCCCAACGGCCTGGCCCCGACGACCTCGACGCTGATGCAGCTTGCGCTCGGCGACGCGCTGGCGGTGGCGCTCCTGGAGGCGCGGGGCTTTACCGCCACCGATTTCCACGTCTTCCATCCCGGCGGCAAGCTCGGTGCGAGCCTGATGCATGTCGCCGATATCATGCATACCGGCGAGAAGCTGCCGCTGGTTGCCAAGGGCACGCCGATGCCGGAGGCGATCACCGTGCTGTCGCGCAAGCATTTCGGCTGCGTCGGCGTGCTTGACGGGGATGGCCGGCTCTGCGGCATCGTCACCGAAGGCGACATGGCGCGTAACCTGACGCGCAATCTTGCCGATCTTGCCGTCGACGACATCATGACGAAGACGCCGAAGACGGTGAAGCCGACGATGCTGGCCACCGCTGCACTGGCACTGCTCAACCAGCATCACATCGGCGCGCTGATCGTCATCGACGAGGACAACCGTCCGGTCGGGCTGGTGCATTTCCACGACCTGCTGCGGATCGGCGTCGCCTGATCAGACTGGTTCGACCCGCAGGTCGCGGCCGTGACACGAGATCACCTTCACCTGTGTTCCCGCGGGCAAATCAGGCCCCATGACCTGCCATAGCGTATCGTCGAGGCGGATGCGGCCGCGGCCCTCGCGGATCGGTTCGTGCAGCGTTGCCGTGCGCCCGACGAGGCTCGCGCCGCGCTGATTGAGGAAGGGCTCGTCGGTCGCGGCATTGCGCAGCGTCAGCCGGCGGCCGGCAAAGGTGGTGGCGACAGCGAGAAGCGCAAAAAGGATCGCCTGCAGCTCCCAGGCCCAGAAGGCGCTGTCCCAGAAGAGCAGCGACAGCGCGCCGACGATCAAGGCGGCAAGGCCGATCCACACCAGGAAGAAGCCGGGCACGATCATTTCGGCGGCGAGCAGCACCAAGCCTGCGACCCACCAGCTCCACGGACCGAGTTCGGCGATGATCTTCGCCAGCATGGCTCATCGCTCCTGATCGGGATTGAAGGGATTGTTGGGAAGCGGCGGATTGATCGCCGGTGTCGAGCGGGCCGGGGCGGGGCGCGGACGCGGCGGGGGAGGCGGCGGCGGATTGCCGGCGTCACCGAAGACTTCGCGGGCGATGGCGCCGATGCCGCCGAGCGAACTCAGGATGGAAGAGGCTTCCATCGGCATCAGCACGATCTTGGAATTGGGCGCCGAACCGACCGAGGCGAGCGCTTCGGTGTATTTTTGCGCAACGAAATAGTTGATCGCCTGGACGTCGCCGGCGGCGATCGCTTCGGAAACCATCTTCGTCGCCTTGGCCTCGGCCTCTGCCAGTCGCTCGCGGGCTTCGGCGTTGCGGAAGGCGGCTTCGCGCTGGCCTTCGGCCTGCAGGATGGCGGATTGCTTGGCGCCCTCGGCCCTGAGGATCTGGGCATTGCGTGAGCCTTCCGCCTCCAGCACCTGGGCGCGCTTTTCGCGCTCGGCCTTCATCTGGCGGGCCATCGCGTCGACGAGGTCGCGCGGCGGCTGGATATCCTTGATTTCGACGCGGGTGACCTTGATGCCCCAGGGCTGCACTGCCTCGTCGACGACGCGCAGCAGCCGGTCGTTGATCGCATCGCGGTTGGAAAGCAGTTCGTCGAGATCCATCGATCCCATGACCGAGCGGATATTGGTCATGGTGAGATTGAGGATGGCATTTTCGAGGTGGGAGACCTGATAGGCGGCCTGGGCGGCATTCAGAACCTGAAAGAAGGCGACGGCATCGGCTGAAACCGAGGCATTGTCCTTGGTGATCACTTCCTGGGTCGGCACATTCAGCACCTGCTCCATTACGTTCATCCGCGCGCCGACACGCTCGATGAAAGGGGTGATGAGGTTGAGGCCCGGCTCCAGCGTGCGGGTATAGCGGCCGAAGCGCTCGATGGTGTAGCGATAGCCCTGCGGCACGGTCTTGATCCCGGCAAAAAGCACGAGGATGACGAAGATGACGAGCACGATCACGACGATGTCGAAGCCGCCGAACAGCATGAAAAATTCCTCCCATCGGCGCATGCGCAAGCGCCTCACAACTGATGTGGTGAGTTAGCATGTTCTTTGCGAGGAAGAAATGACACGCGAATGCACGGCCTCCCGGTGAAAGGAGGCTCGTCTCGGCAAGGTCCTTGGACCTATTCTCAGGCCCAGCCCTGCAATTCGCGGCGAACGACCTTTTCCAGCACCTTCATGCCGTCCTCGCCGTCGTTGAGGCAGGGAATATGCGTGAACTTGTCGCCGCCATTCTCATGGAAGGAGTGGGCGGCCTGTTCGGCGATCTCTTCCAGCGTTTCCAGACAGTCGGAGACGAAGCCGGGATTGATGACGGCGATGCGCTTGACGCCGTCCTGGGCGAGCTTCTCCACCGTCTTGTCGGTATAGGGCTGCAACCATTCCTCCGGCCCGAAGCGGGACTGGAAGGTGACCATGAAATTTTCCTTGGTCAGCCCGAGCCGTTCGCGCAGCAGCCGGCCGGTCTTCTGGCATTGGCAGTAATAGGGATCGCCCTTTTTGAAATAGGACATCGGAATGCCGTGGAAGGAAGCAAGCAGCATTTCCGGCTTCCAGTCCAGCGTCGAAAGGTGCTTTTCGACGGATTGGGCGAGTGCCTCGATATAGGTCTCGTCGTCATGATAGTCGGGCACGGTGCGCAGCGCCGGCTGCCAGCGCATGGTGAGCAGCTTCTGGAAGGCCTTGTCGTTGACGGTCGCGGTCGTCGCCGCCGCATATTGCGGATAGAGCGGGAAGAGCACGATACGGTCGCAACCGTCCTCCTTCAGCGCCTCGATGCGCGAGGCGATCGATGGCGTGCCGTAACGCATCGCCCAGTCGACCTTGACATTGGCAAGATCCTTGAGGCGCTCGGCCATTAGATCCGACTGGTTGCGCGTATAGGTGCGGAGATAACTTTCGTTCTTCTCCTTGTTCCAGATCAGCTCATAAGCCTTGCCGACCTTCTGCGGGCGCCTGTTGAGTACCACGCCGAAGAGGATCGGATACCACTTCCAGGGCGACCATTCGATGACACGGCGATCGGTCAGGAATTCCCTGAGATAGCGGCGCATCGAGATGTAATCGGTGCCGTCGGGTGTGCCGAGATTAACCAGCAGGACGCCGACCTTGCCTGATTTGACGGCCGGATGGTCCGCCGGGCGGAGTGAAATATCTGCGGTCATTCTGGCCCCAACGCTCTTTTTATCTCGTTGGCTCATACGCAGCCGCGAGATCACGGTTCACCCTATAGAAAGAAAAGCCGGCCCGGGAAAGCCCGGACCGGCCACGACAATCGGGACAAATCGTCTTACTTGGCAGGAACCTCGATCTCCTTGCCGACCGTCAGGTGACGTGGGTTCGGCTTGCCGTTGGCCTCCGAAAGCTTCCGCCACAACGTACCATCGCCATAGAAGGTGACGGCGAGATCCCAGAAGGTGTCGCCCGCCGCGATGACGTGGGTGGAGGGCGTCGTTGCGGCGGGTGCGGAGGCTGCCGGAGCCGGTTCCGTAGCAGGCGCGGGAGTTGCCGGGGCCGGCTCGGTGGCCGGGGCGGGTGCCGCCGGCGCCGCAGGGGCAGGAGCGGGCTCGGTGGCCGGCGCAGGTGCTGCCGGCGCGGGAGCAGGAGCCGCCGGTTCGGCAGCGGGCGCCTGTGCCACAGTCGCGCCGGTTTCGGTGACGCGGCCATCGGTATAGGGCTTATAAGGCGAATGAGCGGCCAGATATCCGGCGGTCACGTCGGCAAGGTCCGGGCCGTAATCATAGGCGTTCTTGCCGTCCTTGAAGATAGAATAGCCATCGCCGCCTGATCGCATGAAGTTGTTGGTAGCGACTTTGTAGGACTTGGCCGGGTCGATCGGCGCGAAGTTGTCGCCCTCCTTCACCTGGACATCGCTGACGCGGCTGCCGACAGGCTTCGATTGGTCGAACGAGAACTTCAGGCCGGCGACCTGCGGGAAGCGTCCGGCGCCCTGATCGATCTGACTCACGCCGTTTTCGAGCGCCTTGACGACATCGGCACCGGTCGTTTCAAAAGTGGCGAGGGTGTTCTGGAAAGGCAGGACGGTGATGACCTCGCCCTGGGTGACGTCGCCGCCGTCGATCGAGGCGCGCAGGCCGCCGCCGTTCTGGAAGGCGATGGTGACGCCCTGGTTCTTCGTGCGGTCGAGCATGGCGTCGGCCACCAGATTGCCCATCGAGCATTCCTTGACGCGGCAGACCTTGCGGTCGCCCTCGATCGGGCCTTCGGAGGAGCCGATCACCTTCTTGCGCAGTTCCTCGATCGGCTTTGCCAGTTCGGCAACGCGGGTGACGACGGCAGGATCAGGTGTGAAGGAAGAGTCGACCAGGATCGGATCGCCCTTGGCGTCCTTGACGACGCCGTTATCGTCGAAATTGACGACGAGATCGCCGAGATATTTGCTGTAGGAGGCGGCCTGGACGACCGGCACCTTGTAGCCGCCGGGGTTGTCGACCATCGTCGGATACGGGCCTTCGGCCTTCGGATCGGTATTCGAGAGCAGGCTATGCGAATGGCCGCCCACGACGACATCGACGTCTGGGATCTTGGCGATCACGGCGAGGTCGCGGGGGTAGCCGACATGGGTCAGCGCGATGATCTTGTTGACACCCTGGCCCTTCAGCTCCTGAACGGCTGATGTAATGGTCTCAACGTCGTCGGCGATCGTGACGTTCGGGCCGGGTGAGGAAAGCTCGGGCGTATCGTTGGTGACAGCGCCGACGATGCCGATCTTCTGGCCGCCGACATCGAGCACCAGCGAGGGCTTGATGCGGTCGCCGAGCTTGGAGGCGGCTGCCGCCTTGACGTTCGCCGTCACGACAGGGAATTGCACCTTGTCGAGGAAGGTCGCGAGCCCGTCCTCGCTGTCGTCGAATTCATGGTTGCCGACGGTCATGGCGTCGAACTTCATCATGTTCAGGAATTCGGCTTCGGCCGCGCCCTTGTAGGTCGTGTAAAACAGCGAGCCCTGGAAATTGTCGCCGGCGTTCAGCAGGAGAACGTTCTTGCCCGACAGAGCTTGGCGGCGCTGGTCGATCGCGGTCTTCAGGCGGGCCGCGCCGCCGAAGCATTCCTTCTTGCCTTCCTCTTCGGCCGAGCAGGTGGAGTCGAACTTGTTGATCGATTCGATGCGTGAATGGAAATCGTTGATATGAAGAATATTGAGTTCGTAATCCGCAAAGGCGGCACCCGCGCTCAGCGCCAGCATGGACGCGGTCAAAAGACCGAAGCTGAAAGACTTCGTCATCCCTGTTCTCCTGATTGAGGCGAGAGATTCCCCGATCCTCGCCGATCCCTTCCATAGTCCGCCGGGTCGGTTTCCCGGCGCGCAGATGTTCCACGAGACGATGCGCGACCGCAAGGGAAAGCTGGATCAGAAGGGATTCTTTCCAAGAGGCGGCAGACAAAAAAGCCGGGTGACTAAAGCGCGTCGCGATCTTTCAGATTCGCTCTTCGCGCTTTAGGTCTTTGTTTTATGCATGTCGTTCACGCAAAACCGCTGCACACTTTTGCGCGACATGCTCTAGCCCAAGCATTCGCCGTCGACGGCGTTTCGGTAGAGTTCGCGCGCAGCTTCCGCAATGTTGGGAAGAGTGGCCAGTGCGACGAGCAGGCAGAGAAGGGAAAGGATGCGGTGAAAGCGTCTACCGCTCCGGTAGGCAAGGAATGCGCCGGCGCCGTAGATCAAGAGGGCCGGCAGGGCGAAGATCAAAACCTGCAGCGGCCCGTCGCAATCGGGGGCGGCGATGCCCTGGGCGCGGTAGACATTGGCCGGCAGGACGACGGCAAGTGCCGCAAGCGGCAGTGCGAGCAGCAGGACGAGGTAACCGGCGAAGGCTCGCATGGTGCTTATCCCCACAAGCCTATCGCCCATCCGTCCTTGTCAGCCGCGGCGGGAAAGCGTGAACTGCGCGCCGGAATCCGAGGTGCAATTCAGCTGGCTCGGATTGACGAGGGCGCAATTGACCTTGGACTGGGTCTTGCGCACCAGCGAGGTCATGTTGATCTCGACCAGCGTCGGCGAGGTGTTGATATAGGTGCCGGAGGCGAGCAACTGGTTGCTGTCGGTGGTGCGGGTGGTGAACGTACCGCCCTGGAAGGTGGAAACGATACCGTTCGGATCGCTCCAGCTGCCTTCGACGCCGGTGGGCGCGGGCGTGTTTGCAACCGGCAGGGGGCGCGGTCCTGATGAAACGCAGGCGGCAAGCGCGGCTGCTGCACCGACAAGAACGAGACCAGTTTTGATTTTCATAAGGCTTCTCCCGGCGAATCGACGCGGCGGACCCCGCTGTAGTTCGGGCAAAACATGGCGTGCACCCGCCAGGATGGCAAGCCTTGGAAGGCGGCGGGCAGAATTTATACAGCCGGCGTTACAAAAATGCCCGCCTTGCGGCGGGCATCTTCAAGTTGCACTGACGATCTCAGCGAACGAGAATGTTCCTGAACTGCCAGGGATCCTTGGTGTCGATATCCTCGGGGAAGAGACCGGGACGGCCGTCGAGCGGGGTCCAGTCGGTATAGTGGCCTTCGACCGGGCCGAGATAGGGCATCTGCACTTCGAGGCAGCGCTTGTAATCGATCTCGTCGGCTTCGACGATGCCGGCCTTCGGGTTCTCGAGCGCCCAGACCATGCCGGCGAGAACGGCTGACGTGACCTGCAGGCCGGTGGCGTTCTGATAGGGCGCGATGCGGCGGGTTTCTTCCAGCGACAGGCGCGAACCATACCAATAGGCGTTCTTCTCATGGCCGTAGAGCAGCACGCCGAGTTCGTCGATGCCGTCCTCCAGTTCGTCCTCGTCGAGAACGTGATGAACCGGCTGCGGCGTGCCGCCGTTGCCGAACATCTCATGCAGCGAGAGCACGGCGTCGTTGGCCGGATGATAGGCATAATGGCAGGTCGGGCGGAAGGTTACTTCGCCGTCCTTGTCGCGGACCGTGAAGTAGTCGGCGATCGAGATCGACTCGTTGTGGGTGACGAGGAAGCCGTATTGCGGGCCAGGGGTCGGGCACCAGGTACGCACGCGAGTGTTGGCGCCGGGCTGCTCCAGATAGATGGCGGCCTTGTTGCTCTTCTTGTGCTTCTTGGCGTTCTTCGGCATCCACTGCTCATGCGTGCCCCAGCCGAGTTCGGCCGGCTGCATGCCTTCGGAGATGAAGCCTTCGACGGACCAGGTGTTCCAGAAGACGTTGAGCGGCTTCGGGTGCTTGGTGCGCTGGGTGTCGCGCTCGGCGATGTGGACGCCCTTGACGCCGAGCTTCTTCATGAGCTTGGCCCAGCCTTCACGGTCATGCTGGTCAGGCTCGTCGAACTTCAGGCCGGTGTCGTTGGCGAGGTTGACGAGCGCCTGCTTGACGAACCAGGAAACCATGCCCGGATTGGCGCCGCAGGTGGAAACGGCCGTGGCGCCGCCCGGATTCTTCGCCTTTTCCTTGCGCACGGTTTCGCGCAGCGCATAGTTGGTGCGGTCGGCATTGCTCATGCCCTTGTCGAAATAGAAGCCGAGCCAGGGTTCGACGACGGTGTCGACATAGAGCACGTCATGCTTGCGGCAGAGCTTGATGAGGTCGAGCGAGGAGGTGTCGACCGAGAGGTTGACGCAGAAACCCTGGCCTTCGCCTTCCGTCAGCAGCGGCTTCAGCAGTTCCTTGTAATTGTCCTTGGTGACATATTCCTTGATATGGCGGACGCCGTGCTTCTTCAGGATCTCCATGTCGGAGGGCTCTTCGCGCGGGTCGATAACGACCATCCGGCTCTTGTCGAATTTGAAGTGGCGCTCGATCAGGGGCAGGGTGCCGCGGCCGATGGAGCCAAAGCCGATCATCACGATCGGACCGGTAATTTCGGCGTATACCGGATAGTTCTGTTCCGTCATTCTTTTCTCCTGTGGAAGGCGACGAAGGCGGGAAGCCCGAAGAATTCTTGTGAGATTGCCGCAGAAATTGCGAAGTGACCGGCTCTAACCACAAAACGGCGTCACAATAAAGAGCGTTGACGGGGAAAGGGCAAATATCGGGCGCGGCGAGATCATCTGACCGAAAATCAGCGCTTCAGGATTTCCAGTCCTTCAACCGTCGTCGTTATCGCAAGTTCGGTGATGTCGTATACGGCAACGCCGTGGATAGTGAAGGGATCGGCGGCGACATAGGCTTCGATCGCGGCGCGGTCGCCGATGGCGAGGATCGCGCCGCCGGTGCGCGGCACCTTGCGGCCGGAGGCGAGGAACCAGCCTTTGGCGTAACCCTCCTTCACCCAGGCCATGTGCGGCTCCATGTGCCTATCGGCTTCATCGTTGGATTTTACGTAGGTGAGGGAGAGAATGAACATGGTCAATTCCTGAGGAGGTTTGCGCGGATCAGTCCGCGCAGCGAGTTACCGACATAGAGCGTGCCGGCATCGAGATCGGCAAGTGTCAGACGACCGACGCGGGCCTTGCGCCCGCAGATGAGTTCGGTGCGCAGCACACCGGCGAGCAGGCCGCATGAAATCGGCGGGGTGCGCAGGATGCCGGTTCCGTCGTCCAGGAAGACGGAGGTGATGGTGCCTTCGCAGACTTCGCCGCGCTCGTTCAAAAGGATGACTTCATCGGCCTCCGCAGGTGCATATTCGGCACGGGCGGTCTCGTAGACGGCGCGGCGCGTGGTCTTGACGTGCAGCAGCCTGTCGGCGGAGTCGAGACGGGTCTTGGCGATGCGAACGCTCCAGACGGTCTCCGGGGCCAGCGGGACAAAGGGCGCGCTCGTTACTTCGATTTTGCCTTGCGGATCGAAGGTCAGGCGGATGCGCAATGGGCCTGTGGCCTCCGCGACGGCTTCATCGAGCTTTGCCGCCGCGCCGACCGGTTTCGGGAAGCTGAGGCGACGGGCGGAGCGGGAGAGCCGGGCGAGGTGCAGGCGCCGGCGGATGAAGCCATCGCCGGGCTGCCAGCGCAGCGTCTCGATCAGCGAGAAATCGGTCATCGCGCGATCCATTGGTCGCCGATGGCGAAGCGGGCCTTGAGCAGGCATTCCTCATATTCGGCCTCGGCAGTGGAATCGAAGACGATGCCGCCGCCGACATTGAAGACTGCTTTCCCATCATCGAAAAGCGTGACGGTGCGGATGGCGACGGAAAAACGCATGGCGCCGCTGGGCGAGATCATGCCGATCGCGCCGCAATAGGCGTCGCGCGGGGTATCTTCGAGCGCGTGGAGAATTTCCATCGCCCGGATCTTCGGGGCGCCGGTGATCGACCCGCAGGGGAAGAGGGCTGCAAAGATATCGCGGATCGAAAGGCCGGGACGCAGCCTTGCCTGGACATGGCTCACCATCTGGTGGACGGTCGGATAGGTCTCGACGTCGAAGAGTTTCGGCACGTCGAGCGTGCCGACCTCGGTGATGCGGGAGATGTCGTTGCGCAGCAGGTCGACGATCATGCGGTTTTCCGCCTGCGTCTTGATATCGGCCCGCATGGCCGCGATGATTTCGGCATCTTCGGCGGGGCTGGCGCCGCGTTTTGCCGTACCCTTCATCGGATGGGTCTCGATCCAGCCCTCTTCGTCGGTGCGGAAGAAGAGTTCGGGCGAACGCGACAGGATGACCGGGCCGCCGAGATCGACCAGTGCGCCGTATTTGACCGGTTGGCGTTCGATCAGCGACCAGAAGGCGGCACGGGGATCGCCGGTCCAGCGGGCTTCGACCGGCATGGTAAGGTTCGCTTGATAGGCGTCGCCGAGCCGCAGGTGCTCGTGAAGGCGGTCGAAACGCTCTTTATATATAGGGAAATCCCATCCGGCTTTCGGGGCGGTCAGGAACTCCTCATTTTCGAGACGCTGTTTCGGCTGGGCGAGCGGGTGCGTGTCCGGCTGCGGCGCGTCGAAGGCGCCGAAACAGAGGAGCGGCGTTTCGCGGCCCTCTCCGGCAAAGGACGCGAGTTTTTCCTCGAAGAGATATCCGGCCTCGTAGGCCATGTAGCCGGCAAGCCATTTGCCCTCGAACCTGGCTTCTTCCAAGCGGGCGAGGCCGGCGAAGAATTCGCTGCGTGTCCTGGCAATGATGATCTCAGCCGGCTCGGCGAAAAGCATCACCTGGCCTGAAGTGTCGTCGCGGAAGAGAATATAGGGTTTGTCAGTCACGCAACGCTTTCGGTTTTTTCTGCTCCTCATCACTCAAGATGCGATTGGGAGGGCGAGGTATTTTTCTCTTCTCCCCACGGGGGAGAAGATGCCCGAAGGGCAGATGAGGGGGAGGAACGAAGCGACGTCCTGAGCATATGCGAAGGACAGGTTCTGCTATGTCGCCCCCTCATCCGCCTGCCGGCACCTTCTCCCCTGTGGGGAGAAGGGACTTGTTGCCGCCTTCCCGCTCCTGGCGACGAGAATTCACGCTTTATCTAACGCTTCCAGCTCATCGATCAGCCCTTCGATCATCGACAGGCCCTGGCTCCAGAACGACGGATTGGTGGCGTCGAGGCCGAAAGGCTTCAGGAGTTCCGAGTGATGCTTGGTGCCGCCGGCCTTCAAGAGCTCGAAATACTTTTCCTGAAAGTCCTTCTCGGCCTTCTGGTAGACGGCGTAGAGCGAATTCACCAGGCAATCGCCAAAGGCATAGGCGTAGACATAGAAGGGTGAATGGATGAAGTGGGGGATATAGGCCCAATAGGTCTCGTAGCCCTCGGAAATGTTGATCGCAGGCCCGAGGCTTTCCGACTGGACGGAGAGCCAGAGCTCGCCAATGTCGTCGGCGGTGAGTTCGCCTGCCTTGCGGGCGGTGTGCAGCTTGCGCTCGAATTCATAGAAGGCGATCTGGCGCACGACCGTATTGATCATGTCCTCGACCTTTTGGGCGAGCATCGCCTTGCGCTCGCGCTTGTCGGTGGTCTCTTCCAGGAGCGCGCGGAAGGTCAGCATCTCGCCGAAGACCGATGCGGTTTCGGCAAGCGTCAGCGGCGTCTGGCACATCAGCGCACCCTGCGCGCCGGCGAGAACCTGGTGCACGCCATGGCCGAGCTCATGGGCAAGCGTCATCACGTCGCGCGGCTTGCCCATGTAATTGACGAGCACATAGGGATGGGCAGAGGGAACCGTCGGATGGGCGAAGGCGCCGGGCGCCTTGCCGGGGCGGACCGGAGCGTCGATCCACTGTTCGTCGAAGAAGCGCCTGGCGATATCGGCCATCTCGGGGGCGAAGTTGCCGTAGGCCGAAAGCACCGTTTCCCTTGCTTCGGGCCAGGAGATGATGGCGCTCGAGGTTTCCGGAAGCGGCGCGTTGCGGTCCCAGAAATTCATCTGCTCCATGCCGAGCCATTTCGCCTTCATTTTATAATAGCGGTGCGAAAGGCGGGGATAGGCTTCGCGCACGGCCGCAGCCAGCGCATCGACAACCTCGCGCTCGACGCGGTTGGCCAGATGCCTGGAGTCGGCGATGTCCTCGAACCCGCGCCAGCGGTCGGCGATATCCTTGTCCTTGGCAAGCGTGTTGGTGATCAGCGTGAAGATGCGGATATTCGCCTTGAAGGTTTCGGCAAGCGCCATGGCCGCCTTGCGCCGCGCTTCCGGATCCTTCTCCTGCAGCATGTTCAACGCCACTTCGAGCGGCACTTTGTTGCCATCGATCTCATAGCGCAGTTCCGCCATGGTTTCGTCGAACAGGCGGTTGAAGGCGGCGGCCGACGTCATCGACTTTTCGAGGAAGAGCTGTTCCAGCCTGTCGTCGAGCTGGTAGGGCTTGTCTTTCCTAAGGTCGATGAGCCAGGGACGGTAATGGCCGGCATCGGGATCGTTCGCCATGCTGGCGTCGATCACCGCATCGTCGATGCGGTTCAGTTCCAGCGCGAAGAACAGCAGATGACCTGAGAATTCGGTAATCTTGGCCTGCACGTCGCCATAAAGCTTGCCATTGGCCGGATTGGTGGTGTCGGAGAAATAGGTGAGGCCGGCAAAGGAGCCGAGGCGGCCCATGAGATCGTCGAGCGCCTCATATTCCTGCAGCGCCGCGCCGATGCCTTCGCCGCCGGTCTTGGCCGCCGCTTCGGCCAGCTTGCCCTTCCACTTCTCTTCAAAGGCGATCGCAGCCTTGCCGGCTTTTTCCATGTCGGCGACGAAAGCGGTTGACGTGGCGGAGGGATAGAGATCCTGCAGCTTCCAGACCGGCAGATCGCCGAGCGCGGGATCGGCGGCCCCACCCGGCGCTGCTGCCGACAAGAGAAGGCGTGCGTGCGGGAGCTTGATTTTCATGGGCGCAATTCCTCTCCACTTTATAACAGGTTTGCTTGTCTAGCGCATCGGCCCGAAAATCGGAATCGATTTTCGGAAAGTGCGACGCGAAGGTTCAAACTGCTACAGCGACCCATGCCCGTCTGAAGGGAGCTGCGGTGCAGCAAGCGCGACAAGGCCCGGTATCAAGGGCTTTTCAGCGCATGAAAGGCCTCGCTTCGGCACGAAAAACGGTCGTCACAATCGTTAAAATGCAATTGTTTCTCAAAACTGGATGTTCAAGCCTTTCTGCCAGAGTGCGCTCCAGGGTTTCGCATGAAGTGGAGCGACAATGACCGGTTACAATGAGCTCAAGGGAGCAGGGCAAATCCTCGTGGTCGAAGACGACCCGGTGCAGCGCCGCCTGCTCAAGAACGCAATCGAGCGTCACGGCCATGTCGTGCACCAGGCGGAAAACGGCCGTATCGGCCTTGAAATGGTCAAGCGCGACAGCGGCCTTTTCAACGTCATCGTGCTCGACCTGATGATGCCGGAGATGACCGGCCTCGAATTTCTCGACGCGCTTCACGAATTCGGCACGCAGATCCCCGTCATCGTGCAGACGGGGCAGGGCGGCATCGAGACCGTGGTGCAGGCGATGCGCGCCGGCGCCTTCGATTTCGTCGTCAAGCCGGTTTCGCCCGAGCGGATCGCCACCTCGATTTCGAATGCGATGAAGCTCGACCAGCGTGAGGTGAAGGCGCGGGCTGGACGCCGGTCGCGCTCAGGCTCCGTCGGTTTCGACGACATCGTCTCGGCAAGCCCGGCGATGATCCGCGTCATCGATCTCGCCCAGCGGGCGGCGCAGTCCAACATCCCCGTCGTGCTCGAAGGCGAATCCGGCGTCGGCAAGGAGTTGGTGGCGCGCGCCATCCAGTCTGGCGGCGAGCGCTCGAACAAGCCGTTCGTCACCGTCAATTGCGGGGCGATCCCGCACAACCTGGTCGAAAGCATTCTCTTCGGCCATGAAAAGGGCGCCTTCACCGGCGCGACCGAACGTCACATCGGCAAGTTCATGGAAGCCGACGGCGGCACCATCTTCCTCGACGAAATCGGCGACCTGCCGCTCGAGGTGCAGGTGAAGCTGCTGCGCGCCGTGCAGCAGGGCGAGATCGAGACCGTCGGTGCACGCACCGCGCACAAGGTCAATGTCCGGCTGATTTCGGCGACCAACAAGGACTTGATCGAAGAGGTCAAGAACGGCCATTTCCGCGAGGACCTCTATTACCGCCTCAATGTCTTCCCGATCACCATTCCGGCGCTGCGCAAGCGCAAGGAAGACATTCCGCATCTGGTGCGCGTCTTTGCCGACCGCTTCTCCAGCGAGCAGAAGAACGGCCGCCGCATGACGGTGAATTCAGGCGCGCTGGCGCTGCTGACCGCCTATGACTGGCCGGGCAATATCCGCCAGCTCGAAAACGCGATCTTCCGCGCGGTCGTTCTGGCCGAGGGACCGGAGCTGACGGAGGCGGACTTCCCGCAGATTGCCGCCCAGCTTCCGGAATATGAAGTGGTGGATCATCTGGCGCTCGTTGCTGACAATACCGGACTCGACCCGGATGAGTCCTATGGCGAGGATTACCGGGCGCCGACGCCGGGGGATGTGCATCACCGCCTGTCGGAGACTTCCGACAATGCGATCGCCAGCGTCAACCCCTCAGGCGACGTGCGCAAGCTTGCCGACGTCGAGGAGGAACTCATCCGATTCGCACTCAAATTCTATCGCGGGCAGATGAGTCAAGTGGCGCGCAAGCTCGGGATCGGGCGATCCACACTTTATCGCAAGCTCAAAGATTACGGCATAGATCCGGATAATCCCCAGAAAGATGCGGCTTAAGCACCATTTGTTAAGACTCGGGCAACCACGATTTGTTACTGATCATAAACCACTTGTTAGTGGCTCGTTCACTATGTAAAGAAAAGGTTGATCATGTGTGGCATTTTTGCCATCGTGTGACCGCATTTGACAGTCATCTGAGACAGTACGGGACATTGTCTGTCTGACGGGGATCGAGTTGCCGAATCTGAATGGGAATTCCAAGCCTTCGCGCTTGAGCTGGCGTTCGTTGTGCGCCGACATCTGCGGAAAGGCAGTGAGGACGGCAGCGGCCGCCCTTCTTGCGCTTGCGGTTTCCTCGCCGGTATTCGTCAGTACGCCTTCCCAGGCAGCGGGCGAAACACGCAGCCTCAAGCTCTATTTCATCCACACCGGTGAAAAGGCCGTCATCACCTATAAGCGCAACGGCAAGTTCGATCCCAAGGGTCTGGAGCAGCTGAACCGCTTCCTGCGCGACTGGCGCAAGAACCAGCCGACGAAGATGGACCCGCGCCTGTTCGACCTGATCTGGGAAGTCTACCGCCAGAGCGGATCGAGGGACTATATCAACGTCGTCTGCGGCTTCCGCTCGCCGGCGACCAATGAAATGCTGCGCGGCCGCTCGCGCCAATCCGGCGTCGCCGAAAAGAGCCAGCATATGCTCGGCAAGGCGATGGACTTCTTCATTCCCGACGTCAAGCTCGCGACGCTGCGCGGCATCGGCATGAAGATGCAGGTCGGCGGCGTCGGCTTCTATCCGAAGTCGGGCTCGCCCTTCGTGCACATGGATGTCGGCGGTGTTCGCGCCTGGCCGCGCATGAGCCGCGATGAGCTCGTCCGGCTTTTCCCTAACGGCAACACCATCCATATTCCGGCCGATGGCAAGCCGCTGCCGGGCTACCAGCAGGCAATGGCCGACTACAAGCGCCGCGCCAGCGGCACGCAGATCGAGATCGCCAGCGCTTCCGAATCGGCGCCGAAGCACAAGACGCTGTTTGCCGCGCTCTTCGGCGGCGGGGCGGACGAGCAGGAAGACGATACGGATGATTCGGCTCCGGCCGCCGTCGCCAAGGCGACGCCGCCGAAGGCCGAGCCCGCTGCTCCTGCCGAGCCGCAGCAGACTGAAGTCGCCGACCTGAACGCGCCGGTGCCGCAGGTTCGCCCGGCATTCAGCAACCAGCCGGCCGGCAGCGAAATGGCGAGTGCGCTGGTGGCGCCGTCTTCGGGTAATGCCGCACAGCAGGCCCTTGCCGCAGCGCTTCCGACCGATCAGGCCCAGCCGCAGCAGTTCGCCGATCTCAGCGCCTACAGCATTCCGGTTCCCTCGCTTCTCGGCCAGCGCCGCGCGCCTGGTGACGCCGAAGTGGCGTCGGTCGATCCGAACATGCAGAACGGAATGCCGGTTCCCACGCCGGTCGAACGGCCGGCCGTTGCGGAAAACCTGCTTGCCGCGGCCGATGCCGATCCGGAAGCAGAGGCCGACGAGGCCGATCAGGATACGCTCTCGCCTGCCGTCGCAGCGGCGCTGGAGCAGCAGAACGACAAGGCTGCCGAAAGCGACGTTGCTTTGCATCAGCCTGAGATGAGCGTGGAGCAGGCAATCGCCGCCGCGATGCCGCAACAGGCGCCTGCCGCAAAGCCGACGCTGCAGCTTGCCGCATTGGCGCCGGTGACGAAGTCGGCAAGCTTCGGCGACGGTTTCGACGCGCCGGCCGCCGAAGGCGCCGTAGCACCAGGCCTTCCCACCAAGGGCGGCCGCCCGACACAGAAGCAAGCCGCCGCAGCCGACGCCAGCCGCGCGACCGTTCGCACCGAGCCGAAGCTGACGCAGAAGATGATTTCGCAGTGGGCGCTGACCAATGCGCGGCTCGAAATGGCTTCCAAGCAGGTCAAGGCGCCGCGCTTCGTCAGCCAGTCGATGCGTGCCCAGCCGACATCAGTCTATGCCGAGGGCTTCAACGTGAAGACCGCCTCGGTCGATCCGGCCCGCTTCAGCGGCACGGCCGTCAACTTCATGGAAGTGCGCAAGTTCAACACGAACTGAGCCTGCCGATCGTCGAAATACCCAAACCGCTGGAGCGATCCGGCGGTTTTTCTTTTGGCTGTTCGAGCGGCCGAATGGTGCTTGGCCAGCAATATCCCGCGCAAAAAGAAAAGCCGCCGGGAGGCCCGACGGCTTTATCGAGATCGGCGATGCGAAGGATCAGCCTTCCGGCGGAGACTCGATCATGCCGAGCGCGTGCAGGTAGGTGTCGAGGATCGCTTCCTCTTCCATGCGTTCCTGCTCGTCCTTCTTGCGCAGCGCCACGACCTTCTTCAGGATCTTGGTGTCGAAGCCCATTCCCTTGGCTTCGCCGTAGACGTCCTTGATGTCGTCGGCGATGGTCTTCTTTTCTTCTTCCAGCCGTTCAATGCGCTCGATGAAAGCGCGAAGCTGGTCGCGGGCGACGCCATGAGCATCAGACATCGTGTTCTCCTGATTGGTGATCGATTTTGGATGCCAGTGACTGCCGCGAAAGCGGCGTCACGGTCAAGTCTGTTCGCGGCCGCCCGAGCTATTTGTGCGGGTTGTTCAGTTCAAAAGCAGCCTTTTGCACAGGCGAGGCCTCGTTCTGGTGGAGTTTCTTCCAATCCTCGTAAGGCATGCCATAGACGATCTCGCGTGATTCGTCCCTGGTGACCGCGACGCCTTCGGCCTCGGCGGCTTCGCGATACCAGTTCGACAGGCAGTTGCGGCAGAAGCCGGCCAGATTCATCAGATCGATATTCTGGACGTCGCTGCGTTCGCGCAGATGCGCGACGAGGCGGCGGAAGGCGGCGGCCTCGAATTCGGTCTGCTGTTCCTTGCTGAGCGTGGTCATCTCGCTCTCCTTTCCGTCAATGGGGGCCTATCGTTCAATAAGGACCGGTGCGCGAGACGTGGACATCGTATTCGTGCATGGCGGGATCGGCATTCATTGCCGCAAAGATCGGCGCAAGGCGCTCGGCCCATGCCGATATGCCGGCTTCGTCCGCGATCAGGTCCTGGCGCACCTCGAGCAGCGCGTGAGGAATGCCGGTCACCATGCAGTGGCGGTACATGGTATCGCCCTTGAGCGCGCCGTCATAGGGTTCGTTATCGCCGACGACAAGATCGGGGTCGGTGCGCAGCATATCGAGCAGCGGGCCGACGGCGCGGCGGTCGCTGTCCCAGAGGACCGCGGCCTGCCAGGGGCGCGGAATGCCCTTCCAGGCGGGCGTATAGGAATGCAGCGACAGCACCAGCGGCGCTTTGCCGGTGGCGTTCGCCACGGCGTTTATCGTTTCGGCCACCGCGGCGTGATAGGGGCGATGGAAGGTTTCGATGCGGTAATCCCATTCCTCCTGCGCGATCGGATGATTGCCGGATATGACGGCGCCGTCCGATATTTTCATGATCAGCGTCGGATCGTCCTCGCCGCGGTTCGGGTCGATCAGCAGGCGCGAGAAGCCGCCGAGAACGGCGGGCACGCCGAGCTTTGTGGAAAGCTGCCGCGTCAGGCCTTCGATGCCGATGTCATAGGCGATGTGGCGGGCAAAGGCAGATTCGGGCAGTCCGAGCCTCCCATATCGGGCGGGAAGGCGGTTCATCGCGTGGTCCGCGAGGATCACCATGCCTTTGTCATGTTTTCCGGGTAGGATTTCGAAGGATTGGAAGTCGTCCATGAAGGAATTGCCGTTCGTCATTGCGCAGTCGGGCTCAGTGATCGCATGTGCCTGCGACCGGTTCAAGCGCAGCAGGCGGGGACGGGCGGATATGAACCTCGATGAACAGCTTATGAAAGGAAATATAATCGATTAGCATTGCGTTGACTTTCGCATGATGGCGGCGCAAGAAGACACGGACAACGAATAACCGTGGAGCTATTTGGGAGCCGTGTTGATCCAAGCCGCGCCAAGTTTCCTCACGCGGTCCGGGCCGCTGGTCCGTCTCGCATTGTTCGCTCTTGCAGCCGCCATGCCGTTCTTCATCGCAGATGCCGCACGCGCGGATTTCCGTGTCTGCAACGGAACGCAGAATCTCGTCGGCGTGGCCATCGGCTACCGGGCCAAGGACGGCTGGATCACGGAAGGCTGGTGGCAGGTGCCGGCAACGACCTGCGCCACGCTGATCGAGGGAGAGTTGCAGTCGCGCTATTATTACCTTTACGCAGAGGACGCCGCCCGGGGAGGACGATGGACGGGTGACGTGCAGATGTGCGTGGCGGAAAACGAATTCAAGATCACGGGTGTGCAGGATTGTTATGCCCGGGGTTATCAGAAGATGGGATTCAAGGAATACGACACGGGCCGCCAGGGCAGCTGGATGGTTCAACTCTCCGACACCCCAGGGACGCAAGAAAGCCAGAATTGATGAAGCGTAATCGCAAAATTAAAATCCTCGCCACCCTCGGGCCCGCCTCCGCCGAGGAATCGATGATCGAGAAGCTGCACCAGGCCGGTGCCGACGTCTTCCGCATCAATATGAGCCATGCAAGCCACGATCTGATGCGTACGCTCGTCCAGCGCATCCGCACGGTGGAGGCGCGTTCCGGCCGGCCGATCGGCATTCTTGCCGACCTGCAGGGACCGAAACTGCGCGTCGGCAAGTTCGTCGACAGCAAAATCGACCTGAAACCCGGCCAGACCTTCACGCTCGACAACAATGAAGCGCTCGGCGACGCCACGCGCGTCTATCTGCCGCATCCGGAAATTCTGGAATCGGTGCAGCCCGGCCATCGCCTGCTGATCGACGACGGCAAGCTCGCTCTGCGCGCCGAAAAGTGCGACGGCAAGAGCATCGTCACGACGGTGATTTCGGGCACGCGCATTTCCGACCGAAAGGGCGTCAGCCTTCCCGACACGCTGCTCGGCGTCGGCGTACTGACGGACAAGGACCGCGCCGACCTCGACGCCGTGCTTGCCACCGATGATGTCGACTGGGTGGCGCTTTCCTTCGTCCAGCGGCCCGACGACCTTGCCGAAGTGCGCAAGATCGCCCGCGGCCGCGTTGGCCTGATGTCGAAGATCGAAAAGCCGCAGGCTATCGAGCGCATCGAGGAAATCATCGAGCTCTCCGACGCCTTGATGGTCGCCCGCGGCGATCTCGGCGTCGAAATGCCGCTCGAATCGGTTCCGGGCATCCAGAAGCAGCTGATCCGCGCCTGCCGCCGTTCCGGCAAGCCGGTGGTCGTCGCCACACAGATGCTGGAATCGATGATCTCCGCGCCGGTGCCGACGCGCGCCGAAGTCTCCGACGTCGCGACCGCCGTCTTCGAAGGCGCCGATGCCGTCATGCTCTCGGCCGAATCGGCCTCTGGCGATTACCCGGTCGAAGCCGTTTCGACCATGGCGTCGATCGCCAGCGCCATCGAGCGCGAGCCGCATTATCCCGGCATCATCTACGCCCAGCGCGCCCAGCCGGAAGCGACCGGCGCCGATGCGATTTCGCTCGCAGCCCGCCAGATCGCCGAGACGCTGAAGCTGTCGGCGATCGTCTGTTACACCTCGTCGGGCACCACAGGCCTTCGCGCCTCGCGCGAGCGTCCGCAGGTGCCGATCCTGGCGCTGTCGCCGATCATCAAGACCGCCCGCCGCCTTGCCATCGTCTGGGGCCTGCATTGCGTCGTCACCCATGACGCGACCGATCTCGACGACATGGTCAACCGCGCCTGCCGCATCGTCGCGGACGAAGGCTTCGGCAAGCCGGGCGACCGCATCATCATATCCGCCGGCGTGCCGCTCGGCACACCCGGCGCCACCAACATGATCCGCATCGCCTATATCGGCTCCGACGGTCAGAGCGGCGTCTGATCCGACCGCATCCTTGATCGAGCCCGCTGCCTGAAGAGGCGGCGGGCTTTTTCTTGGCGGGATCGGCATTGCCAAGGGTTTCGGCGCGTGCAAGTCTCGATCCGGGTTTGGAGGGATCATCATGGACGTCGTCACGCTTATCGCATTTGCAGCGGTTTCCTTCGTCGGCATCGCGACGCCGGGACCAACGGTGCTGCTGGCGCTGACCAACGGTTCACGGCATGGCCTGCGCCGCGCGGTCTCCGGCATGATCGGCGCGGTGCTCTCCGATTTCGTGCTGATCGGCGCCGTGGCGGTTGGGCTCGGTGCGCTGCTTGCGGCATCGGAATTCTGGTTCTCGATGCTGAAATGGGCGGGTGCAGCCTATCTCGCCTTTCTCGGCATCATGCTGCTGCGCTCGAAGGGCACGATCGATGCGGCGCTGAAATCGGGCGAGGCGGCGGGCGCGAAATCGGCCTTTTCGATCGGGCTGAAGAGCTTCATGGTCGCGGCGACCAATCCGAAAGGCTATCTGTTCTTCTCGGCCTTCCTGCCGCAGTTCATTAACCCGAGCGAGCCGCAGGTGGCGCAATACGCGCTGCTCGCACTCGTCTTTGCCGCGCTCGATTTCATCATCATGTTCGGCTACGCCTTCTTCGGCTCGCAAGCGGTGCGTTTCCTGAAGACGTCGGGCGCCTTGTGGCTGGAGCGGGCCTGCGGCGGGGCGCTGCTGGCTCTTGCGGGATCGCTTGCCTTTTACCGCCGGGCAACGGCCTGAGATCAGGGCTGGGCGAGGGATAGGTGGCCGACGCGATAGGCCTGCGTGTGGCGGCCGATCTCAGGCATGTCTTTCCATAACCTGAAGCGAACGCGTGTCCATGTCGTCGGTTCGAAGCCGGAGACGGAAGCAAGCACGCCTGCTGCCAGATCGGCTTCGGCCTCTGCGCTTTCCGCCCGGCGGAGATCGGCGAGCGGCGCATAGGGTTCCGTCTGCAGGATGTCGCGGGTCGCAAAGGCGGCCGCGACGATCTCGGGCGAGATAGCTGCCTGCCATACGATCCAAGTGTTCACCCGCGGCCAGCCGAAGGCGCCGGTGAGCGCTTGGAAACCCGGGTCGCAGAGGAAGTCGCTTGCCCCTTCCGGCTTTTGCCAGAGATAGAAGGGTGCATAGAGATTGTCGCGGCTGCCGAATTCGCCTTTATGGACACTGAGATAGGCCTTGAAGCCGAGATTGGGGAAGCCGTCGAGCAGCGGTCCCTTGTCGCGGATGCGGCGGTCGATGATCGACATGTCGTAATCGGCGGGCAGGGTGAAGCCGTATTGCATGGCGATCATGAGCGTCTCTCCACATGATCCAGCCATTCGACAACGCTGCCGTTTTCGCTCGGCTGGATGCTGATATAGCTGAAGGGGCTATCATCGGTCGCGCCATGCCAGTGGCGCTCGCCGGGTGCAAACCAGATCGCGTCGCCAGCACGCAGTTCTTCGACCGGGCCACTCTCGTTCTGCGCCAGCCCCTGTCCCGAAAGCACATAGAGCAACTGGCCCTGCGGGTGGGTGTGCCAGCGGGTGATGGTGCCGGGATCGAGCGTGGCGCGCATCGCAGTGTTCTCGCCGTCGGCGCCGTCGAGCAGCATCTCTACCCAGAAGGGGGCGGTGGCTACGTCCTCCGGCGAGCGAACCACCTTGCCCGGTCGCCTGACGGTCATCGTTTTTGGGTTCGACGCGCTCATTGCCGGCCTCCGAGCGCCCGCAGCCGCCAGTCGGGATCGGTCATCTGGGCGATGCCGGCGCCGAAGGACCAGTCCTCGGGCGCGCTGGTGCTGATGACGATCATCAGGTCCTCGGGCCGAAGGCCCGGCGACTGCGCCAGGAGATCGGCGAGGCGGCGATAGAGTGCCGCTTTCATCTCCGCCGAGCGTGGCCTGCCTATGGTGATGGAGATGTAGACGAAATCGTCGGAGCGCGGGCCGGCGAGATAGCTGCGGTCGAAGATCAGCTCGTTCTCATCGTGCTGGTGGATGGCCTGGAAGCGATCGTTTGCGGGCACGTCGAAGGTCTCGACGAGGGCGCGCTGGATGGTGTCGGCAAGCGTTGCGAGATAATCTGCGGATTTGCCTTTGCGAAGAGAGATGCGAACGAAGGGCATTGGGATCTCCATGGTTGGACCGTCCGGCGGCCTTGACAACAGCATCATCGCAGCACAGGATGATGCTGAAAACCAGAATTTTATGGACTAACGATCCCGAAAATAAGGACTATGGGATGCGGCGGACGATCTTCGATCTCGATGTGCTTCGGACTTTTTCGACCGGTATGGAGCTCGGCAATTTTGCCAAGGCGGCGGAAAAGCTCGGGCGTTCGACCTCGGCCGTCAGCGCGCAGTTGAAGAAGCTGGAGGAGCAGGCGGGCACGCCGATCTTCCGCAAGGCGGGGCGCGGGCTGGCGCTGACCGATGCCGGCGAGACGATGCTCGGTTATGCCAGGCGATTGCTGGAACTCAACGACGAGGCGGCGGCGGCTGTCCACAGCGTCGAACTGGAAGGCTGGGTGCGGCTCGGCCTGCAGGAGGATTTCGGAGAAACCCTGTTGCCCGAGGTGCTTGGCCGTTTCGCCCGGGCTCACCCGAAGGTGCGTATCGAGGCGCGGGTGGTGCGCAACGCCGAATTGCTGGAGCGCGTGACGTCGGGCAAGCTCGATCTGGCGCTCGCGTGGAGCAACGGCACGCTGACGGCGCATTGCGAGGTGATCGGCGAGGCGCCGATGCGCTGGATCGGCCCTGCCGAGGGATTGCCCGGCTGGCATGCGGTAAGCGGCGAACCGATGCCGCTCGCCTCGCTGGAAGCGCCTTGCCTGCTGCGAACGGCGGCGACGCGGGCACTCGATGAGGCGGGCATCTCCTGGCGGCTCGCCTTCGTCAGCCCCAGTCTCGGCGGCCTCTGGGCCGCGACAGCGGCAGGTCTCGGTCTGACCATCCGTACCCCGGTAGGCCTGCCGGCGAAGGTCCGCGCACTCGAGCCCGCGGCGATCGGCCTGCCTGAGTTGCCGAAGCTCGGCCTGGTCCTGCACCGGGCGGAAGCCGAATTGCAGCCGGCGGGAGCGCGGCTTGCCGAACTCGTGCTTCAGTCCGTGCATGACACCCTGCGCGCGTAAGCTGATATCACTGTTGACCGCTCCGGCGCGTGCACTGGCCGCGAACAACAGGAAGATCATGTTGTCGGCTTCGTCTCGGCCTTCCCAAGGCCGCGCCGACCCAGGTCTCAGCCGAAGCGTTCGAGCGCCATGGCGAAGATATGGGCATCGACGTTGCCGCCTGAGGTGACGGCGACGACCGTGTCGCTTTCCAGTGCGTCGCCGTGGAAGAGGGCGGCGGCGAGCGCTACTGCGCCGCCGGGCTCGACGACGATTTTCAGCCTGACGAAGGCGAGCGCCATGGCGCGCAATGCCTCCTCGTCGGTGACGACGATGCCGGCGCCGACGAGGCGCTTGAGGATGGGGAAGGTGATGTTGCCGGGCTGCGGCGTGACGATCGCATCGCAGATCGAACCCGACATCGAAGCATTGCGTTCGATCCTGCCGGAGGCGAGCGAACGGGTGGTGTCGTCGAAATTCTCGGGCTCGCAGGGACGCACGCGAAAGCCCGGAGCGCTGGCTTCGAGGGCGAGCGCGATACCGGATGTCAAGCCGCCGCCGCCGCAGGGAACGAGGACTTCGGCTGATGCGATGCCTTCATCTGCAGCCTGCTCGGAGATTTCGAGGCCGGTCGTGCCTTGGCCGGCGATCACAAACGGCTCGTCGAAAGGCTTGATCAGCGTCAGGCCGCGCTCGGCCGAGAGCTTCGCGCCGATCTCGTCGCGATCCTCATTGGCGCGGTCATAGAGCACGACGTCCGCGCCGAAGGCGCGGGTATTGTCGATCTTCAGCTTCGGCGCATCGCCCGGCATGATGATGACGGAGGGTACGCCGTGCAGCTTGGCGGCAAGAGCGACGCCCTGGGCATGGTTGCCGGAGGAGAAGGCGATGACGCCGCTCGCGCGCACGGACGGATCGAGGCCGGAGACGGCAGACCAGCCGCCGCGGAACTTGAACGAGCCGGTATGCTGGAGGCATTCCGCCTTGACGAACAGGCGCCGGCCGGCGATCTCGTTCAGGAAGGGGGAGGAGAGAAGCGGCGTGCGTCTGATATGGCCGCGCAGACGGGCGCGGGCGGCGACAATCATTTCAATGCTGGCCATTCGGAAATCGTCCTGCTTGCGGGCTACGCTCATGCATAGGATGCGGCAGACGGTTTGTGAACGGCGACTTTGTCACCGTGACATGAATGGAACATCGCGCCTGCCGCCGGCCATCAATAGCCGTTGGCCGAGCCTTCCACCGCGCGGCTGTCCATGGCGCCGTTGTAGCGGGCGCCGCCCCCCTTTTCGATGGCCGCGAGGCTTTTGCCGCCGACGAGGATGCCGGCGGCCTGGCCCCAGACCGGCCCGTCATTGCCGCCGTCGAAGCTGTAGCCCATGGCGGCGAGCGCCTTTTCCGTATCCGGCGAAAGCGCATAGGGTTCGAGATAAATCTTGTCGGGCTGCCATTGGTGGTGGAAGCGCGGGGCGTTGACCGCCTGGCTGATATCCATGCCGAAATCGACGACATTGAGGATCGCCTCCAGCGTGATGGTGATGATGCGCGAGCCGCCGGGGCTGCCGATCACCATGAAGGGTTTGCCGTCGCGGGTGACGATCGTCGGGCTCATCGAGGAGAGCGGCGTCTTCTTCGGCGCGATGGCGTTCGCCTCGCCCTGCACGAGGCCGTAGAGGTTCGGCACGCCGGGTTTGGAGGTGAAGTCGTCCATCTCGTTGTTGAGGAGCACGCCGGTGCCGGGCGCCACGACGGCAGCGCCGAAGGAGCCGTTCAGTGTATAGGTGACGGCAACCGCATTTCCCTCATCGTCGATGATCGAATAATGCGTCGTCTCGGTGCTTTCCTTGCCGCCGAGCGGTTTCAGGTTCGCGGACACGCCGGCCTTGTAGGGATCGATCTTCGCGGCAATCTCCTTGGCATAGGTCTTGTCCAAAAGCTTTTCGACCGGGTTCTCGACGAAATCGGGGTCGCCGAGCGCCGCGTTTCGGTCGACATAGGCGTAGCGCATCGCCTCGGTCATCACGTGGACCGTTTCGGCCGAGTTGTAGCCGAGATAGGAGAGCGGGTATCCCTCCAGAACATTGAGGATTTCGCAGATGATGACGCCGCCGGAGGAGGGCGGCGGCGAGGAGATGATGTCGTAGCCGCGATAGTTGCACTCGATCGGCTTCAATTCGCGTACGGCATATTGTTCGAAATCCTCCTTGGCGAGGATGCCGCCCTTGGCCTGGCTCGCCTTGACGATCGCCTCGGCGGGCGCGGCCTTATAGAAGGCGTCGGGGCCTTTTTCGGAAATGGCCGCGAGCACAGCGGCGAGATCCGGCTGCTGCAGTTTTTCGCCCGAAGCATAGGGCTTGCCGTCCGGTTTCAGGAAGATCTTTGCGGCCGTTTCATCCTTGGCGAGGCGCTTGGCGCTGCCGGCGAGAATTGCCGCGTCACCCTGTTCCAGCGTGAAACCTTCCCTGGCGAAGCGGAGCGCCGGCGCGATCAGATCCTCGCGGGGCCGGGTGCCGTATTTCTCGCGCGCGGTCTCCAGGCCCATGACGGAGCCGGGAACGCCGATGGCGAGATAGCCGTCGAGGCTGGCGCGGGGCACGATATCGCCCTTGGCATCGAGATACATGGTCTTCGTCGCGGCGAGCGGCGCGCGTTCGCGGAAATCGAGGAAGGTCTTCGTGCCGTCTTTCAGCCGGATGGTCATGAAGCCGCCACCGCCGAGATTGCCGGCCGAGGGATAGACCACCGCCAGCGCATAACCGACGGCAACCGCAGCATCGACGGCATTGCCGCCGCTCTTCAGCACCTCGACGCCGACATCGGTCGCCAGATGCTGGGCGGTGACGACCATGCCGTGCTCGGCTTCAACCGGCGCCGGTGACGCGGCGAAAGCCGTGGTCAGGCTCAGCGACAGTGCTGTAAAGACGGAGATCGCCCCGATATGCAGACGGCCCATGATTTCCCCTCCTATGGACAATACCGCAAAGACATATGGGGCTGCCGCGGCTCGCGGCAATGCGGGAAATTGGCTTTGTGTGAGGAGGGTGCAGCCGGAAGGATCAAATGCCGTGCAGGGCGCCCGGCATCAGCGGCGGCTGGATTGCGATCGTTTGATCGCCGAGAGAGGAGGCGAGCCTTTCCTCGGCCCGGCGGGCGGCAGCCTGGAGGTCGCGCGACGCGCCGGCGATCTTTTCCATGGCGGCGATGGCGACATCGGTGGCGAGATAATCCGGCTTATGGCCGACGCCGCTGATGGTGACGAGTTCGGAGCCTTCTATGTCGCGGGCAAGGCCGCGCGAATGCAGGTGTTCCCAGACGATCTCGTCCTTGTCGCCTGTTATGATGACGGTCGGAGCGGTGATACGCGAATAAAGCGGCGACTGCTCCTTCACGTAAGCGAGCAGCCTTTTGAAGTCGACGGCATTGTTGCGGAAGGTCCGCGGCCTCAGCACCAGCGAGGGACCGGTTTTCTCGATGTAATCGGATGGCCGCGAATTGGGGCGGAAGACGTTCAGCGTGCCGCGCTCCACGCGGCTGAGCCCGAGCGGCACGACGACTACGTGGTTGAAGAGCCAGCCGACGAGTGGCGCCGTCGCGACGTGATAATACCAGTCGATGGCGCCCGGCCAGGGATGGGTGGCGGGTGCGAGGAAGAGCAGCCCGGCCGTCTTCTCCGGGTGGCGCACGCCGAAGGCGGCGGCGATCGCGCCGCCGAAGGAATGGCCGACGATGATCGCCCTCTCAATCCCTCGCTTCTCCATCAGCGTGGCGATCGCATCGGCCTGGCCGGAAGGAATTGCGTTTTCCGGCCCGCCACGCTCGGAATAGCCATGGCCGGGGCGATCGACGAAGAGCATTTCCGCCCGTCCTTCGAGTGCGGCGCGGAAGGCGCCGGCTTGATCGAGCAGATTGCCGCTCGCGCCATGAATGAAGACCAGCGCCGGCAGATCCGCATTTTCAGGGCGTTTGATGTGGAGAGCATTCATGCGGAAGCCGCCGACATCAGTCAACTCGCCGATGTTGGGATAGGTCTGTTCGAATTGCCGCGCCTTGTAGGAGGAGTAGCCGATGGCGGCGGCGAGCGGGGCGAGAAGAGCGGAAATTTCTGCAAGCATGATCTTAACGGATGAGCAACGGTGGTACCTGCGCGGCCCGACCCGAGGTCAAGCGCGGTGAGCCGGAATCAGGTGCGGTTGCCGGCGAGTTTTTCTGACAGCGTGTTGACCTGTTCCTGCGCCGTGCGTTCGGCGGGATAGACATTGAGGAATTGCTGCCAGGCCTTCAATGCCAGCTGGTCGTTGCCGGCATTGCTGAGAATCGCCGCGAGGCCGGCGAGCGCTCCGAAATGGCGAGGCTCGAGATCCAAGACCCGCTCGATGTCGGACATCGACTTGCGATAGTTACCCATGGCGTAATTCAGCGTGGCGCGGCGATTCCAGCTCTCGGCGTAATCGGGCTTCAGCGCAATCGCCTCGTCGAGGAAATCGAGGGCGGCGGGATTGCGTTTTTCCTCGATCGCCTTGTCGGCCCACTGCATCAAGAGATTGATGGTGGCGCTGCCGGAATCGCTCCATTCCAGACGGATCTCGTTGGCGATGCCGCTGGCCTTTTCAGGGTCGCGTTCGCGCTTCAGCTGGCTGAAGAGCTGGTCGAGGCGTTGTTTCGGCGAGCTGTTGACATTCGTCTGCTCGACAATGACGTCCTTTTCCGCGGCTG
This sequence comes from Rhizobium sp. BR 249, assembly GCF_047445895.1. Taxonomy (NCBI): domain Bacteria; kingdom Pseudomonadati; phylum Pseudomonadota; class Alphaproteobacteria; order Hyphomicrobiales; family Rhizobiaceae; genus Rhizobium; species Rhizobium sp. BR 249. The sequence continues at coordinate 136,606 of NZ_JARWKX010000004.1, read as the reverse complement.
CGGCCGGAAAGACGGAGGTGAGCAGAATGAGGGCGAGCGGCAGCGCCGCTGATGTCAAAGCAAAAAAGCGCATGGCGGACATATTAGTCCGCCAACGCCGAAGATCAAACAAATTTGACGTGATCACCGTAGCGACCCACCGGATATGGTTGCAGGCGCGGTTTGCGCGGCAAGGCGATCCGGACGCGCGAACTCAGCCCTGGCGAGCCTTGTAACGCGGGTTCAGCTTGTTGATGATGTAGATGCGGCCCTTGCGGCGAACCAGACGGTTGTCACGGTGACGCGCCTTGAGCGACTTGAGCGAATTCTTGATCTTCATTTTTGTGATCCGCGATGTTGATCTTTAACAATGAAAAGCGCGCCGTCGGGGCGCGCTCTTAGGTGGGGGAGCAGATACCCCGTCACCTCCACCATGTCAACCGCGTGACGGTGTTTTTCCCGGGACTTGGCCGCGTTTTCTCACCGGGAAATCGGCGATTTAGGCGTCAAGGTGGTGACATGCCCCATCTTGCGGCCGGTGCGCCACTCCGTCTTTCCGTAGAGATGAACCAGCGTATCGGGGCGGCGCAGCCAGTCGGGAACGGCAAGGATATCGTCGCCGATCAGGTTCTGCATGACGCAGTCGGAATGGCGGTCGGCATTGCCGAGCGGCAGGCCGGCGACGGCGCGGATATGCTGCTCGAACTGGCTGACGACGCAGGCGGCTTCCGTCCAGTGGCCGGAATTGTGCACGCGCGGGGCCATCTCGTTGGCGATCAGGCCGCCATCGGCGAGCACGAAGAATTCGATGCCGATGACGCCGACATAGTTCAAGGCGGCAAGGATCTTTTCGGCCGCCTGGCGGGCGGCGTCCGCCGTTTGTGCAGAGAGCGTTGCGGGAACCGTCGAGGTGTGGAGGATGCCGTTGCGGTGGACATTCTCGGCAGGATCGAAGCAGACGACCGTCCCATCGGCAGCGCGCGCGGCGATGATCGAGACCTCGCGCTCGAAGGCGACGAAGCTTTCGAGGATCAGCGGCACGGAGCCGAGAGCGGCATAGGCGCCGTCGGGACTATCGGCCGGCGAGCGGAAAACCTTCTGACCCTTGCCGTCATAACCGAGGCGGCGCGTCTTCAAGACACCCTGGCCGCCGAAATCTTTCAGCGCGGCTTGGAGATCGGCCTGGCTGTCGACCGCATGAAAGCGGGCGGTCGATATGCCGCAGCCGTTGAGGAAGCGCTTTTCGACGAGCCGATCCTGGGCGGCTTCCAGCGCTTTCGCAGGCGGATAGACGGCAATGCTTGCCGAGAGCGCTTCGGCGGCTGCGACGGGCACGTTCTCGAATTCGTAGGTGACGACATCGCAGGCTTCCGCCAGTTCGGCGAGCGCCGCCGGGTCGTCATAGGCGGCGACGATCTGCCGGTTGGCGAGCTGGGCGGCCGGGCAATGGGCCTGCGGCTCAAGGATGATCGTGCGGAAATTCAGTCTCGCGGCGGCAATCGCCAGCATGCGGCCGAGCTGGCCGCCGCCGATAATGCCGATCGTTGCTATGGTCATTGGTCGTCCATTGGATATTCGGCGACGGCGGCACTCTGGCGCTCGCGCCATTCGTCGAGACGCTCGGCGATTTCCTCGTCGGAGAGGGCAAGCACGGCTGCGGCGAGAAGGGCGGCGTTGACCGCGCCCGCCCTGCCGATGGCGAGCGTTCCCACAGGAATGCCGGCCGGCATCTGCACGATGGAAAGAAGGCTGTCCTGGCCGGACATGGTTTTCGACTGGACCGGCACGCCGAAGACCGGCAGCGGCGTCATCGATGCCGTCATGCCCGGTAGGTGTGCTGCGCCGCCGGCGCCGGCGATGATGACCTTGAAGCCCTCCGCGCGCGCGCCCTTGGCGAAATTCATCATGCGCTCGGGCGTGCGGTGCGCTGACATGATGCGCGCATCATAAGGGATCTCTAGGGCTTCCAGCGTGTCGGCCGCATTCTTCATGGTCTCCCAATCCGATTGGCTGCCCATGATAATGGCGACGGGCGGTCTGTCTGTCATCTCTAGGCCGTTCCTCTCAGGCGATGATGTCAGGGACGATCTGGTCTTCCAGTTTCGAGAGCTTGTCCTTGATGACCAGCTTCTTCTTCTTCATGCGCTGGATTCGCAGAGCGTCGCATCCGGTTTCGATCATGGCATTGATCGCGGCGTCGAAATCCTCGTGCTCCTGACGCAGACGCGCCACCATGAGCCTGATTTCCGCCTGTTCCTGATCGGCCATATGCATTCCCCGTTATCGTCCTCGGATCTTGTCCGATCTGCCGATGATTTCCGCAAGCTCCTATCATCAAATACGGGTAACGGCTAGTTAGTCTTGATCATGAATTTGCCATCTCATCTCCATCTTTTGGCCTTCGACAAGCCTTCAAAAATGTGTCACAGTCCGGCGGTTGACACCTTGGTCCCCAACGAAGATGGTCGGGGAAAGGTAAGAGGAAGGAAGGGTCAAATGACAGTTGAAGCTCATCTTGAATCACTCCAGAAGAAGCATGTAGCACTCGAGGAGGAGTTGCACGCGCTCAGGACAGCTCCCTCTATTTCTGATACCGAAATTGCCGAATGCAAGCGCCGTAAGCTGCGCATCAAGGACGAGATTCAGCGTCTCAAGTCATCCGTCCATTAATCTTCCCAAGAGTCGCCGGGCGATCATCTTGCGTTAGAAGAGGTAAAACCAATCCATTCCGCCTAAAATCTGCAAGACCCGGTGATTTGACACCAGAATTGCGCCAGTCCGATGCTTGGGGTATCGCGGCTGGCGCTTTTGCGAGATGCGCCTCATAATGGTTCACGCAATTCGCATTGTGCCCACAGGTTGCGGGGTGCGTATCAGGCCCAGAACTGATCCAGCCATAAATTGAGCTTGTCGAAGCCGCGGTTGTTGACCGTGTAGATGCGCTTCGTGCCTTCCGACGTCACCGAGACGAGGTTGCTGTCGAGCAGCGCCTTCAGATGCTGCGACACGGCCGGTCGGCTGATCGGCAGGCCTTCGGCGAGCTCGTTGACCGTGCGTGGCGCACGGCGCAACTCCTCCAGCAGAAACCGCCGGTTCGGATCGGCAATCGCAGAGAAAGGGTCCGTGTTCGACATGCCGGGAAAGCTACGTCAAACCAGCCGTTCCAGCAAGGAAATTGTGCATTGCAGCGAGCTGCGGCCTTTACCAGCCGGCAAGGCCTTCACGCACGATCAGGAAAGCGGCGATCAAGGCCATCGCATACATGAAGGGATAGAAGATCTCCGGCTTCATGCGCCGCACGCACCAGGCGCCGGCAAGGGTGGCGAGCGGAGCAAAGGGCAGAAGGGTCGCCGAGGTCGCAAGGTTCTGCGTGCCGAGCTGGCCGAGCGCGAAATAGGGAATGAGCTTGATGGCATTGAGGATCGCGAAGAAGCGGACGCTGGTGCCGGTATATTCGCGCGGCTGTAGTTTGAGCGGCAGGGCATAGATCTGGAAGGGCGGGCCGCCGGCATGGGCGACGAAGCTGCCGTAACCTGAAAACGCGCCCCAGAAGCCGGCCGCGACCGGCCGCTGGCCGCGCGGCGGGATCACCTTGCCGACGCCGGGCCCGAAATTGTTCCAGAAATAGCGCAGGCAGAAGAGGATGGTCACCGCGCCGATGACGATGCGCAGAATATTGCCCGGAACGAGCGCCGATGTCGCCCAGCCGAGGCCGATGCCGAAGATGGCCCCGGGCAGCATGATTTTCAGCGTCGCCCAGTCGCCGTGCTTGCGCCAGATGACGAGCGAGATCATGTCCATGAAGACCAGGATCGGCAGCAGGATCGCCGCTGCCTCGACCGGCGAGACGACGAGGGCGAGAAAAGGCAGGCCGATCAGCGACAAAGCGTCGCCCATGCCGCCTTTCGCGAGCCCTACCAGCAGAACGGCGGGCACGGCGGCGTAGTAGAATGACAGATCCTGCGGCATGCTTTCGACGTCCTCCTCTTGCAAGCCTCCTCTAACGGAACTACTCACACAAAACGAGTGCGGATCCGCCCTTTCAAAGGGAATTCGCAGGAAACGGGAAGACCTCATGACCGAACCGGAAAATCGCTGCCGCCTTGTGCTCATCGTGCCTGATATCGCCGATGCCGATGAACAGGCAAAGATCGTCGCCGACGCGCTGAAGGGCGGCGACGTCGCTTCCGTGATCGTGCCGCAATACGGGCTCGACGACGGGACCTTCCAGAAACATGCCGAGAAGCTGGTGCCGGTGATCCAGGATGCAGGTGCTGCGGCGCTGATTGCTGGCGACAGCCGTGTGGCGGGGCGGGCAAAGGCGGACGGCCTGCACCTTTCTGCCAATGCGGAGGCGCTTTCGGAGGCGATCGACAAGCATGCGCCGAAGCTGATCGTCGGCGGCGGCAATGCGGCCGACCGGCATACGGCGCTGGAGATCGGCGAGGCCAGGCCGGACTATATCTTTTTCGGCAAGCTCGACGGGGATATCAAGCCGGAAGCGCATCCGAAAAACCTCGCGCTCGGCGAATGGTGGGCCTCGATGATCGAGATCCCCTGCATCGTCATGGGCGGCACCGATCCCGCATCGGCGCTCGCGGTCGCCGAAACCGGGGCGGAGTTCGTGGCGCTGCGGCTGGCGGTTTTCGGCGAAGCCGGCCGGGCGCCGTCCATCGTTGCCGAGATCAACGCCCTGCTTGACGAAAAAGCGCCACGGTTTGAGGATTGAAATCCCGCTCATGCCGATCCCGCCCGCCCGCCTTTTGAAATATTCCCTCGCCAGCATGGTCGCCTTCACGGCGGCCGGGCCGGATATCGTCCTGGCGCAGGCGCCCGACAGCGTCATCAGCCAGCCGGGCACGGCACCGGCGTCGACCTTCCGCACCGACCGGCTCGACGGCGGGGAGGTAAAGCCTTCCGATGGCGTCGGCGTATTCGACCGCATGGGGGCAAAGCTGCCCGATCTGCCGCCCGAGAAGGATTACAAGGGGCCGGTCGACGAGGCTTACGGTGCCTATCAGCGCGGCTATTACCTGACCGCGATGGATAAGGCGCTGCCGCGCGCCCAGCTCGGCGATCCGGCGGCGCAGACGCTGATCGGCGAGATCCTGTCGCAAGGCCTCGGCGTCAAGAAGGACGTGAAGAACGCCGCCTTCTGGTATGGCAAGGCGGCCGAGGGCGGCGATGCGGCGGCCATGTTCAAATATGCGTTGATGCTGATGGAAGGCCAGGGTGTGCCGCGTGACAAGGCCAAGGCGGACGGCTACATGCACAAGGCGGCCGAGGCCGGCAATCCATCGGCGGAATTCAACTGGGCGCAGCTTCTCGTCGCCGACAATCCCGGTGAAAAAGGCCTGAAGCTCGCGCTGCCCTTCTACGAGAAATCGGCCGAGCAGGGCATTGCCGATTCGCAATATGCCGTGGCGCAGATCTATGCGACGCTAAAAGACCTGCCGGAGGAAAAGAAGCAACTCGCCCGCGAGTGGATGGTGCGCGCCGCGCGTGCCGGCTTCGACACGGCCCAGCTCGATCTCGGCATCTGGCTGGTTAACGGCGTCGGCGGGCCGAAGGATTACGTCAAGGGTTTCGAATGGCTGAAGCTTGCCGCCAATGGCGGTAACGTCGTCGCGCAGAACAAGCTCGCCCATCTCTACATCAACGCCATCGGCACGCCGCCCAATCCGATCGAGGCGGCGAAATGGTACGTGCTGTCGCGCCGTGCCGGGCTTTCCGATCCCTCGCTCGAGGACTTCTATCTCGGCATCGAGGACGATCAGCAGAAGGCGGCGATCGACGCGGCCAACAAGTTCCGGCGGCGATAGCGATCGTTCTTCGCCTCTGACGACAGGCAAGCGGCCTCGCCTGTCAGTTTAAAGCGCTTGCCGCTCCCAGGCGGCGTGAATCAGAAAAGCGCGTCGGCGAAAAGGTCCTCGTCGTCTTCGGTTTTGGCGGTCTCGACGGGAGCCGGGGTATCGTCGTTGCCCGCCGGGATGATGCCGCGATGGGTGTTGCGCTCCTGGACCATCGTGTAGAGCTTGAAGATCTTGCGGTCGAGCGGCGCGATCGTCTCCGCGAGATCGGAGATATCGGCGACCTCCGCACCGGCGACGTTTTCGAGCAGATTGGCAGAGCGGGCAAGGACGTCGCCGAGATCATGCTGGAAATCGAGCTTGCCGATCAGCAGGCTGATCTTGGTGGCGACCTCGCGGCCGTTCTCGGCAAGCGCCTTCAGCTCATTTTCCATCACGTTGGCGGCTGAGCGGATGTTGTCGACGGCCGCCGTCAGGCTCTCGTCCAGGCCGCCGGCTCCGGCATCGGTGGCGGGGGCGACGCGGCCGGCCGCGGCTTCGAGCGCCGGCAGGCCGTTGACGATGGCGTCGGCGGAATCGTCGAGCTTGCCGGCGAAGATGCGCAGTTCGGCGGTGACGACGTTGATCGACTTGCCTTCCTCGCCCAAGCGGCTGCAACGCAGGTTGGTGTTCAAAGCCATATAGTGGATATCGGTCTTGACGGCGCGGATGTTGCCGATCGCTTCGAAGAGCTTGGCGGCCGTGCCGATTGTCGACTGGCTCACCGTGTCGGCCTGCCGGCTCGCCGTGTCGACCTGCTTGACGATCTCATGGGCGGCGGAAACGCTCGATTCGAGCGCACGCATGAAGTTGCCGTCGGCCTCGCCGCCCGCGCCGCTCATCTGATCGCGCAGCTTGAGAATTTCCCGCATGTCGTGGTCGAAGCTTGCGATCGTCTTCACGACGTTTTCCGAATCCCGCTGGAAATCGGCGCACATCTCGCTCATCTGCGCCGCGGTCAGATGATGAATGACGTTCTGGAGGCGCCGGCGCGCGCCGGCGTCGAGCCTGGAGCCCTCCTCGCCGGCAAAGAAATCCTCGAGCAGCGAAAACGTCGCCTGTACATGCTCGATGCGCTGGCGGGTGATGTCGCCGATCTGCAGGGCGGATAATGTCGAGGCGACCTTGGCCTGGACGCCGCGGGCAATCGCACCGACTTCGCGGGCAACGACGCCCAGATCCTTGCGGTGCCCGGCGATCTTGGCGGCATCGTCGCGCAGCGCCGCGGCGACAGCCGGAACGGTATCGGCATAACCTCGGGAAACGCTGGCGCCGAGCGAGGCGGCGAGCTTGACCTCTTTCTCGAGGCTGTCGAGATGGGTGGCGAAACGGTTGACCTCATCGGTGCCGGAATAGATGCGCTCCAGAATTTCCTGGGCGAAGCCGGCGAATTCGGGAAGGCCCGCGCCCGTTATCTTTACGGTCACGGCGAAGGTTCTGAGATAACGCATCGTCTCCTGCATGTCGGCGACGTGCTTGCGCAGATCCCTGCCGGTCTGCGCAAGCGAGACGAGCGCCTGCTGGCGGTTTTCCTCGGTGACCGGCAGTGCCGTCAGGCTTTCCACCGTTGCGCGGAGATCGGCACCGGTATCGCTCGACTCCTTGTTGTCGAGCGCCGTGGTGACGCTTTCGAGAGAATTCAATAGCCGGTTGAGAACATCCATCACCGACAGCAGCACCGTTCCGCCTTCAAGAAAACGTTCCTCGACCTGACTGCGGGCGGATTCAAGGCTCTGGCTGACGTCCCGTCCCGGTGTGTAGGCTGCAGCGTGCGGTGATACCTGAGCGTGTGCCAACTTTATACCTTTTCTTAAAACACAGGCAATTTGACTCTATTTTTACGGGCAGGATGGAAACGACCGGTAAACGCGCCAGACTCGCCTGCGTTGTGATTAACGAAAGATGTGGACGACGCTCCGTGCGAGACCACATAGCCGGCAATTATTGTCCAACTTGCTGTTTTTCTTTGCTTAATTCCCATTGCTGAGGGGGAAATACAACTTATCCCCGATGAGAATTGGGAGTCATGGGACTCGTTATACGACAGTTTCATACAACCGCTGTTTACCCGCCATTAACGCTGCCGTGAGAGTCCTCTTAGGGTCATCAAGTATTTCTCTGGCCGAGGGGGCTGCGTTGGGTACTCCAAAACAATATTACGAATCTATAAATTTGCCGGAGGCGCTGAGTATTCGCAATTCGTCCGAATTATATTCCAAGATTACTGATGAATTTCGCAGTCGAGATGCAGTTACTCTCAGCATTCCCGAAGGCGCGGAAGCGGATCTGAGTTTCGTTCAACTCCTCGAATCCTCGCGTCGTCAAGCAAAGGCCAAGGGAAAGACGTTCAAACTTTCTTCGCCGGCCAGCGGCTCGGTCCTGAAGGTACTTGAGCGCGCAGGTTTTATAGAATCCTTCGATCAAGAAGACTTAAATTTCTGGTTGCATAAAGAGGTGACGTTATGAGTGCAAATATCCTGACCGTAGATGATTCCGCCAGCATCCGCCTGACCACCAAGGTCACGCTGACGAATGCCGGCTACAGCGTCACCGAGGCGGTCAACGGGGCAGAGGGCCTTGCCGCGGCCAAGGGCGGCAGCTTCGATCTGATCGTGACTGATCTCAACATGCCCGTCATGGACGGGCTGACGATGATCGAGGAGCTGCGCAAGCTGCCGGGCCAGGCAGGCGTCCCGATCATCTTCCTGACGACGGAATCGGATGCCGATCTCAAGGCCCGCGCCAAGGCGGCCGGCGCGACCGGCTGGCTGACCAAGCCGTTCGATCCGGAAAGCCTCGTCAAGATCGTCAAGAAGGTCTTAGGAAGATGAGCACGCTCGATCCCGTCGCCGTCTTCCGCATGGAAGCTGCCGAATGCCTCGAAGCGATCGAGACCGGCCTTCTCGACCTCACTCACGATCTCGACAACAAGGATCTCGTCGACGCCGTGTTCCGTGGGCTTCACACGCTCAAGGGCTCGGGCGCGATGTTCGGCTTCGAGGCGCTCGCCGCCTTCACCCATCATTGCGAAACAGCCTTCGACCGCGTCCGCAAGGGCGAGGTCGGGGCGACCAGTGAACTCGTCGCCGCGGTTCTTGCCGCCCAGGACCACATGCGAGCCCTCGTCGATCAGCCGGACGCCGATCACGGGGATATCGGGCATAAGCTTCTGGCGCAGCTGCAGGCTGCCGTCGGCGGCAAGGCTGCGGCACCCGCAGCAGCGGCTGCTGCCGCTCCCGCATCGGTGCGCGAAGTTCCGGCAAAGAAGAGGAACAGCTGGCGCATTCGCTTCAGCCTGCCGGCCAATTCGATGGCCAACGGCACCAATCCTCTCGGCCTTCTGGACGAGCTGCGTGATCTCGGCGAATGCACCGTGCGCGCCGACACTTCGGCCATTCCGCCTCTCGACGGGCTCACTCCGACGGAACTCTACGTTTCCTGGGATGTGACGCTGACCAGCGAGCAGGACCGGTCGGCGATCGACGACGTCTTCATCTTCGTGCTCGACGACATGGAACTCAGCGTCGAGGAGATCGACGGCGCGGCAACGGCAACCGCCGCTGCTGTCGAAGCAAAGCCGGCGGCTGCTCCTGTCGCTGCAGCAATGACGATCCCGGTTCCGCCGGCTGTGGTGCCGGAGTTCCGCCCGGTCGAGGCGGTTCCGGTCAGGCGCGAGGCGCCCGCTGCCGCAAGCCAGGCGAAGGCCGCCGAGAACGTACGCGTTCCGGCCGAACGCCTGGACGAACTGATGGACCGCGTCGGCGAGCTCGTCATCGCGCAATCGCGCCTCAGCCAGCTTGCGAGCGCCAGCACCGATATCGCGCTGCGCTCCGTCTCGGAAGAAATCGAACGCCTTTCCGGCGAACTGCGCGACACGATGATGGTGCTGCGCATGGTGCCGGTCGCAACCCTCTTCTCGCGCTTCCGCCGCCTCGTCCACGATCTCGCCCGCGAGACCGGCAAGGTGATCGAACTGGTGACGGAGGGCGAAACGACCGAGGTCGACAAGACGGTCATCGAGCGCCTGGCCGATCCCCTGGTGCATCTGGTGCGCAACTCGATCGATCATGGCTTGGAAATGCCTGCCGATCGCCTGGCTGCCGGCAAGGCCAAAGCGGGCACCGTGACGCTTTCGGCCCGCCAAGCCGGCGGCGAGGTAATCATTTCGATCAAGGACGACGGCCGGGGCATCAATCGTGAACGGGTCCGCGCCAAGGCCGAATCCTCAGGGCTGATCCATCCCGGTCAGCCGCTTTCGGACTCGGAGCTGCTGCAACTGATCTTCGCTCCCGGCTTCTCGACGGCCGCGGCGATCACCAATCTGTCCGGGCGCGGCGTCGGCATGGACGTCGTCAAGAAGACGGTCGAGGCGCTGCGCGGCGCAATCGATATCGTCAGCGTGCCGGGTCAGGGTTCGGAAGTGTCGCTGCGCATACCGCTGACGCTTGCCATCATCGACGGCCTGCTGGTGCGTGTCGGTTCCGGCCGCTACGTCATTCCGCTCTCGGCGGTCGAGGAATGCCTCGAACTGTCGCTCGAGGAAGATCTCCGCTCGCGCGGCCGCAGCTTCATCTCGCTGCGTGACAGCCTGGTGCCGTTCCTGCGCCTGCGCGATCTCTTCCGCACCGGCACGAAACCCGACGTGCATCAGAAGGTCGTGGTGATCTCGACCGGCACGGAGCGCGTCGGCCTCGTCGTCGACCAGATCATCGGCGACCACCAGACGGTCATCAAGTCGATGTCGAAACTGCACGACAACGTGGCGACCTTCTCGGGCGCGACCATTCTCGGCGACGGCAGCGTCGCCCTCATTCTCGACGTCGGGCACCTGGTTGCCGCGGGTCAGCAACAGGAGGCGCAATTGCGGGTAGCAGGATGAGCGCAGCAGCAACAGTCGAACGATTTGACAATCACTGGAGCTATGCCGAGGAAGTCGAGGTCCTGACCTTCGATCTCAACGGCGAGACCTTCGCGCTGGAAGCGGTCATCGTCCAGGAAATCCTGGACCTGCTTCCGGAAACCGCGGTGCCGGGCAGCCAGCCCTTCGTCGCGAGCGTCATCAACTTTCGCGGCAAGGTCATTCCACTCGCCGACCTGCGCCTCGCCTTCGGGATGGAGGCGGCAGAGGCCACGATCGACAGCCGTTTCATCGTCATCGAGATCGATCTGCACGGTGAGCCGACGCTCGTCGGCCTCAGAACCGACAAGGTGAACGAGGTGACGACGCTTGCCAAGACGGCGAGCGAGGCTCCGCCGAGCGTCGGCATGCGCTGGCGCGCCGACTACATCAACTGCCTGGTGAAGAGGGGCGGAGAGTTCATCATTCTCCCGAACCTGCAGGCGATTTTTTCATCCAGGCATGACGCGGCGGGGGCCGTCAATTGACGCCGGATGAATTCAACGGGGGTTTTGGACCATGCGACTGACAATCAAGACGAAACTGGTGACTGCGTTCACCTTTATCATCCTCATGCTTTTGGGCACCGCCGCTTACGGTATCTTTAGCCTGGGGTCGCTGAACGATACGATCGGCAATCTTCTTGCCGGCCCGGCGGCCCGCCTCGACCTTGCGCAGCAGATCAACATCGCGCAGCTCGAAGCCATCCGCCAGCAGAAGAACCTGCTGACCGCCCGCACACCCGAAGAAAGCGCCGGTGCGATCGACAAGGGCAACCAGGCTCGCAAGGATTTCAGCGAGGCCTTCAACCATGTGCTGGGGCTCGCGACGGAAGAAGGCAAGGCTCGTTGGGCGCGCATCGCCGAGCTTTCCAAGGCTTTCAATGCAGCCGACGACCAGATCCGCGACTATCTGAAGGCCGGCAATGCCGAGGGGGCAAACACCGTCTCCATCACGGCGGCGCGTGCCGCGGCCAACGATATCGACTCGACGCTCGCCGAAATTCTGGCTCTTGAAAAGCAGCGCATGAAGAGTGCCGACGCCGAGGCCGACCAGCAGTATGCGACGACACGCACGACGATGATCGCCGTCGCTGCCGTTGCACTGCTGATTGCCGCGATTACGGCCTTCTGGATTGCCAGCACGATCAGCAAGGGTCTCAGCCGCGCCAACACCGTGGTTCGCGAAGTGGCGGAAGGCAATCTGACGAAGATGGCCGACATCACCAGCCATGACGAAATCGGCGAACTTCTGGGCAACGTCAACATCATGATCGAACGCCTGCGTGGCGTCGTCGCCGACGCGCTTTCGGCCGCCGAAAACGTCTCGTCCGGCAGCCAGCAGCTCTCGGCAAGCTCCGAGCAGGTATCGCAGGGCGCCACGGAACAGGCGGCTTCCGCCGAGGAGGCTTCCGCTTCAATGGAGCAGATGGCCGCCAACATCAAGCAGAACGCCGACAACGCCGCGCAGACCGAAAAGATCGCCCGCCAGTCCGCCAAGGATGCGGAAGCCAGTGGCGAAGCCGTCACGCGCGCTGTCGATGCCATGCGTACGATCGCCCAGAAGATCAGCATCGTCCAGGAAATCGCCCGCCAGACCGACCTTCTCGCACTCAACGCGGCTGTGGAAGCAGCACGCGCCGGCGAGCACGGCAAGGGTTTTGCGGTCGTCGCTTCGGAAGTGCGCAAGCTTGCCGAACGCAGCCAGTCGGCCGCCGCCGAAATCAGCTCGATGTCGGGTGATACCGTCAAGGCCGCCGCCGATGCCGGTGAGATGCTCGGCCGTCTGGTGCCCGACATCCGCAAGACGGCGGAACTCGTCTCCGAGATCAGCGCCGCCTGCCGCGAGCAGGATATCGGCGCCTCCCAGATCAACGAGGCGATCCAGCAACTCGACAAGGTGACGCAGCAGAATGCCGGTGCTTCCGAGCAGATGTCCGCTACCTCGGAAGAACTCGCGAGCCAGGCCGAAGAACTGCAGACGTCGATCGCCTTCTTCAAGGTCGATACGGCAGGCAGCGCACGGCCCGGTGCCCAGAAGACGCAGCCGAAAGGCCCGGCCAAGGTGATCAAGGCTCCGGCCGTTGCCCGCAAGCCTGCTCCGCACGCCCAAAGCCAGGGCCGCGGCCAGACGGTTTCGGCCCAGCAGCAGCGCCTCAAGGGCTTCGCTCTCGACATGTCGATGGGCGGTCCTGACGACGGCGACGACGATTTCAGAGAGAGCGCATAAATGCGCCTCTTGGAGGAGAGTGCCGAGCATTCTCCCGGGTGAAGCGCCTCAGCCTTCGCCTTCATGTGATCCCTCGGGCTGCCCTGGTGGCCCGAGGCGGGAAATATCCCAACGCGTGTAGGCGTTGGCGCTGCGACCGATAGATGTCCGGCCGCCGGGAAGTGAATGTAGTCGCTTTCCCCCTTTCAGACACATCACTCTGAAGTTCGGCGTTCCTTGGACCGGAACGTCTCTCTATCCAATCGTTTTGCGCATAGAACGGGGTATCACATGCGTTTCACCATTAAGCTCAAACTCGGCCTTGCCTTCTCAGTCATGACGCTGCTTCTGATCGGCATCGCAGTTTACGGAAGCCTGAGCCTCGGCACCTTGAACGAGGCGAGCGGCGATATGATCGATGGGCCGGTGCGCCGCCTGGAGCTGGCGCTGAATGCCAATATTGCCGAAGTCAACGCGATCCGCGCGCAGAAGAACGCGCTGCTCTCCACCGATCCCGAGACCGCCGCCGGCTTTTACAAGGAAGCCGACCAGAACCTGCAGGCCATGTTCGACACCGTCGATGCCGGCCTTGCCATCGCCACGACAGAAGGCAAGGTCCATTGGGAGAAGCTGCGGGCGATCGGCGGAAAATTCCGCGAAAAATCCGCCGAACTGCAGCAGCTCGACGCCAGAGGCGACAAGGCAGGCGCGCTTGCGCTTTCGCTCGGCGATCTCAGGGTGATGACCGACGATATGGCTGGCGCGATCACTTCCCTGATCGAGATCCAGCGCAAGAGCATGCAGGCGACCGACCATGCCAATACCGAGCTTTACGATTCGACCAAGCTCATCCTCACCACGGCATCGGGTATCGCCGTGCTCGTGGCTCTCGGCGCCGCCTTGTGGATCACGCTCGGAATCAACAATGGCCTGCGGAAGATCACGAGCGTCGCAAACGCCGTGGCTATCGGCGATCTCAATCAGAAGGTCGACGTCAGGACCAATGACGAGATCAAGGATCTCATCGATACCGTCAACACCATGACCGCCAACCTGCGCGCGACGGCGGCCCTTGCCGACCAGATCGCCATGGGCGACCTGACGACCGATGCCAAGCCGCTCTCGGACAAGGATACGCTCGGCATCGCGATGCAGAGCATGATCGCCAACCTCAGGACCACGGCAGGGATCGCCGACCAGATCGCCAATGGCGACCTGACGGTGTCCCCGAAGCCCCTCTCCGACAAGGATGCCTTGGGCCTTGCGCTGGAGCAGATGGTCGAGCGGTTGCGCGGCGTCGTCGCCGACGCGATCTCGGCCGCCGAAAATGTTTCGGCCGGCAGCCAGGAGCTTTCGGCAAGCTCCGAGCAGGTATCGCAGGGCGCCACGGAACAGGCGGCTTCCGCCGAAGAAGCTTCCGCCTCGATGGAAGAGATGGCCTCGAACATCAAGCAGAATGCCGACAATGCGGCCCAGACGGAAAAGATCGCCCGCCAGTCCGCCAAGGATGCGGAAGCGAGCGGCGAGGCCGTCTCCCGCGCGGTCGATGCCATGCGCACGATCGCCCAGAAGATCGGCATCGTCCAGGAAATCGCCCGCCAAACCGACCTGCTCGCCCTCAACGCGGCCGTCGAAGCGGCCCGCGCCGGCGAGCACGGCAAGGGCTTTGCGGTCGTGGCCTCGGAAGTGCGCAAGCTTGCCGAGCGCAGCCAGTCGGCGGCGGCCGAAATCAGCTCGATGTCGAGCGACACCGTGACGGCAGCCCAGGAAGCGGGCGAAATGCTCGGCCGCCTGGTGCCCGACATCCGCAAGACGGCCGAGCTGGTTTCGGAGATCAGTGCGGCCTGCCGCGAGCAGGATATCGGCGCGGCGCAGATCAACGAGGCGATCCAGCAGCTCGACAAGGTAACGCAGCAGAATGCCGGCGCCTCCGAGCAGATGTCCGCTACCTCGGAAGAGCTCGCGAGCCAGGCTGAAGAACTGCAGACGTCGATCGCCTTCTTCAAGGTCGATACGGCAGGCAGCCGCCGTGATCGCGCGCCGGCGGCCAGGACGACGGTGCGGAGCCCCGCTCCCGCCGCCCGCAAGCCTGCGGCCAGGAAACCGGCCGCCGGCAGCGTCGCTGCTCAACAGGCGCGAGTGAAAGGGTTTGCCCTCGACATGTCAATGGGCGGTCCCGACACCGTTGACGACGAGTTTAGGGAGAGCGCCTAGCGCTCTCCTTGGGGAGAATGCTCCTCTGGAGACGTGCATGAGCGCTATCTCCGTTCGAAACTGTCGTGGGCCAGCCACATGGCCCATGACACACGCTTCCGGCGCTTGGGGGTGCCGGTACTTCTCCCTGTAACAGGTTTTCGCCTGACGGAATTTCTTTGCTGCATGATGCCGCGCCGCCTGGACCATATTTATTGCCTCGCTCTCAGAGAGGAATATTGAGATGCGTATTACGATCAAACTTAAACTCGCAGCCGCCTTCGGCTTTGTCATAGTCTTGCTGGCCGGCAGCGCGGTCTATGGAATCTTGAGCCTTAGTTCACTGAACGACGCCGTCAGCAACCTTGTTGCAGGTCCCGCGAAAAGACTGGAACTGGCAATGGAAGCGAAGACCGCCGAGCTCGATGCCGTTCGTTGGCAGAAGAACGCCCTTCTGGAGATGGATCCTGAAATGGTCAGGAAGCACTATCAGAATGCCGCAAAGAGTGTGGATGAAATGATCGCTTTGGTGACAACCGGCCAACAGCTCGCAACTCCCGAGGGCAAGCCCAGTTGGGACAGGCTGCTCGATCTCGCCAAACGCTTCGACGAAGGCTCCAACAGAGTCGCCTCTACCCAGGAAGGCGGCGACAGGGCAGGGGCCGTGGCGCTTTCCTCAGGGGAGGTTCGCGGCCTCGTCCTGGAGTTGGAAGATGTTTTCGAGACGCTCGTCACGCTTCAGCAAAAAGCGATGGCTCAAGCCGATAACGACACAGACATCCTTTACAGCTCGACGAAGAATACGCTGATCGGTGTAGCGATCGGGGCTTCCGTCATTGCTTTCGCCGCTGCCCTTTGGATTGCGCTCGGCGTCAACAGCGGCTTGCGCAAGATCATGAACGTTGCCAGCGCTGTCGCGATCGGTGACCTGAACCAGAAGGTCGAGATCAGAAGCAATGACGAGATCAAGGATCTGGTCAACATGATCAACACCATGACGGAGAACCTTCGCATCACCGCGAACATTGCGGCGCAGATCGCCGACGGCGATCTGACTGTCGCACCGAAGCCGCTTTCGGAGAAGGATACGCTCGGCATTGCGCTCGAGCAGATGGTCGAGCGCCTGCGTGGCGTCGTCGCCGATGCGGCTGCTGCCGCAGAAAATGTTTCGGCCGGCAGCCAGGAACTGTCCTCGAGCTCCGAGCAGGTGTCGCAGGGCGCCAGCGAACAGGCGGCTTCCGCCGAGGAGGCTTCCGCTTCAATGGAGCAGATGGCCGCCAACATCAAGCAGAACGCCGACAACGCCGCGCAGACCGAAAAGATCGCCCGCCAGTCGGCCAAGGATGCCGAGATGAGCGGCGAAGCGGTGTCGCGCGCCGTCCAGGCGATGCGGACCATCGCCGAGAAGATCAGCATCGTTCAGGAAATCGCCCGCCAGACCGATCTTCTGGCGCTCAACGCCGCCGTCGAAGCGGCGCGTGCCGGCGAACACGGCAAGGGGTTTGCGGTTGTCGCCTCCGAGGTGCGCAAGCTTGCCGAACGCAGCCAGTCGGCCGCTGCCGAAATCAGCTCGATGTCGGGCGATACGGTCAAGGCTGCCCAGGACGCCGGCGACATGCTCGGCCGGCTGGTGCCCGACATCCGCAAGACGGCCGAACTGGTTTCCGAAATCAGCGCCGCTTGCCGCGAGCAGGATATCGGCGCGTCGCAGATCAATGAAGCGATCCAGCAGCTCGACCGGGTGACGCAGCAGAATGCCGGCGCTTCCGAGGAGATGTCTGCAACTTCCGAGGAACTCGCCTCCCAAGCCGAAGAACTGCAGGCGTCGATCGCCTTCTTCAAGATCGATGCGGCAGGCGACCGCCAATCCCGGACGCCGGCTGCGAAGGTCACTGTCCGCAGTTCGGCTCCCCTCACCGGCCGCAAGCTCGGTGTCAGGACCCCCGCCGCCAACAGCGTCGCCGGCCAGCAAGCGCGGGCGAAGGGTTTCGCTCTCGATCTCTCCATGGGCGGTCCCGATGATGGGGACGCCGAATTCAAGGAAAGCGCGTGATCATGGCTCCGACATCTCTGGAAGCGCAATTCGTGACCTTCAGCCTCGGCGAGGAGATCTTCGCCGTGCCGGTCGAGGTCGTGCGGGAAATCCTCGACTATGCGGAAGCGTTCAAGATTCCGAACGGTCCCGACTATCTGCTCGGCCTGCGCGACGTGCGCGGGCAGGGCGTGCCGACGATCGATCTTCGATTGAAGCTCGGCATGACGAAGACCGTGCCGACGCCGCATACGCGGGTGCTCGTCCTCGACGTGCCGATGGAAAGCCGGCTGCTGACGCTCGGCCTCGTCGCCGACCGCGTCTTCGAAGTCACGCCGTTCCGGCACGACCAGATCGAGACGGCGCCCGACATCGGCGTGCGCTGGCGCTCGGACTATATTGCAGGCGTCGTTCGCCGTGAAAACGGCTTCGTCGTCATCATCGATCTCGCGCGGCTCTTGTCGCGCGAGGATACCTCGGCACTGCAATCGGCCGCCTGAGCGCGCATCAACCCGGAGTACTGCTTTCTATGAGTATGGCAGCGGTGGAAACCCAATTGCCGGGTGATCGGATCAGCAAGCGCAATTTCGAAAAGCTTGCCCGGTTCATCTACGACTACAGCGGCATCAAGATGCCGCCGACCAAGCTGACGATGCTCGAAGGGCGGCTGCGGCGCCGCCTTCGCGCAACCAACCATTCGACCTTCGACGATTATTGCGACTTCCTGTTCAATCACGACGGGCTTGCCCAGGAAACCGTCTATCTGATCGACGTGGTGACGACCAACAAGACCGACTTCTTTCGGGAAGCCAAGCATTTCGAATATATGCAGACCGTGGCGCTGCCGACGATCGCCAATAGCGGCGTGCGCACCATCCGCACCTGGAGTTCGGCCTGCTCGACAGGGGCCGAACCCTATACGATGGCGATGGTGCTGGCGGAATTCGCGGAAGGTCGCAACGACGTTTCCTACAGCGTGCTTGCCACCGATCTTTCCACCGACGTCTTGCAGACGGCGCGCCGGGGCATCTATCCGGAAGACCTGATCGCGCCCGTGCCGCGCGATCTGCAGCGCAAATATGTGCTGGTCGCCAAGCAGCAAGGCCGCAAGGAGGTGCGCATAAACCCGAAGCTGCGCAGCAGGGTGGGGTTTGCCCGGATGAACCTGATGGACGACAAATATCCGGTCGGCGACTTGATGAATATCATCTTCTGCCGCAACGTGCTGATCTACTTCGACAAGCAGACTCAGGCCGGCGTGCTCAACCGCCTCTGCGATTGCCTGGCGAAGGGTGGCTACATGTTCATCGGCCACTCCGAGTCGATCACCGGTTTCGACCTGCCGCTGAAACAGGTCTCGAACACGGTGTTCCAGCGTATCTAGAGGCGTTCATGCGCAAGAAAATCCGCGTCCTCATCATCGACGATTCCGCCAGCGTCCGGCAGACGCTGGCCCACGTGCTGGAGCAGGATCCCGATATCGAGATCATGGCAGTGGCGTCCGATCCCTTCGTGGCGGCGCGCAGGCTGCTGGACGAGGTCCCCGATGTCATCACGCTCGACGTGGAGATGCCGCGCATGGATGGCATCACCTTCTTGCGCAAGCTGATGGCGCAGCGGCCGATCCCGGTCGTGATGTGCTCGTCGCTGACCGAGGCGGGTTCGGAAACGCTGATTCAGGCTTTGGAGGCGGGCGCCGTCGACGTCATTCTGAAGTCGAAGATCGGCGCCGCCGACAGCCTTGCCGATGACGCCATGCGCATTCGCGAAGTCGTCAAGAGCGCCTCGCAGGCGCGGCTTTCCACAGTCCGCCGCGCGGCCGGGACCATTCGCTCCGCTTCCGCCGAGGGGCCGGCCAAGAAGCTGACGGCCGATGCCATGCTGCCGCCGCCGACAGGGCAGGCCATGGCGAAGACGACGGAGATGGTCGTCTGCGTCGGCGCCTCCACCGGCGGAACCGAAGCACTGCGCGAGTTCCTGGAGGAACTGCCGGCCAATGCGCCCGGCATGGTCATCGTCCAGCATATGCCGGAGAAATTCACCGCCGCCTTCGCCAACCGGCTGAACGGGCTCTGCGAGGTCGAGGTCAAGGAGGCCGCCGACGGCGATCCGGTGCTGCGCGGCCATGTCTTGATCGCGCCCGGCGACAGGCACACGCTGCTCGAACGCCAGGGCGCGCGCTATCATGTGAGCGTGAAGACCGGGCCGCTGGTCTCCCGCCACCGGCCTTCCGTTGACGTGCTCTTCCGTTCGGCGGCGCGTTCGGCCGGCTCGAACGCCATGGGGATCATCATGACCGGCATGGGCGACGACGGCGCGCGCGGCATGCTGGAAATGCATCAGGCCGGCGCCTATACGGTGGCGCAGGACGAGGCGACATCCGTCGTTTTCGGCATGCCGAAGGAGGCGATCGCCAAGGGCGGCGTCGACCGCGTCCTGCCGCTCGATCAGATCGCCCGCGAAGTGCTGATAACGCAGCAGAAATTCTGAGATCGGCGCCCACCGGCCGGCAAAGCGAGCGATTTGCGATGCTGCAGGGCAGCCATGCGCGCCTCCCCTTGAAATTTCCGCGATTTTGTGGTCTTGAGGCCGCCAATCTTTGCAGCGCTGCCTGTCATGCATGTTCAGGGACATTTCCCGGCCCTGGCAGCGCGCGCCCCGTATCAGTCCCAAGGAAAATGCGCAGATGGCCCGTTCAGCTCTTCTCAATGTCATGGTTCAGGCTGCCCTCAAGGCAGGAAAATCGCTGGGGCGTGATTTCGGCGAAGTGCAGAACCTGCAGGTTTCCGTGAAGGGACCGGGCGATTTCGTTTCCACCGCCGACCGCAAGGCCGAGAAGATCGTCCGCGAAGAGTTGATGAAGGCCCGCCCGACCTATGGCTTCCTCGGCGAGGAAAGCGAAGAGATCAAGGGCACGGACGGCGCGCATCGCTGGATCGTCGATCCGCTCGACGGCACGACGAACTTCCTGCACGGCATCCCGGCCTTCGCCGTTTCGATCGCGCTCGAACGCAATGGCGAGATCGTCGCCGCGGTCGTCTTCAATCCGGCGACCGACGAACTCTATACCGCCGAACGCGGCGGCGGCGCCTTCCTCAACGACCGGCGCCTGCGTGTCGCCGCGCGCCGGGTGCTGTCGGATTGCGTCATCGGCTGCGGCGTGCCGGCGCTCGGCAAGCGCAATCACGGCAAGTTCCTGGTGGAGCTTCGCCACGTGATGGGCGAAGTGGCGGGCATCCGCCGCCTGGGCTCACCGACGCTCGATCTCGCTTATGTCGCGGCCGGTCGGTTCGACGGTTTCTGGGAGGCGGAGCTTGCGCCCTGGGATATGGCGGCCGGCATCCTGCTCATCCGCGAAGCCGGCGGTTTTGCCACCGATTGGGACGGCGGGACGGCCATTCTGGAGAGCGGCGCGATCGTTGCCGGCAACGAAGCCATCCACAAGGCGCTGATCGAAGTCATCAAGCGGCCGATCCCCGCCAAGTGAGCGAATGAAAAACCGGCTGTTGTAAAGTCACGCTTTTCGCCCCGGCATACTTCAATTCGGCACAATGTTGCTCTAGTCTCCGCCAGCGATGAGTTCGGAGGCTGCTGAACCTATGGAAAATGTGAATGTGGCGGAGATCGGCTCCACCGAAAAGACGACGGGCGGCTATGCCCACAGGCTTTCGAGCCCCATGCCTTTCCTCTGGACGATGCTTCTTTTCCTCGTCATCGTCGGTTTCATCGCCGCCATCCTCTTCCGGCAGACGCAGACCGCCTTCATGCACAATCCGGGCCTCAACGGCCTGATTCTCGGCGTTCTCGCGGTCGGAATCATCCTTGTTTTCAACCATGTGCTGGCGCTTCGCCCCGAAGTGCGCTGGTTCAATTCCTTCCGTGCCGCCGGCAGTGCCGACAAGGTCAACCGCAATCCGCGGCTGCTTGCGCCGATGCGGGCCCTGATCGGCAGCCGTAAGAGCTCGGTGGCGCTGTCGACGACGGCACTGCGTTCGATCCTCGATTCGATCGCCACCCGCCTCGACGAATCGCGCGACGTCTCGCGCTACCTGATCGGCCTTCTGGTCTTCCTCGGCCTGCTCGGCACCTTCTGGGGCCTCATCGGCACGATCGGCTCGATCAGCACCGTCATCCAGTCGCTCGATGCCGGCTCGAACGGCACGGGGGACGTGCTCTCGGCTTTGAAGGAAGGGCTTTCCATGCCGCTTTCGGGCATGGGCCAAGCCTTCTCCTCCTCGTTGCTCGGCCTTTCCGGTTCGCTCATTCTCGGCTTCCTCGACCTGCAGGCCGGCCGCGCGCAGAACCGCTTCTACATGGAGCTGGAAAACTGGCTCTCTTCGGTCACCGATGTCGGCTCCGATCTCGCGCCAGCCCTCGACGCCGTTTCCGGCTCGGAGGATATGCGTGCGCTCTCCGATTATCTGCGCAAGGCCTCCGAAGAGGGCGGCGTCGGCAGCCAGCGTTCCGTCGCCGCCATGGCGAGCCTTGCCGAAGGCATTCAGGGGCTCGTCAAGAACATGCGCAATGAGCAGCAGATGCTGCGTGACTGGATCGAGGCGCAGCAGGACGAGGCGAAGGCGATGCGCCGCACGCTCGACCGGCTGGCCGAACGCATCGGCCTGCAGGAGCGGGGGGGCGAGAAGACCGAACGCCAGCGCGACCGCGCGAGCCAGACAGAGAAGAGCGAGGGCAAGTAAGCCATGGCTCTCGCCCGCAACCGCCGCCGCGAACGCACGGTGGATTATTGGCCGGGCTTCGTCGATGCGCTGTCGACGCTGCTCATCGCAATCATGTTCCTGCTGACGGTCTTCGTCGTCGGCCAATTCATCCTCAGCCGCGAGATCACCGGACGCGACGAGGTGCTGAACCGCCTCAACAGCCAGATCAACGAGCTGACGCAGCTTCTCGCGCTCGAAAAGGGTAGCAATCAGGATCTCCAGGATTCGGTCGCCAATCTGCAAGCCTCGCTCGCGACCGCCGAAGGCGACCGCTCGCGGCTGCAGGCGCTCTTGAACGCCGGTTCGGGCGGTCAGGATGCGGCCCAGAAGCGTATAGGCGCGATGACGCAGGAGCTCGACGAGCAGAAGCAGGTGAGCGAGCGGGCGCTGAGCCAGGTCGAACTCCTGAACCAGCAGATCGCCGCACTTCGAAGCCAGATCGCCGCCGTCGAAGCGGCGCTGCAGGCATCCGAAGAGAAGGACCGGGTCTCGCAGACCAAGATCGCCGATCTCGGCAGCCGCCTCAATGTGGCGCTGGCCGCACGTGTGCAGGAACTGAACCGTTATCGCTCCGACTTCTTCGGCCGCCTGCGCGAAATCCTGTCGGATCGCGAGAATATCCGCATCGTCGGCGATCGGTTCGTCTTCCAGTCGGAAGTGCTGTTTCCCTCGGGCGGCACCGATCTCAATCCGGAAGGGCAGACGGAGATGGCGAAGCTCGCCGCCGCCCTTCTCGATCTCGCCAAGGAAATTCCCCCGGAGATCAACTGGGTGCTGCGCGTCGACGGCCATACCGACAATGTGCCGCTCGCCGGGACCGGCCGCTATCGCGACAACTGGGAACTCTCCTCTGAGCGCGCGATTTCGGTCGTCAAATTCCTGATCGGGCGGGGCGTGCCGGCCGACCGGCTCGTTGCCGCCGGCTTCGGCGAGTTCCAGCCGATCGCGCCGGGCGACACACCGGATGCACGCGCCACCAACCGCCGCATCGAGCTGAAGCTGACCGAGAAATGATCAACCTGGCGAGGTTTGGCGCACCTGCTCCAGCCGGCCGGCGAGGAAGTCGCGCACGGCGGGACTGTCGCTGAGACCGATGGCCGTCATATAGGCATCGGCCGCCGCGATATCGCCGACGCGAGCCAGAAGAAAGGCGCGAACGGCCCAGTAGGGCTGATAGCCCGCGATGTCGCGCGGATCGAGCGTGTCGAGCCGCTCCAGGCCGGCTGCCGCACTCAACGCCCTGCCGATCACCGCAGCCTGGCCGACGCGTGCGCCAAGCGTTGGCTTCATCGTCACGAGCGCGGCGTAGAGCGTCGTCAGCGCCTGCCAGTCGGTCACTCCCGAAAGCCGCCGCGCCGCATGCACGGACTGGATCGCTGCCTGGCACTGGAAGGGGCCGAACCGGTCGAAGCTTCCTGCCTTACGCAGCAGCGCATCTGCTTCCGCAATCATGATCGCATTCCAGGCCGCCGTACCCTGCTCGTCCAACGGCACATATCGGCCGTTGCCGTCCCGCCGGGCGCCGCGGCGGGCTTCACAATGAAGCATGAGGGAAAGAAGACCGATCGCTTCCGGCTCGTCGGGCAGTACCGTGAGAAGCGTGCGGCCGAGCCAGATGGCTTCGCCGGCGAGCGAATGGCGCTCCTCCTCACCGTCGAGGCCATCCCAGCCGAGGCCGTAGGCGGCGTAGATCGCTGAGAGAACGGCGGCGAGCCGCCCTGATAAAGCGGGGCGAGGGGGAATGGCGAAGGGAATGCCGGCCTCGCGGATCTTCACCTTGGCCCGCACCAGCCGCTGGCTCATCGCTTCCGGTGACACGACGAAGGCCCTGGCGATGGTTTTCGCCTCGATGCCGAGAACGGTTTGCAGCATCAGTGCCGTATGCACCGACTTGTCGATGGCGGGATGGGTGCAGGCGAAAAGCAGCTTCAGCCGCTCATCGGGGAAGATGGATTTTCCGGCCCCGTTCATGCGCTCCTCCGCCTCCTCGAAGGCGAGCGATATCGTCGCCTGCGCGTTGGCCTGGACGGTGCGGTGGCGGGCCGCCTGCATGAGGTTGCGGCGCGCGGCGACCATCAGCCAGGCTTCCGGATTATCGGGGACGCCGCGTTCCGGCCAGACGCGAAGGGCTGAAGCCAGTGCTTCCGACAACGCGTCTTCCGCTGCGGGCACGTCGCGCGAGCGGGCGGCGAGAAAGGCGATCAGCTTGCCGTAGGATTGACGCGCCACCTGTTCGGCGGCGCGTCCGGCATCGAGCGGCATCGCAGCCTCACATCTGCAGGCGCGGCCGTACCTCGACCGACCCCTTGTCGGAGATCGGAACGCGTATCGCCCATTCGAGCGCCGTATCCATGTCGGGAACCTCGATCAGATAGAAGCCGCCGAGCTGTTCCTTGCCCTCCGGATAGGGGCCGTCCTGAACATCGTGGTTTTCGCCTTTGCGACGCACGATCGTGCCGGTTTCAGGGGCTGTCAGCCCGGCGCCGCCGGTCATGATCCCCGCTTGAGCCAGCGCTTTGCTATAGGCAACCCAGCCGTCGCGATAGACGGGATCGCTGCGTCGCGCAAAATCCTCGGCGGCTTCGCGAATGATGAGAGCATATTGCATGGGAAACTCCTGATCTCGTTGGTGGCGTTGATCCAGGCAGCCGTGACGCCCGGCGGAGCGGCTCAGCCGTTCCGAGACAATGAGGCGCGGCCAACGGTCATTTCGACATGACTTTCAAAAAAATTTGCAAAGATAGGAATTGCGCACGATTCACAAGCAAACAGGCCAGGCTCGAAAGCACCGGCGCTGCTCATAGGCGCGGAAGGCAGAGCGGCGTTCAAGCCGCTGCTGCCGCCTTGATCAGGCTTCGGTCTTGGTCTGGTCGACGATGTCGGCGCCGGGCGAGTTCTTCTTGATGGATTCGATGGCGTTCAGGGCGGATGCCTTTGCCTTGTAGCCTTCGGAACTGAACATGGTTTCGCCGTTCGATGCCTTGAAGCGGAAACGGAATTCGCCTGATTTATCCTTGTAGACTTCGAATTTATACATTGATGTCTCCCAAAACGCTGCGTTCCAACCATCAGCGTGACGGAGGCTAGACCAAAATGGTGAGCTTTTCCACTACCTTAATTAGAAATGAATTGCACAGCGTCCAATTGCCGCCGCTTCCATCGGACGCAAGCGAGGCGAGCGGCGGCATGGACCCCGGCGTCACTCCATCTGGATGTTCGCGCCCTTGACGACCGGTCCCCATTTGGCGAGCTCGGCTTTCACATGGGCGGCGAGTTCCTCCGGCGTCGAGCCGACGATGGTGGCGCTGAATTCCTTCATGCGTTCGGCAACGGCCGGGTCCTTGAGCGCCTTGTTGGCCGAGGCGTTGAGCCGCGTCACCACCTCGCTCGGTGTGTTGGCCGGGGCAAAAAGCGCGTTCCAGGTATAGGTTTCGTAGCCCGGTATGCCCGACTCGGCGATCGTGGGCAGATCGGGGAAGGAGGGCGCGCGCTCGGCGGTCGTCACCGCCAGCGCCCGCAGCGTGCCCGCCTTGATGTGGCTGGAGGAGGAAGGCAGGTTGTCGAACATGATCGGCACCTGGTTGCCGATGACGTCGTTCAGCGCCGGGCCGGCGCCCTTATAGGGAATATGCTGCATGCTGACGCCGGCCATGCTCTTGAAGAGCTCGCCGGAGAGATGCAGCGGCGTGCCGTTGCCCGACGAGGCATAGCTGTATTTGTCGGGCTCGGCCTTCAGCAGTGCGATCAGCTCCGGCACGGTCTTTGCCGGCAGTTCCGGATTGACGACCAGCACGTTCGGCACGACGACGAGCAGCGAGACCGGCGCGAAATCCTTCTCCGGGTCGTAAGGCGTCGATTTGAGGATCAACGGATTGAGGGCGTGAGTCGCGACCGTGCCCATCAGGATGGTGTAGCCGTCAGCGTCGGCGCGGGCGACGTTGCCGGCCCCGAGATTGCCGCCGGCGCCGGCGACGTTCTGGACGATCACCTGCTGGCCGAGATCTTCCGACATCTTCTGTGCGACGATGCGGGCGACGACATCGGTCGAGCCGCCGGCGGCGAAGGGCACGACCATGGTGATCGCGCGATCGGGAAAATCCGCCGCAACGGAAGCAGTGCCGAGACCGAGCGTTGCAGTCAGGCCGAGAGCGAGCGCAAGGCCCGTGCGTCGCGTGATATCGGAAAGCGCCATTCCTATCTCCTCCCAAGGATTTCAGCAGCAATATCCCCACCCGGGGCATGAAGAGGGTAGGGCAGAGCGCGCGAAAGACAACCGCAGGGAGGGTGCGGCGGCGTCAAACTTTAGTCGGTGTGTTTGGAGAGCCTATGCCGGTTATTTCGCTGCGGCGAGCACATCCTCGTGGGCGGCATCGAATTGGAGCCGCGCCAGCCGCGCATAGATGCCGCCGTGACGGATCAGGCTCTGATGCGTGCCTTCCTCAACGATGCGGCCCTGGTCCATGACGAGGATGCGATCGGCCTTCAGCACGGTTGCCAAGCGATGGGCG
This sequence comes from Rhizobium sp. BR 249, assembly GCF_047445895.1. NCBI lineage: Bacteria > Pseudomonadati > Pseudomonadota > Alphaproteobacteria > Hyphomicrobiales > Rhizobiaceae > Rhizobium > Rhizobium sp. BR 249. The sequence goes on along the minus strand of NZ_JARWKX010000004.1, from coordinate 110,222 downwards.
ATGACGAGCGTCGTGCGGCCGTCCACGAGGCCGTCGAGCGCTTTCTGCACCAAGGTCTCGCTTTCGGCATCGAGTGCGGAGGTCGCCTCGTCGAGCAGCAGCACCGGCGCATTCTTCAGGATGGCGCGGGCGATGGCGATACGCTGGCGCTGACCGCCGGAGAGCGTCACGCCGCGTTCGCCGACTTCGGTCTCGTAGCCCTTGTCCAGCCGGGCGACGAATTCGTCGGCCTGGGCGGCAAGGGCTGCGGCGCGAACCTCGTCGCGCGAGGCGCCGGGACGGCCGAAGGCAATGTTGTCGTGGATCGAGGCGGCGAAGATGGTGACGTCCTGCGGCACGATGGCGATGCGCCGGCGCAGTTCGTCGGGCGTCGTCAGCCGCGCGTCGATGCCGTCGATCTTCACGCTGCCCTGCTGGGGATCGTAGAAGCGCAGGAGCAGCGAGAAGACGGTGCTCTTGCCGGCGCCGGACGGGCCGACGATGGCGACCGTTTCGCCGGGCGCAATCGCGAAGTTCAAGCCGTGCAGTGCCGATTTGCCGGGGCGGGAGGGATAGGCGAAATGCACGTCGGTAAACTCGACATGGCCCCGGCCGGGCGAAGGAAGAGCTTCCGGATGGGCGGGGGCCGCGATCGGGGAGACTTCGTCGAGAAGCTCGGTCAGCCGGTCGGCGGCACCCGCGGCCTGGGAGAGTTCGCCCCAGACCTCCGACAGCGCGCCGAGCGAGCCGGCGGAGATGACGGCATAGAGCAGGAACTGGCCGAGCGTGCCGGCCGACAGCGTGCCGGCAAGGACGCTGTGGGCGCCGACCCAGAGCACGGCGACGACGCTGCCGAAGATCAGCGTGATGGCAATCCCGGTCAGCAGCGCGCGGGAGCGGATGGCGGCGCGGGCGGCCGCGTATGCGGATTCGACGGCGGCACCATAGCGTGCCGCTGCCGCGTCCTCGCCGTTGAAAGCCTGCACGGTGCGGGTGGCGGCGACCGTCTCGTTGGCGAAGGCGGATGCTTCGGCGAGTGTATCCTGGGCGGCGCGGGAGCGTTTGCGCACCGACCGGCCGAAGGCGACGAGCGGGAAGACGATCAGCGGGATCGCCCCGATGACCAGGCTCGAAAGCTTCGGCGAGGTGACGATCATCATGCCCATAGCGCCGAGACAGAGAATGAGGTTCCTGAGCGCCACCGAGGCGGTGGCGCCGACGGCGGACTTGATCTGCGTCGTATCGGCGGTCAGCCGCGAGACGATCTCGCCGGACTGGTTGACGTCGAAGAAGGAGGGCGACAGCCGCGTCACATGGGTGAAAACATCGCGGCGGAGATCGGCGACGATCCGTTCGCCGATGGTGATGACGAAATAATAGCGCAGCGCGCTCGCGACCGCGAGCACGATCGCCATGACCATCAGCATGGCGAAGTAGCTGTTGATGAAGCGGCCGTCGGAGTGCGTGAAGCCGTGATCGATCATGCGGCGCACGGCAAGCGGCAGCGCCAGCGAGGTGACGGCGGCAAGCGTCAGCGAAATCAGCGCGCCGGCCACGAGGCCGCGATAACGCATGACATATGGCGTCAGCGTGCCGAGCGGACGCAGCGACCGCCTCTTATTTTCCTCAGCCCGTGCCTGTTCTGCCAAATCGTCTCCGTTCGCCCGCAGGACCCGCGCAATGCGGCCTGTTGGCTCTTGTTATCTAGGCGTCCTTCATGTATAGGCACCGCATCCTAATGGGAAGCCGTAGCCATCACGACTGCGGCTTCATTTATTCAAACGGTTCCTTGGCCGCAACTGCATGCGGCAAATTGAACTCCGGTATCGCAGGAAGATTGTTATGAAGGCAGGCATCCATCCCGACTATCACACGATCAAGGTAGTCATGACCGATGGCACCGAATACGAAACCCGCTCGACCTGGGGTTCGGAAGGCGCTGTCATGAACCTCGAAATCGATTCCAAGTCGCATCCGGCCTGGACCGGTGGCAACCAGCAGCTCATGGACCGCGGCGGCCGCGTTTCCAAGTTCAACAAGCGTTTCGGCGGCCTCGGCCTCTAATCGCTTCTGCTGGACAGCAATTGAAAAGGGCCCGGTTCTGCCGGGCTTTTTTGCGTTTGCACACTGCTCGGGACGTGGTTGTCGAATGACAAACAAAAAACCGGCCGCGCGGGGCGCAGCCGGTCCGATATTGAATTCCGGAAGATCCGATCAGTTGTTGCCGAAGGCCGTCTGCAGCAGGGAGAGCTGGGCCTGGACGCTGTTCTGATTGTCGTGAACGATCACGGCTTCGGACGGACGGTAGATTTCACGGTCGAGCAGGGCGATGCGGTTCTGCAGACGCAGCGAGCGCTCGACGAGGTCGCGGAAGGATTCCGGAAGGTCGCCCCAGCCGGGTGCGGCGCGATCGACGTTGAAGCCGTCGAGGCGGACCTTGTTCTTCTCGGCCAGCACCTGATCGCGAGACATTTCGCCGTTGTTGACGGCGCGCTGCAGCAGCAGCCAGGAGGCCATCTGCATGAGGCGGGTGGTAAGGCGCATCGATTCCGCGGCGTAGAGAACGGAGGCCATGCGCGGCAGAACCTTGGAAGCTGCGCGGCCCTGGCCGTCGAGATAGGCGGCGGTCTCTTCAACCAGCGACATGCCTTCCGCATAGAGTGCCTTGAACTGCGAAGATGCAGCGGCGCGGCCTGCAAAACTGATCGTGTTCACTCCAACTTCCGACATCGCAATAGTCCCTGTTGCACGCAGCTACTTATGTTCAGGTAACGCCGGCGCCATGGGAAAAGTTTCCGGGCCGGTCTCTATGCCTCTAAGAATGGTATCATTAGCGGAATTGCGCAAGTCGTTTCTTAAGAAAGGGTTAATCTCCACAGTTTCGTGGAAAGCCGCTGAAATAGCAAAAAGAAGAGCCGCAAAAGCGGCTCTCAAGGTAAAACAGGGAGAAAAATCAGACCAATTCACCGCTTGGAAAACTGTCTGAGAACCCAGAGAAAATCTGGACGAGTACAGTAATATCTTAGAAAGCTTAATAATTTATTAACATTGTGCCGAATCAAGACTTGAGGGCGGCTCATTTTACTATCCAGCGCCTTGTTTTCTCTGGGTTTCAGCGCGACATGCAGCTCATGCATGTCGCCCGGAAGCGTGCAGCGATTCCGGGACAACGGCATGCATGGAAACGAGGAGTTGAAGCGCGTCGCTTGAATTGGGTTTAACGGGACGCGCTTTAAGAGCGGAAGAAGCTTTCCGCCGCCTGCCGCCCCGAGGCCTTGCGGGTGGCCTCGGCTTCGAGCCGGGCGATCTCCGCTTTCAGCAATTCCACCCGTGCTTTCAGCTCATCCACCGAAAGCATGGAGAGATCGGCGCCGATCTCGTGGGCGGCCTTTTTCTGCGGCCGGTCGTCATCGATGAAGCTCATGGTTCCTCCTCCGTTGCCGGAATGTCGTCCTTCGCAATTTTGAACGCAAAACCGCTGCGCTTTGCTGGAATTGCTCAGCCGAACTTTACAGCAGGATCGCCGCTTTCGGGAGACTTTCCGGTTTCAGGAGATTTTCCGGCGCCGCGATCGGCCAGCGACATGCTTTGCGGCGTCAGCATCGGCGAGGTGCCGGTCGGGATCGTCGTGTAGGCGTCGCGGTCGCTTGCCGGCACGGCGGCGCGGATGCGGCTTCTGATGATGGCATAGACGGTGATCAGCAGGTGGGCGATGGCGGTGACGAGAAAGAGCGCATGCGGGGTGATCGCCGACATGACCGGGCCGCCGATCGTTGGGCCGATCACCGTGCCGATGCCGTAGAGCAGCAGCAGGCCGCCAGAGACCTTGACGAAATCCTCGGCCGCCGCGAAGTCGTTCGCATGGGCGACGGCGATCGGGTAGAGCGTGTTCGCCACCGCGCCATAGAGAACGACGAGCCCGATCAGCAGGGCGGCAGACGTCGGATGGATCAGGAAGATCAGCAAGCCGGCAACGGCTGCGATCGCCGACATGGCGGCCAGCACGTAGCGCCGGTCGATCCGGTCGGAAAGCCGGCCGGCCGGCAGCTGCATCAGCGCGCCGGCGAAGATGGTGGCGCTCATCATGACGGCGATGCTGGTATCGGAGAGGCCGGCGCCCGCGCCGAAGACGGCGCCGAGCGTGCCGTAGGCCCCGTTGGCGATGCCGACGAGCAGGATGCCGAGGCAGGAGACCGGCGAGTTGCGGTAAAGCGCCGGCAGATCGAGGCGCACCGCCTTCAGCGGCTGCGGCGAAGCGGCGGTCGACAGCGTCGTCGGCAGCATGGCGATGCAATAGAAGATGCCGCAGATCATGAAGAGCACCGGTGTGCGCACATCCTCGAGCGGGATCATCATCTGGCCGCCGACGACACCGAGCAGCGTGATGCCGATATAAAGCGAGAAGATCGCGCCGCGGCTCTCGTTGCTGGCACGCTCGTTCAGCCAGCTTTCGATGATCATCGAGGTGCCGGCGGTGGAGAAGCCGGTCACGGCGCGCAGGACCACCCACCAGAACGGATCGATGATGATGCCGCTGACCAGCGCGATGATGGCGATGATCGAGATGAAGCCCGAGAAGGCTCTGACATGGCCGACACGGCGCACCAGTTTCGGCGCCACCAGGCAGCCGATGACGAAGCCCCCGGCCCATGAGGTGCCAAGCAGGCCAAGGGTCGTCGTGGCGTAGCCCTCGATATTGCCGCGCACCGGAAGCAGGATGCCCTGCAGGCCGTTGCCCATGAAAAGGAAGAGCGTGCCAAAGAGCAGCGCGGCGACGGACAGCAGGTTTCTCTTCATTTCCCCGACTCAGGTCTCAAGCGATTGACATGGACATAAGGCAAGACCTGCTTCAGCCCAGCCTCAAGATGATTGATTGTGCCCCGGAATGTCTTTACGGCGTGTAGTGATCCTCTTGTTCGCGCGGAAAAATGTCTGTCCTGTGGCATTCCGAAAAACGGAAAAAATAAAGCATGACAAAGCTGATAGCCTTGCTGCTCATCCTTGCCATGGCGATACAGGTGATCAAGCCGCTCGCCCTTCCCGGCTTCAGGCGGCGGATGGACTTCTGGAAGATCGCGCTCTTTGCCTTCGGCATCTGGGCAGTGGCGTTGCTGTCGCGCGATTTCCTGATGTAAATCGGATGCAGGGCCTGATCTGCGATCGTCAGTCCCGTAGCGTGATTTCTCCACGCATGACGAAAACGCAGCTTCCCGAGATCACGACATCGGTGACGATCCCGCCGGATTTTACGATATCGAGGGCGATGACGCTGCGGCGGCCCATTTCGACGCCCTGCTCGACGGTGATGCTGACCTTCATATCGGCCTCGGGCGCCAGCGAGACGAGATGGGCGCCAAGGGCCGCCGAAGCGCTGCCGGTGGCCGGATCCTCCGGCACATTGTCGAGCGGCGCGAACATACGGGCGCGGATCTTCCACGGATCTTCGGCTGTCCTGGCATAGACGAAGAGCGAGAAGTCGTGGCCGCTCGTCGTCTGCCGGCCGGCGGCCGCCTGGAAGCCCGCAAGGTTCGGACGGGCGGCGGAGAGCGCCTCGAGCCCGTTCAATTCGGCGACGGCGAAGTTCAGGCCGACGGAGGCAAAGACCGGGGCATGTGTGGTCGTGAGGACGAGGCCGGGATCGAGTGAGACGCAGCGGGCGACGGTTTCCTCGGCGATGATATCGCCGATCGTCAACGGCTGCGGCGCGCGGATGGCTGCGGCCGCGACCTTTCCGCCGTCGCGTTTCAGGTTGACTTCGACGATGCCGGCCTTTTCCTCGAAGCGCAGCGTATCGCCGACCGGCCTGCCGAAAATCTCCGGCTGTTGACCGAGCACATAGGCGGTGCCGACATTCGGATGGCCGGCGAAGGGGACCTCCATCGTCGGGGTGAAGATGCGCACGCGGGCGGAGTTCTTTGGATCTTCCGGCGGCAGGACGAAGGTGGTTTCGGAATAATTGAACTCCGTGGCGATCTTCTGCATCGCCGCATCGGTGAGGCCGCGCGCATCGGAGATGACGGCAAGCGGATTGCCCTCGAAGCGCGTGGAGGTGAAGACATCGACGGTGACGTAGGAAATGGTGTCCATAGCGGCTCCTCTTGCAGCGGGCCGTTATGAATAATCACGATTTTTCGCGGGACGAAGCGGTTTCTTGTCGCCGAGACAATGCCGAGGGCTGTCTATCGCGTTGCGCTGATTTTTTACGCAGATTCGTCGGATGGGGAGTGCGAGGCCTCTCCGAACTCCCTCATTCCTGTGCTCGTCACAGGAATCCAGCCACGGCGCGTCTGCGCCGTGAATGAATCAATATCTCAAGGGAAAGGGTCTTCCGCGCCCAAAGACTTGGACGAACTGGATTCCTGTGACAAGCACAAGAATGAGGGAGGCGAGGGGATTAGGCAAGAGCAGCAACGTTGTGGTTGCTGCTCTTGCCCGAATCCCAGATGCAAAAACTCAGGCTGCCTTTTCCAGGTCCTTCTTCCAGCTGCCCTTGGCGGCGAGGCTGTTCATCTCGGCGCGGTGGGTGAATTCGCGCTGGCCAGCGGCGACGTTTTCCGGCTTGCCGTTCCAGGCCTTGAGCGCGCTGTCCTGCAGGGCGCGGCCGTAGGAGAAGGTGACGAACCAGGGCAGGTCGGCCGTGGCGTTGATGGCCGAAAGGTGCGCGCTCGCCTCTTCGGTCGACTGGCCGCCGGAGAGGAAGGCGATGCCGGGAACGGCGGACGGAACCGTGCGTTTCAGCACCTGTACGGTGCGTTCGGCGACTTCGGCGACCGAAGCCTTGCGGGCGTTCTTGCCGTCGATGACCATGTTCGGCTTCAGGATCATGCCTTCGAGGCTGACACGGGCATCGGCCAGTTCCTCGAATACGATGCGCAGCGTGGATTCGGTGACTTCGGCGCAGCGGTCGATATCATGGTCGCCCGGCTTGCCATCCATCAGGCATTCCGGCTCGACGATCGGAACGATCTTGGCTTGCTGGCAAAGAGCCGCATAGCGGGCAAGCGCCTGAGCGTTGGCGCGGACCGAACCGCGGGTCGGCAGCGACGAGGAGATGGCGATGACGCCGCGCCACTTGGCGAAGCGGGCGCCGGCTTCATAATAGCGGGCGAGGCGCTCGCCGAGGCCATCGAGGCCTTCGGTAATGGTTTCGCCGGGGAAATTAGCCATCGGCTTGGCGCCGGTATCGACCTTGATGCCGGGAATGGAACCGGCGGCGCGGATGATGTCGACGAAGGGCGTGCCATCGGCAGCCTTCTGGAACAGCGTCTCTTCGAAAAGGATGACGCCGGAGATATATTTCTTCATCGCCTCATCGGAGCGGAAGAGCATCTCGCGGTAATCGCGGCGGCTGGTTTCGGTCGATTCGAGATTGATCGTGTCGAAACGCTTCTTGATGGTGGAGGTCGATTCATCGGCAGCAAGCAGTCCCCGGCCGCCTGCAACCATCTGCACTGCAATATCTTCCAGTCGTTCGCTCATCTCGTTCTCTCCACTGCATGAAACATCGGCGGTTTAAGAATATAGGACGGCGATAACAGAAGTTTATAGAGAGGAAAATGGAAGCCTAAGTCACTGAAACGATTGAAATCAATTCAATCGTTTGAAAAAATGGGAATTTTTCCGCGCCTTGAGCAAAAGACCGCGGAAGGCTTCTGCCCGCCGCGGTCTATCCACATGTAAAACCTGTCAAATCAGGCTTGGCAGTTATTTGCTGGCGTTGAGGACCGCGACGCCGGGAAGCTCCTTGCCTTCCATCCATTCCAGGAAAGCGCCGCCGGCGGTGGAGACATAGCTGAACTCGTCGGCAACGCCGGCATGGTTGAGCGCCGAGACGGTATCGCCGCCGCCGGCAACGGAAGTGAGCTTGCCGGCGGCCGTGCGCTCGGCGGCGTATTTTGCGGCAGCGACGGTTGCGGCATCGAAGGGCTCGATCTCGAAGGCGCCGAGCGGACCGTTCCAGACGAGGGTCGAAGCGCGCTCGATCCAGGCATTGATGGCCTGGACGGATTTCGGGCCGACGTCGAGCACCATGGCATCGGCCGGAATGGCGTTGATGTCGACCGTTTCGTTGGCCGCGCCTGCCTTGAATTCGCGCGCGACGACGCCGTCTTCCGGCAGGATGATGGCACAGCCTGATGTCGCGGCCTCGATCATGATCTGCTTGGCGGTATCGGCAAGATCATGCTCGCAAAGCGACTTGCCGACATTGGTGCCGCGGGCGGCGATGAAGGTGTTGGCCATGCCGCCGCCGATGACGAGCGCATCGACCTTCTTCACGAGGTTCATCAAGAGATCGATCTTGGTCGAGACCTTGGCGCCGCCGACGATGGCGACGACGGGGCGGGCGGGAGCGCCGAGACCCTTTTCCAGCGCTTCCAGCTCGGCCTGCATGGTGCGGCCGGCATGGGCCGGCATGTGGTGGGCTAGCCCCTCGGTGGAAGCGTGGGCGCGGTGGGCGGCGGAGAAGGCGTCGTTGACGTAGATATCGCCGTTGGCGGCGAGCGCCTTGATGAAATCGGGATCGTTCTTTTCCTCGCCCTTATGGAAGCGGGTGTTTTCCAGGAGCAGGATATCGCCGTCATTCATCGCGGCGACGGCGGAGGCGGCGGCCTCACCGATGCAGTCGGAGGCCGTCAGAACGGCATGATCGAGCACTTCCTCGACGGAAGGAGCGATCAGCGACAGCGACAGGTCCGGCGACGGGCCATCCTTCGGCCGGCCGAAATGGGCAAGCAGGATCACCTTTGCGCCCTTGTTCGACAGTTCGAGGATCGTCGGCGCCACACGCTCGATGCGGGTCGTATCGGTGACCTTGCCGTCCTTGACCGGGACGTTGAGGTCGACGCGGACGAGAACGCGCTTGCCGCTGATATCGGAAAGATCGTCGAGGGTCTTGAAAGAAGGCATGGGGAAGATCCAGTCTTGGTTGGCGGAAGTCGCGCAGACCATAGCAAGGATCATTCGAGACGCAAGGCGTTCAACGGCCGTTTTCGCGCTTGGCTTCGTCGCGTCCGGCCGATGCTTTCGGCGCGGTTTCGGCGGCTGCGGCTTCCCGGTTTCGGCGTCCATTCAGCCGGTCGCGGATGCGTTGGATGATGTCCTTGAGATTGATGAAGATCGGCAGCGTGATCGCCGGTTCGACCGCTTCCAGCGACATGCCGACGGAAGTGATGTGGTCGTGCTCGTCGAGATCGCGGACGATCAGGATGATCGAGCCAAGGCGGACGCGGTCGGCATAATCGGCCTTGCCGCCGAGGCGCTGCCGCATCAGTTCGGCAATCGTCAGCCCCTTTTCGGATTCGTTGAGCAGGCCGGGCCCATAGGCGGCATCGAGATCGGCGGCGGGGCGGGCGGGCGAGAGCGCGAAGGCGCCGAAGAATTCGGCATCGTCCTCATCAACCGGCGCGCGGCTGGCGAAGAGGCGGTCGAGCAGGCGGGAATAGCTCGGCACGATGAAGAGATAGACGAGATCGTTTTCGCGCAGCCGCCCGGCATATTGGTAACGCATCGACTTGCCGTCGCGGATGACGAGCGAGGGTGTCGCCCAGCGCGGAATGCGCTCGCCGCGCAGCACCGGGCTGTCCTTGATGACGCGGTAGGAGAGCAGTTCGTGGTTGGCCGCACCCGGCAGGTCGACCTCGACCTTGTCGACGGCGCCGATGCGCGGCGGAATGATCAGGCCGAGCTTCTTGGCGACCGGCTTGATCGTCCAGCCCTGGACGAGCAGGGAGACCAGCACGATGATGAAGGCGGTGTTGAAATAGATCTGGCCGTTTTCCAGCTTGCCGAGGATCGGCATGATCGCCAGCAGAATGGATACGGCGCCGCGCAGGCCGACCCAGGCGACGAAGCCGATTTCCTGCTGCGTGTAGTCGAAAGGAAGCAGCGACAGCCAGACGGCCAGCGGCCGGGCGACGAAGATCAGGAAGAGGGCGAGCAGGATGGCCGGCACGATGATGACGGGGAACTGCGACGGCGTGGCGAGCAGGCCGAGCACGAGGAACATGATGATCTGCGCCAGCCACGTCATGCCGTCCTGGAAGCGCTTGATGGTGCCGATCGCCTGCATCTTGCGGTTTCCGGCGTAGATGCCGGCGACGTAGACCGCGAGGAAACCGCTGCCGCCGACCGTGCCGGCGAAGGAGAAGACGAGCAAAGCGAGCGCCAGCACGAAGATCGGGGTCAGGCCGCGATCGGTATCGAGCTTGCTGACGATCAGCACGATCATCATGCCGCCGAGCAGGCCGAGGATGACGCCGAGTCCCATCTGCTGGATGAACATGGCGAGCATGCCGATATTGATGCCGGAATAGCGTTCGCCGCTCGCCAGCACTTCGACAAGGGCGATGGTGAGGAAGATCGCCATCGGGTCGTTGGTGCCGGATTCGACTTCCAGTGTCGAGCGCACCTTGTCACGGATGTTGATGCCGCCGATGCGCAGCAGGAAGAAGACGGCGGCGGCATCCGTCGATGCGACGATCGAGCCGAGCAGCAGGCCTTCCAGCCAGGTGAAGTTCAGCAGCCACATGGCGGCGACGGCAAAGAGCGAGGCGGTGATCAGCACGCCGACCGAGGCGAGGGTGAGAGAGGGCACGGCCGCGAGCCGGAAGGCCTGCATCGGCGTGCCGAAGCCGGAATCGAACAGGATGACGGCAAGCGCGATCGAGCCGAGAATATAGGCGAGGTAATTGTTGCTGAATTCGATGCCGAGGCCGTCGACGCCGGCGGCAAGGCCGATCATCAGGAAAAGCAGCAGCAGCGGAGCGCCGAAACGGAAGGCGAGCAGGCTGGAAAAAGCGGCAAGAAGCACGAGCGCCGTCGCGACCAGCACCACGATATAGAACGCTTCCATGCCCACCCCTTTCCATCGACTGCTTCGCGGATACGGTCACCCCCGACCGATCCGTCCGTCTCAACCCCTCCGCCGCGCGCGTCGATCCACCAGTAAACGGCAAAACGGCAGAGAAGGGTAGGCCTTGCGGCTTAACCTCGTCTCGTGCTGCATCATGCTGCTGAACGGCTGCCGGACGGCCACCGACACGGAAATGCTACGGGAGAAACTCTCTACAAAGAATGTATAAGAAAATCAGGCAAGAGGAGGGCGAAATGCGGGAAGCTTCGATTTTTCCTGGCGGTATCCGCCAAGCGCAGCAGGACAGACACATTCCTCCATGCGGCCCGTCAGAAGACCGCCTGAAGTATGATGACGGCGAGAAATGAGAGACCGATGAAGGCGGCGACCGAGACGACCAGACGATTGGCCTTCGCCAACACGGCAGGTTTGACGTCCCGCTTGGGGTGAAACCGCTGCCGCCGCTTCAGGGTGGTCTGGGACAAGCGTTTTTGCGCCTCTGCCATCGATCGCCTCCACTTGGATCATCTCAGCCATTTTGCAGCGCTATGCATTTCTCAGTCTATCACGCTTGGCCGGCGTACCGGAAGATCGATGCAGATCGACTGTCAGTCTTCGGTGTCTTCGCTCCCATCGGTCAGGTCTTCGACCGGGACCAGGAAGACGACGAACTCGTCGTCGATGGTCCTTTCCGGATCGTCGTCGAATTCATAGGCGTGCTCGACTTCGCTGGCTTCCTCGGCGGTTGCCTTGCGCAGGCTGAGCGTCGCCTTGCGGTCCCAGAGCGGTTTGCCCTCGGACTCCAGGATGGTCAGGTCGTCGCGAAAATCTTCCGCTTCGAAGAAATGCGTGGCTTCCTCATGGTTTTTCGAACGGAAGCTGGCGACGGCGCGGCCGGCGATTTCAACGGTAAAGTAATCCATCCATCCCTCTTTATCTCCCCGGGTGCGACGGCGGCTCCGGGGTTGTCAACAATGCCACGACCGGCTTCAGACGCCTATAACAAAACGGCCCGGTTTCCCGGGCCGTTCATGATTTTCAGTTATCCGCCTCAGATGAGCTTGGCGAAGGCCACGGCCGTGTCGGACATGCGGCTGGAGAAGCCCCACTCGTTGTCGTACCAGGTGAGGATGCGCACGAAGTTGCCTTCCATGACCTTCGTCTGATCGGTTGCGAAGATCGACGAATGGCTGTCATGGTTGAAGTCGCGGGAGACGAGCGGCTCGTCGGTGTAGCCGAGAATGCCCTTCAGCTTGCCGTTGGCGGCAGCCTTGATGGCCTCGTTGATTTCGCCGACCGTGGTCGCCTTCTTGGCGACGAACTTGAAGTCGACGACCGAGACGTTCGGGGTGGGAACGCGGATCGAGGTGCCGTCGAGCTTGCCCTTGAGGTGCGGCAGCACGAGGCCGACGGCCTTCGCAGCGCCCGTCGAGGTCGGGATCATCGAAAGCGCGGCGGCGCGGGCGCGATACAGGTCCTTGTGCATCGTGTCGAGCGTCGGCTGGTCGCCGGTGTAGGAGTGGATCGTCGTCATGAAGCCGTGGTCGATTCCGACGGCGTCGTCGAGAACCTTCACAACCGGCACCAGGCAGTTGGTGGTGCAGGAGGCGTTGGAGATGACCATGTGCTCCTTGGTGAGCTGGTCATGGTTGACGCCGAAAACGACCGTCAGGTCAGCGCCGTCGGCGGGAGCCGAGACGATGACGCGCTTGGCGCCGGCCGTCAGGTGGGCGGCGGCCTTGTCGCGGGCGGTGAAGATGCCGGTGCATTCCATGGCGATGTCGACGCCGAGCTCGCGGTGCGGAAGCGTTGCCGGATCCTTGATCGCCGTGACCTTGATCGGCTTGCCGCCGCCGACGATGATCGTGTCGCCTTCGACCTTCACTTCGGCCGGGAATTTGCCGTGGATCGAGTCGTAACGCAGCAGATGGGCGTTGGTCTCGACCGGGCCGAGGTCGTTGATGGCGACGACTTCGATGTCGGCGCGGCCGGATTCGACGATAGCGCGGAGGACGTTACGGCCGATGCGGCCGAAACCATTGATGGCAACCTTGACTGTCATGTTCATTCACTCCCGATAGAATAGCGCCCGATAGGCCGGGCGGCCTGGAATTGAGGAGATGGAGAGCGCCTCAAGGCGCTCTCATTAAAGCTTTGCTTCCGCGGCCGCAACGACAGCGTCGGCGGTGATGCCGAAATGCTTGTAAACGTCCTTCACCGGCCCGGAAGCGCCGAAGCCCTTCATGCCGATGAACGTGCCTTCCGGCCCGATGAAGGCATCCCAGCCTTCGCGGACGGCGGCTTCGACGGCGATCTTGACTGGGGAGTTGCCGAGCACCTGCTTACGATAGGCTTCCGGCTGTTCGAAGAACAGTTCCGTGCAGGGAACCGATACGACGCGGACCGTCACACCCTTGGCTTCGAGCGCTGCGCGGGCGGCAATGGCGATTTCGACTTCGGAACCGGAGGCGAAGATCGTCACCTTGGCGTCGGCATTGCCGGCGAGCGTATAAGCACCCTGTTCGCAGAGGTTCTTTTCGCTGTATTCGGTGCGGGCCGGGCTGAGGTTCTGGCGCGTCAGGGCAAGGCCCGACGGACGGTTGTGCGTCTTGATGGCGATCTGCCAGCATTCCGCCGTTTCCGTGGCGTCGGCCGGACGGAAGACCAGCAGGTTGGGAATGGCGCGCAGGCCGGCGAGCTGTTCGACCGGCTGGTGCGTCGGGCCGTCTTCGCCGACGCCGATCGAGTCGTGCGTCAGGACGTGGATGACACGGATGCCCATCAGCGCGGCGAGGCGGATCGGCGGGCGGCAATAATCCGAGAAGATCAGGAAGCCGCCGCTATAGGGAATGAGGCCGCCATGCAGCGCAATGCCGTTCATGGCTGAGGCCATGCCGTGCTCGCGGATGCCCCAGTGCACATAACGGCCGGCGAAATCCGTCGGCGTGATCGAGTGCATCTGGCTGGTCTTGGTGTTGTTCGAGGGCGTCAGGTCAGCGGAGCCGCCGAGCGTTTCCGGCAGGAAGCCGTTGATGATCTCTAGCGCGTCTTCGGATGCCTTGCGGGTCGCAAGCGTCGGCCTGGTCTCGGCGAGCTTCTTCTTATATGCGCTGATCGCGGCGTCGAAACCATCGGGCAGTTCGCCTGCCATGCGGCGGGTGAACTCGGCTTTGGCAGGAGCCTTGGCGAGGCCGTCTTCCCAGGCCTTGACGAGGTCGACCGAGCGGGTGCCGGCCGCACGCCAGCTGTCGAGAACGTCAGACGGGATGACGAAGGGTTCGTATTCCCAGTTCAGCGCCTTGCGGGTGGCGGCGATTTCGTCGGCACCGAGCGGATTGCCGTGAACCTTGTGGGTGCCCTGCTTGTTGGGGGCGCCGAAGCCGATGACCGTCTTGCAGGCGATAAAGGTCGGGCGGTCGGACTTGTGGGCCTCTTCGATCGCGGCGGCGATGGCGGCCTGATCGTGACCGTCGATCTCGATCGTGTTCCAGTGAACGGCCTTGAAGCGGGCGATCTGGTCGGTCGAATCCGACAGCGAGACGGCGCCGTCGATGGTGATCGAGTTGTTGTCCCAGAAGAGGATCAGCTTGTTCAGCTTCAGGTGGCCGGCAAGCGCGATCGCCTCATGGCTGATGCCTTCCATCAGGCAGCCGTCGCCGTTGATGACGTAGGTGTAGTGGTCCTGCAGGTCAGACCCGAACTCCTCGCGCAGCTTGCGCTCGGCGATCGCCATGCCGACGGCATTGGCGATACCCTGGCCGAGCGGGCCGGTGGTGGTTTCGATGCCTGTGGCATGACCGTATTCCGGATGGCCGGCGGTCTTGGAGCCGATCTGGCGGAACTGCTTCAGATCCTCGACGGTCATGTCGGGATAGCCGGTCAAATAGAGCAGCGAATAGAGCAGCATCGAGCCGTGGCCGGCGGAGAGCACGAAGCGGTCGCGGTTCGGCCAGTGCGGCTTCTTCGGATCGAACTTCAGATATTTGGTGAACAGGACCGTTGCCACGTCAGCCATGCCCATCGGCATGCCCGGGTGGCCGGAATTCGCCTTTTCAACGGCGTCCATGGCGAGAAAACGGATCGCATTCGCCATCCGGTCGTGTTGTTCGGGAGAGGTCATGGCTTTTCCGCAAGCTCCGGGGTGTCGGGGGATGGCCTCGAGCCTCCAAGGCCATCGATGAAAGCGGCTGAGACATACCAGTTAAGACGGGCAAGTCAATAAATGGCAGGCCGAATCCGGGTGCGCTGCGGCATTTTTTGACATTTGATCGCGCGATTGTACAAATGACAAATCTTGCGCGGTGGACAGCGGGAAAGCGCTCATCCACAAGATAGGCCGGCCGGCAGGTGACAGGATTTATTGACGGGCCGTTGGCGAGCTGCATATCCTTTTGAAATCACAGGATCGGCTTTCGGTGTCGATTCGCGGGTCCTGCACGGGAAGCGGAAGGCATGACGCCCACAGGCAAAACCATGGAAGCAGCGCTCAATGAGCTGAGGCAGGCGATTTCGAGCCTTGAGAACGCCGTCGACATGCGCGTCGAGCGGGAGCGGGAGCAGGGCGAGATCGAAGGTGAGGTTCGCCGTGTGCATGCCGACCGCTCCCGGCTGGCGCAGGAGCTCGACCAGGCCGAATTCCGCGCCAACCGGCTGGAAGAGGTCAATCGCGAGGTGTCGCGGCGGCTGGTGACGGCCATGGAGACGATCCGCGCGGTTCTGGATCGCTGATAGAAAGATTGTGGCATGGCGCAGGTAACGGTAACGATTGACGGCAAGGCCTATCGCATGGCCTGCGAGGAAGGGCAGGAGGATCACCTGACCGATCTCGCCACCCGCTTCGATCGCTATGTCGGCCATCTCAAGAGCCAGTTCGGCGAAATCGGCGATCTCAGGATCACCGTCATGGCCGGCATCATGATCATGGACGAGATCTCCGAGCTGACGCGCCGCATCGCCGGGCTGGAATCCGAGCTGGAGTCGTTGCGCAGCAACCGCGATACCGTGCTTGCCGCGACCGCTCGCACCGAGGAAAACCTCGCGGCGGCGCTCAGTGAGGTTTCGAGCCGCATCCGCGGCATTACCGACAAGCTGAACGGCCGCTCTGCCCCCGAGCTCAACTGATCTCAATATAAATAGAGGTGGCCCGCCGTCGCCACTGGCGCGTCAGCGCAAACGTCCTTATATATCGCCGTGCGGTCTGCGCCTCTCGACAGGAACCACAATCCCTGGGGCCATACTCGATCCAAAGGGAGCTGTCCCTGGCCAGGCCCGTGGGCCTGGACACACGGCGCCCACCTACGTTTGTAGGCACCCAGGATCGTAAACATCCATCGGCTGTCGTGGATCGCACCTTTCCCTCATATAGCCAACGAAGACGCCGATGGACGGGCGGAAGCAATCTCGTGTGTCTTGGATTTGGCTTCTCCCATCCTTCACAGATCTATTGACGGTGGTCGATCGGATAAGGTCCTTCGGTGAAGACTTCCTCGTGATAACCCTTGGAACCGACGTCGAGCGCCAGCGGACTTCGCCATTCGCGGTTCTCACGCAGGCAATCGAGCAGGAAGCGGAAATCATATCGCGGCTGCCAGCCAAGTTCGCGCCTTGCGCGTTCGTTGACATAGACGCGATCGAGCGTGGGGAACATCTTCCAGCCGCGTTCGGCATAGAGGGCGCCGGCATCCGGAAAGAGCCGTTCGACGACAGCGGGCGCGTCTTGCCGGAGTGCTGCGAGATCGCCTGACGAAAAGGGCGTCGTGGCCGAGACGATGTAGCGGCCGAAACCGATGGCCGGCGCCCTTTCGAGCGCGAGCAAATGGGCGCCGACCACATCGCTGATATCGACGCGGCGATGAAGCAGCTCGTTGCCCTGCGCATTTTCCGCCGAATATCTATTGCGGATGCCGGGATCGTCATCGCTTTCGGGAAAGAAACGCGACGTCCTGAGGATGACGACGGGCAGACGGGATTTGCGGGCGAAGAGTTCGCAGACGCCTTCGGCGGCGAGTTTCGTCACGCCGTAGATGTTTCTCGCTACAGGGAGCACGTCTTCGGTGATCCATGCTGCGGGTTTGCCTTCTGCCGGCGTCAATGCGGCGCCAAAGGCGCTGGTGGTGTTGGTGAAGACAAAGCTCGAAACGCCGGCGGCGGCGGCCTCTTCGAGCAGGTTCAGCGTGCCGCCGACATTGGTGTCGAGGAAATCGCGATTGCCGTGCGTCGCCACATGCGGCTTGTGCAGCGTCGCGGCATGGAGGACGTGGCTGATGCCTGACATGGCCTGCCTGACGAAGTCGCGGTCGCCGATCGATCCGATCCTGTCGGTAAAGGCCGAGGGCTTGATGTCGATGCCGCGCGCCCACCGGCTCTGCGCTCTCAAGGTGCGCATCAGCGCCTCGCCGAGATGTCCCGCACTTCCCGTCACCAGTATCGTCATCGCATCCTCTTCTGACCCTTCGGCGGTGGACGCTATAAAGGCCGGGGTCTGGGGACAACGCATAAATTATGCATGGGAATGCAGGAAAGCTGCAGGCTCAGCCGATTGTCGTGACGAGGCGGCCGGCGCTGCCGTCGGGGAAGGGTGATCCGCTCCCATGTCACCCGGCCGGCTGCGATCGGCATCGATGCATTGTCGTTGGCGCCGGTTTCGAACGTCAGCGACAGAAGCCTGCCCTCATGCCAGCCACGCTCCTCCAGGGACTGCTCGGCGGCGGCGATTTCAGCGGATGCGTAGGAGAAAAGCGAGCGGCCGAGAAAGGCGGCGAGCGGTGCGCGCCATTCCGCCTGGCGCGGGCGGGAGGCGGACAGCAGCCGGTGGGTGACGTCGCAGATCAGGTGCACCGGCCGGACGGAATCCTCGACCAGCCGCTTGAGCGCCACATCGGCCGCAGCATGTCGCGACGAGGCAAAAATCCGCTCCAGCCTGACGGCCTGCTCCGGCGAGAGGGGGAACTGATCGCGCTCCCAGCGCGAAACGGTCGCCTGGTTGACGCCGAGGAGCTCGGCGAGATGCTGCTGCTTCATGCTGCGCAGCAGCCGCATGCGGCGAATGTCTGCCCCTGATATCGTCATCTGCGCTGCATCCCATGTTTTCTGCCAGAAGGTTTCGGCGAGCCGGCAGGCAGGTCGGTCCGGCAGCCGGATCTTTATTCCGGCTGGCCTTCGAGATCGTTTCTCAGCCGGTCGAGGATCGATAGCGCGTGGCCGGCATAGGCGCTGATCCAGCGATCATAGATTTGCTTGATCGGCAGGCTGTTCAGGTGGTTCCAGCGTTCGCGGCCTTCTTTCCTGGCGACGACCAGCTCGGCGTCCTCCAGCACTTTCAGATGCTGCATCACCGTGCAGCGGTCCATCCCGGGAAACATCTCGCAGAGCGCGCCCGTCGTGCGGGGGCCGTCCTTGAGGAGATCGAGGATTTCGCGGCGGCGATGATGCGCCAGTGCCTTGAAAACGGGGTCGTCTTTCGATTCGCTTGACATGTTATATTTTTATAACATAATGAGGTCAGGCACAATGGAGAAGAGGAGAAGTATCATGTCTCTCGGAATCCGCGTTTCCGGCCGTATCGGCCGTCCTGTCGCAGAGGTGTTCGACGCAGTCGTCAATCCGAAGAAGCTTAGCAGCTATTTCACCACGATCGGCGGGGCGAGCGCGCCGCTCGTTCAGGGTACGACGGTGACCTGGTGGAAGGATGCGCCGGTCGAAGTGGTCGAGCTGGTGCCTGAAAGCCGCATCGTGCTCCGCTGGGATGGCGGCACGGCCGAGGACAAGACGACATACAAGACGCTTGTCGAGATGAACTTCAAGCCGCTGGAGGACGGCGGCACGCTGGTGACGATTGCCGAAAACGGCTGGCGCGAGGATGAGGCCGGCCGGCGCGGCACCTATCTCAACTGCGAAGGCTGGACGCAGATGCTTTGCAGCATGAAGGCCTTCGTCGAATACGGCATCAATCTGCGCGAGGGCATGTTCCTCAGCGAAATGAAGGGCGAGCCGGCCGGCGCGCCGGATGCCTGACGAGCGGCCGGTCTGGCGGGACCGCCAGACTTCGCTTGCCTGTCACACTGCGGATGCTAATTTCCGGAGTCGATACTTCATCTCGGTTTCCAGGAGATTCATTATGCAGCTTGGTATGGTTGGTTTGGGCCGCATGGGCAATTACATGGTCCAGCGGCTGATGCGGGGCGGTCACGAATGCGTCGTTTATGACGCCAGGCCGGAAAGCGTTGCCGAGCTTGCAGGTCTTGGGGCGACGGGCAGCGCCTCGCTCGAGGAGTTCGTCTCCAAGCTTAGCCACCCCAGAGCGATCTGGCTGATGCTGCCGGCTGCGATCGTCGACAAGGTGCTGGCGAGTCTGGTGCCGCTGCTGCAGAACGGCGATATCGTCATCGACGGCGGCAATTCCTATTACCATGACGACATCCGCCGCGGCGCCGAACTCATCACCAAGGGCATTCATTATGTCGACGTCGGCACCAGCGGCGGCGTCTTCGGCCTCGAGCGCGGCTATTGCCTGATGATCGGCGGCGAGAAGGGCACAGTCCAGCATCTTTCGCCGATCTTCGCGACACTGGCGCCCGGCGCCGGTACGACGGAAGCCTCGCCGAACCGTTCCGCCGAAGCGGCTGCGGCGAGCACCGCCGAGCAGGGATACCTGCATTGCGGCCCGCATGGCGCCGGCCATTTCGTCAAGATGGTGCATAACGGCATCGAATACGGCCTGATGGCCGCCTATGCCGAAGGCCTCAACATCCTGAAACACGCCAATATCGGCGCTGTCTTGCACGCGGCCGATGCGGAAACCGCGCCGCTCGCTCATCCCGAACATTTCCAATACGACTTCAATCTGCAGGATGTCGCGGAAGTCTGGCGCCGCGGCAGCGTCATCACCTCCTGGCTGCTCGATCTCACGTCTGATGCGCTGCATGCCGACCCGGCGTTGTCGAAATATGCCGGTCGCGTTTCCGACAGCGGCGAAGGCCGCTGGACGATCATGGCGGCAATCGACGAAAGCGTGCCGACGCCGGTGCTGAGTGCCGCGCTCTACGGCCGCTTCTCCTCGCGCGACAACGACGAATTCGCAAACAAGGTGCTGTCGGCGATGCGCGCGGGCTTCGGCGGCCACGTGGAAAAGCCTGCTCCGAAAACCTGAAGGCTGGGCGTCTCCTTTCGTGGAGCAGGATGCGGTCGCCACGCCGCAATGGCGGGCTTGACGGCCCGGCTCGGGTAGGCGGCGACGGCGTTCTTTCCTAGCCATCGGTATGGTTTTCCTACCGCTTGCTGGCGGCAACAGTCGCGGGTATCCATTGCAAGATGTCGGCTTGGCTTTGTGCACGCCGGCACTTCATTGGAGGGCGGTCATGAAGCGTGGCAGGGCAGGAGGCTTGACGGCCGCCATATCGGGCATACTGGCATTCATTGCGCTTTTTTCTGCGGCTTCGCCCGGCTTCTGCCAAACGCCGGCGCAAGCGCCGGCCGCGGCCGCCCCGCCGGCTGAGGTGCGTCAGATGATGCAGCTCATGCAGACGCCCGAGGTCAAGCAGTGGATGTCGACGCAGATGGCGGCCACACCCGCGGCCAATGCCGCGTCTGAAAATCAGATGTCGGTCCTGTCCGGTCTGCTGCAGCATGCCCGCCGGCACGTCTCGATGGTTTCCGATGCGGCGATGACGTTGCCCTCGCAGATCGGCAATGCATCCTTGCTGTTCTTCGGCGAAATCGCGGCCACCGGCTGGCCGCGCATGGCGGCACAGTTCCTGGCGATCCTCCTCTTCGGCGGCATCGTCGAAAGCATTGCCCGTTATGCCTTTCGCCGCCGTCGCCGTCGGTTGTCCCAGATGGCGGGCATGCATCTGGCGCCGCGCGTCATCCCGGCGCTGATCTTCGCGGCGGCAACGGTGTTTGGGCTTCTCAGCTTCAGTTGGCCGCCGATCAGCCAGAGCATCGCGATCGTCGTCGTCGTTGCGCTGATCGTCCAGCGCTTCACGATTTGCCTCGGCGGCGTGCTGGTCGATCTCATCCGGCTGGCGCGGGCCGAGGAAGAACGGCAGGGCGTCACCGCTCCGGCCATGCCCGGGCGTGCCGTGGCGCTCTTCTGGTATCGCCGCTGCGCGGTCTTCGTCATCTATTTCATTTTCGGCTGGGCGGTGATCCAGTCGACGGAGCCGCTCGGCTATACCCCGAGCGGCCGGCTCCTGATCGGCTATTTCCTCGGCATCGGGCTGCTGCTGATCGCAATCGAGGCGGTCTGGTCGCGGCCTCACAAGGATGATGAGCGCGGTCACGGGATCTCGTGGGCGTTCACCGTCTATTTCCTGCTGCTGTGGAGCATCTGGGTCGCAGGTTTCAACTGGCTGCTCTGGCTCGGCATTTATGCGCTGCTGCTGCCGCGCGTGCTCGCGGTTTCGACGCTTGCGGTGAAATCGCTCCGGCAGACCGAAGCGAGCTTCCTTGCCACGCGCCGCATTGCGACCGTGCTGCTCGACCGCGGCGTGCGGGCGCTGATCATCGGCTTTGCCGCCATCTGGCTCGGGCGGATGCTCGGCGTCGGCGCCGACACGATGGCCGCCGGCGATAGGATGGCCGACAAGATCGCGCGCGGCGTCATCGGCGGCGTCGTCATCCTGCTGGCGGCCGATCTGCTCTGGCATGTGGTCAAAGCCTATATCGACGGCAAGCTGCTCGATTCTCCCCTGGACGGCACGGCGACGGACGAGGAGAAGGCCAAGCGCGCGCGGATACAGACGCTGCTGCCGATCTTCCGCAACATTCTCGCCGTCGTCATCGCAGTCATCGCCGTGCTGATGGTGCTGTCGGGTCTCGGCATCGAAATCGGGCCGCTGATCGCGGGCGCCGGCGTCGTCGGCGTCGCGGTCGGCTTCGGGGCGCAGACGATCGTCAAGGATGTCATCAGCGGCATGTTCTATCTCTGGGACGATGCCTTCCGCGTCGGCGAATATATCGAAAGCGGCAGCCATAAGGGCGTCGTCGAGGCCTTCAGCCTGCGCTCGGTGAAGCTCAGGCATCACCGCGGGCCGCTGACGACGGTGCCCTTCGGCGAACTCGGCGCGGTGAAAAACCTCAACCGCGACTGGACGATCGACAAGATCAGCCTCAACGTCAAATACGACACCGATCTCGTCAAGGCGAAGAAGGTGATCAAGCAGATCGGCCAGACGCTGCTCGAAAACCCGGAATTCGGCCCGCATATCATCGAGACGCTGAAAATGAAGGGCGTCGAGCAATTCGGTGAATTCGCGATCGAGATCCGGCTGTCGATGATGACGAAGCCCGGCGAGCAATTCGTCATCCGCCGCAATGCGCTGGCGATGATTCGCAATGCCTTCAAGGAAAACGGCATCGAATTCGCCGTGCCGACCGTACAGGTGGCGGGCGATCGAGACGCGGATCTCGATGCCGCCGTGGCGCGTTATGCCGCGCATGCGCGGGCCGGCGGCGAGCCCGCCGCATGAGGTCATATCGTCGCGGCAGCTTCGATCGGCAGGTCGCCAAAGGCGGATATGGCGAAGGTCCGGCCATTAAACGGGCGGAAACCTTCTCTCGCCTCTCAAATCCTCGTTAAAGCTCTTTGCAAGCTTACGAAAATGCAATGCGCCGTTCGGCCGGTCTGCGCAAATTCGCCCCAATTGAGGATGATGGAGGCGCAGGCGGCGGGGCTGGGGCAGCGTCGGGCATGGCTTCATAGAGCTTATATGCCTGTCATGTTACGTCTTTCGGAATGATCCACCGTCAGCTGGCAATTGCAGGCAGGTAAGAGATGTCGGGGCACGGCAATTTGGAAGAGATGGACGAGACGGACGGGTTTTCTTTTCGCGGGCTTTTCCGGCGTTACAGGACGCCGCTGACGGCAGCCGCGACACTGGTGCTCTTCTGCCTCGTCGGTTACGCGATCATGCAGCTCACCAACGAGGTGCGTTATGACGACGTCGTCGATGCGCTGGCGGCGACCAGGCCGAGCGCGATCCTGCTTGCGCTGTTCTTCACGGCGCTCAGTTTCCTTTCGCTTGTTTTCTACGATCTCAACGCCATCGATTACATCGGCAAGAAGCTGCCTTTTCCGCATGTGGCGCTGACGGCGTTCAGCGCTTATGCGGTCGGCAATACCGCCGGCTTCGGCGCGCTCTCGGGCGGCGCGATCCGCTATCGCGCCTATACGCGCCTCGGGCTCTCGCCTGAGGATATCGGCCGGATCATCGCCTTCGTCACGCTCTCCTTCGGTCTCGGGCTTGCGGGTGTGGCGGCAATCGCCCTCATCATCATCGCCGACCAGATCGGGCCGCTCATCGGCGTCAGCGCCTTCCTTCTCCGGCTGATCGCCGGCTCGATCATCGCCATTCTCGGAGCGGTGATGATCATCGGCCGTGACGGCCGTGTGCTCGATCTCGGCGTGGTCGCGGTGCGTCTGCCGGATTCGCGCACCTGGTCGCGCCAGTTCCTCGTCACCGCCTTCGATATCGCCGCCTCGGCCTCCGTGCTCTATGTGCTGCTGCCGCAGACGGCGATCGGCTGGCCGGTCTTCCTCGCGGTCTATGCGATCGCCGTCGGTCTCGGCGTGCTCAGCCACGTTCCGGCCGGACTTGGCGTGTTCGAGACGGTGATCATCGCTTCGCTCGGCAGCGCGGTGAACATCGACGCCGTGCTCGGATCGCTGGTGCTCTACCGGCTGATCTACCATGTGCTGCCGCTGCTGATCGCCGTGCTCGCGGTCTCGGCGACGGAACTGCGCCGTTTCGTCGATCATCCGGCCGCCTCCAGCGTGCGGCGCATCGGCGGACGGCTGATGCCGCAGCTGCTGTCGGCTCTCGCGCTGCTGCTCGGCGTCATGCTGGTGTTTTCGAGCGTTACGCCGACGCCGGACCAGAACCTCGAATTCCTCTCCAACTATCTGCCGCTGCCGATGGTCGAAGGGGCGCATTTTCTCTCCAGCCTGCTGGGGCTTGCGCTCGTCGTGGCCGCGCGCGGCCTCGGTCAGCGGCTGGACGGCGCATGGTGGGTCGCCGTGTTCTCGGCCGTCGCCGCGCTGACCTTGTCGCTCCTGAAGGCAATCGCGCTCGTCGAAGCCGCGTTTCTCGCTTTCCTCGTCTTCGGGCTTTTCGTCAGCCGGCGGCTCTTCACCCGCCACGCGTCGCTGCTCAACCAGGCGATGACGGCGTCATGGCTGATGGCGATTGCCGTCATCGTCGTCGGCGCCGTCGTCATCCTGCTCTTCGTCTATCGTGACGTCGAATACAGCAACCAGCTCTGGTGGCAGTTCGAATTCACCGCCGAAGCGCCTCGGGGCCTCCGCGCCTTGCTCGGTATCACCATCATCTCCTCGGCGATCGCCATTTTCAGCCTGCTCCGGCCGGCGGCTTTCCGGCCGGAACCGGCGACGGAAGAGGCGCTGGCGCGCGCCGTCGACATCGTCGGGAAGCAGGGCAATGCCGATGCCAATCTGGTGCGCATGGGCGACAAGAGCATCATGTTTTCCGAAAAGGGGGATGCCTTCATCATGTACGGCCGGCAGGGCCGCTCATGGATCGCGCTGTTCGACCCGGTCGGCGATCATCGCGCCGTGCAGGAGCTCGTCTGGCGTTTCGTCGAAGCGGCGCGTGCTGCCGGCTGCCGCGCCGTCTTCTACCAGATCTCGCCGGCCCTGCTTTCCCATTGCGCCGATGCCGGCCTTCGCGCCTTCAAGCTCGGCGAACTGGCGGTGGCCGATCTCAGGACCTTCGAAATGAAGGGCGGCAAATGGGCGAACCTTCGCCAGACGGCAAGCCGCGCCCAGCGGGACGGGCTGGAATTCGCGGTCGTCGAGCCTGAGAACGTGCACGGGATCATCGACGATCTTGCCGCCGTTTCCACGGCTTGGCTCGAACATCACAATGCCAAGGAGAAAGGTTTCTCGCTCGGCTCCTTCGATCCCGACTACGTTTCTTCGCAACCGGTTGGCATCCTGAAGAAGGACGGCAAGATCGTCGCTTTCGCCAATATCCTCGTCACCGAATCCAGGGAGGAAGGCACGATCGATCTGATGCGCTTCTCGCCGGACGCGCCCAAGGGGTCGATGGACTTTCTCTTCGTGCAGATCATGGAATATCTGCGCAGCCAGAGTTTTACTCATTTCAATCTCGGCATGGCGCCTCTCTCCGGCATGTCGAAACGCGAGGCGGCGCCCGTCTGGGACCGCATCGGCAGCACCGTCTTCGAACACGGCGAGCGCTTTTATAACTTCAAGGGCCTTCGGGCATTCAAATCCAAGTTTCATCCGCACTGGCAACCGCGCTATCTTGCGGTCTCCGGAGGGGGCAATCCGATGATCGCGTTGATGGACGCGACATTTCTGATCGGGGGCGGATTGAAAGGGGTAGTGAGAAAATGATCAGAACAATCCTTCTTGCCACGGCATGCGCCTGCATGCTCGCGGCCGCACCGGCCTATGCCGCCGAGGAAACCAAGCAGAGCTTCGAAACCGGGCTCATCCCGTCGCCGCACATCTTCCTGCCGGAAGGGGAGGTGAAGGGCACGGTGATGCTGATCTCGGATGCCGCCGGCTGGGGCGATTTTGAGAAGGGCGAGGCTGACAGGCTGGTCTCCGAAGGCGCCGTCGTCATCGGCGTCGATTTTCCTTCCTATATCCAGGCGCTCAGCCGCTACGACGTCAGTCTCAACGACGGCTGCGTCTACATGGTCTCGGACATCGAATCGCTGAGCCAGCAGGTGCAGCGCGCGACCGGCAACAATGCCTATCATCTGCCGATCGTCGCCGGCATCGGCGAGGGCGGAGCCCTGGCGCTGGCAATCGCGGCGCAGACGCCCGATGCGACGATCGGCCAGACGCTCGCCGTCGATCCCCTGGCCGGCATTCCGCTCGCCAAGGAGCTTTGCACGCCGGCTTCCAAGAAGGTGGTCGGCCAACGCACGGTCTATGGCCTCAGCGACGGCGCCCTGCCGGACCCGATCATATCGGTCTTCACGCCCAAAGCGGACAAGGACGGCCGGGTGCATGCCGAGGCGCTGCAGAAAGCCCATTCCGGGATCGAGATCCGCGATTCCACAGACGATGCGCAGACGGTATTCGGCGATACGCTCGACGACCTCGTCACCGCTTCCGGCGCTTTCGGCAATCCGCTCGGCCTGCCGCTGGCGGTGCTCGAGGCAACGCCTGCCTTCGATACGATGGCCGTGATCTATTCCGGTGACGGTGGCTGGCGCGACATCGACAAGGAAGTCGGCGGCACGCTGCAGAAGGAAGGCATTCCCGTCGTGGGTGTCGATTCGCTCCATTATTTCTGGTCGGAGCGCAAGCCGGAGGAGACGGCGAGCGATCTTTCGAAGATCATCGACTTCTATCGCAAGCAGTGGAAGGTGAAGCATGTGCTGCTCGTCGGCTACTCCTTCGGCGCCGACGTCGTGCCCGCGACCTACCAGCTCCTCAAACCGGCCGAGAAGTCCGCGGTGGTCCAGCTGTCGCTGCTGTCGCTCTCGCACGAGGTCGATTACGTCATCTCCGTTCTCGGCTGGCTGGGCCAGAAGACGGACGGGGCGGGAGGCGATCCCGTCGCCGATCTGAAGAACGTCGATCCGAAGCTCGTGCAGTGTATTTACGGCAAGGATGATGATGACGATGTCGCCTGTCCGGCGGTGCGTGAAAGCGGCGCCGAAGTCGTCGAACTGCCGGGCGATCATCACTTCGACGAGAATTACGACATTCTCACCAAGACGATCATCGATGGGCTGAAAAAGCGGCTAGAACATTAGAGCAATTCCAGGCAAAGCGCGAAGCGCTTTTGCCGGGAATTGCGTAAAAACAAAAACTTAGAGCGGTTATGCGCTTCCGTGAAAAGCTGAACCGCTCTAACGCATGATCGTCTCTTCGCTCCAGCCGAGTTCCGCGACTTCGCTGCCGCGAAATCTGGCGTCGTCGGCGACGATGAATTCGTCGAGCTGCGGCGGAGCGACGCTGGTGCCCGCGAGCATCGCATGTACCTGGCCGCGATGATGGGTCTGGTGCTGGAAGAGGTGTGAGAGCACGTCTTCCATTCGCTCCTCCTGGATGCGGTCGCCGCGATGGAGACGGACGGTCGATGCCAGCTTCTCCGGCGTCAGGGCTTCGCACAGCGCCATCAGGCGCCGGTCGACCTCTGCCTGCGCTTGCGCCAGCGATGCGACGTCATCGAAGGGCTCGTCGACTTCGAAGGCCTGGAAACCGAGCGTGCCGCCCTCCATCCCGTCGACATAGAACCAGTCGACCGTGACGATGTGGTTCAGGGTTTCCTTGATCGAAGGGAAGAAGCTCGTGCGCGGCGCTTCGAATTCACCGGGCTTCAATGCCGCGCAGGCCTGAAGCAGGCGGCGGTTGGCAAGGGCATTGTTATAGGCGAGTTTGCGAAATGACCTGACGGGATCGAAGGTCGGCATCGGCGCATCTCCTCTTCAGTCGCTGCTGGAAAGGTAGAGCTTTTCCGGGTTAGATTGAAGCGTTCTGTTGGCTCAAGCGGAGTCGCATGATCGACTGGTCGGTCGAGCAGGCGGCCCGTTGCAGCCAACCCTCCCGCAGATTTACCTGGCGAATCTGCAAGACTTAAAAATCGTCGGACGCGCCGATCGCCTCGCTTCATCGGCAAGATGGTTCCTGAAATCAAACCTCATCCGGCCATTCCCGCGCGCCATGTTGAACAAAGAGGATTTCGACATGTTCTTCCCGAACACGATAAGCCACGATGTAGGGCGTTTGCGGAATGACGAGTTCACGGGTGCTTTGATCTCACCATGGCGGCCAATGAACGGATTTGCTGACAGGAGTTTGCCGGTCTTTGTGTGGATGTCATTCATCACGCGGGTAGCCGCGCGCGGATTGCGTTCCCCGATGTAATCGCCGATGGCGGACAGTTCTTGGAGATAGCGCCTCGTCCAGACGATGCGCACGTTACGCCTGACTGTATTTATTCAATACGGTGGCGATTTCCTCGTCGGTAGCAAACTCGCCTCTGTCGGCGTCCTCGATCCCGGCCTGAACGCCTGCAATCCACTTTTCCTGCCACGCCAGAGAACGGCCATGGGCCAGAGCATCCTCGATGATTTGCCCGCGTGTCAACGTTGAACGTTCGGCCAGCATGTCGATCCGGCGGCTAAGGTCTTCTGCAATCTCAACTGTGTTTTTCATGGTTCTATTCTGCCATATCCTGTAACCACCTGCCAAACATTTCCGCCGTCGTAAGCTAAGATGCAGCGAGATCGGATCCCGATCTCGCGTCAGTCCTCGTCATCGAGATTGCCGTCGCGCCAGACGAGATGGCGGGGCGCTGCCGGCAGGTTCTCGATTTCATCAGCGATGAAATAGGGCGGTATGTCGAGCGCGGTCAGGGCTGTGCGCGTCGCAGACACCCATTTGAATTCGAGATGGTTGTTGCCGTCTTCGACGCGATGGATGATCTCGTGCGACCGAAAGGGGAATTCCGCCGGGATCTCCATCAGATAATAGAAACCGAGTTCGTGCCAGTCGCGCTGCTCGAAGTGGAAAAAATTCTCGACCACCCAGAGCAGGCGGGAGACGGTGACGTTGACACCCAGTTCTTCCATCATCTCCCGTTTCAGCGTCTCCTCCGAGGTTTCGCCGATTTCCGCCCTGCCGCCCGGGAAGGTCCAGAAGGGCTCATGCACGGCGCGGTGGACGAGCACATGCCCATCGCGGAAGCCGAGGCCGGCGATACGATAATTGAAACGCTCAGCGCCCGCAGTCAGGCGAATGAGAGTGCGCTTGCTCATGTTATTCTATCCGAAATCGATCACGACGATTTCCGGCGGCACGCCGAAACGGATCGGTGCGATGGAGCAGCCGAGGCCGCCGGAGATGATGATATTACGCCCGTCTTCGACGATATGGCCATAGGCGTAGCGATTGCCGTAACGCGAGGGGACGACCGGCGAACGGCCGAGGAAGCGGATCTGTCCGCCATGGGTGTGGCCCGACAGCGTCAGCGAGACGCGCTGGGGCACGCGCGGAAAGATATCGGGCTCATGGGCAAGCAGGATGACGGGCGCATCGTCTGTGACCTGGGCCATCGTTCCATCGAGATCGTCGAGGCCGGTCATGCGCTTGCGGCCCCACTTCCGGCCGGGGAGCAGCGCCAGCTGATCTTCGAGCCCTGCAAGCCAGAAGCCGCGACCGTCCTTTTCGAGCCGGACGGCGCGGTTGCCGTAAACAGGGATGCCCACGGCGGCAAGCGCCCGGTGCCCGAAGGTTTCCATCCCGCCGTTCGTCTGGGCGGTCCGGTCCTCCCACCAATCATGGTTGCCCATGATCGCATGGACGCCGAGCGGGGCCTGCAGGGTGGCGAGCGCTTTGGACCACTGGCTGGAATGCACGTATTGCGTCACCATGTTCATGCCGGCGGCATAATCGCCGAGCAGGACGGTCACGTCGCCTTCGAGTTCGTTGGCCCTATGGCAGATCGCGGCGATGCGGCTTGCCGACATCCAGGGTTCGCAGGCGTGGAGATCGGCGAGTGCGACGATGCGGAGCTTCAGGCCAGGCGTCCATCCCGGCGGCGTCAGCCGGTAGCGGGTGATGCTGAGTCGCGCCAGCGGTTCATAGGCGAAGGCGTAGCCGCCGAGCGACATGACGCCTGCGACGCTGCCGCCGAGAACCTTGAAAAATCCGCGGCGGGTGATCACTCAGTCGTCCTCCTGGAACAGCCGGAACTGCGCCGCCTCCAGATCCTTGGGCGGCTGCATTCCCAGATGCTTCCACGCGATTGCGGTCAGAACACGGCCGCGTGGCGTGCGCTGAATGAAACCCTGCTGGATCATATAGGGCTCGATGATGTCCTCGATCGCGTCGCGCGGCTCGGAAAGGCCGGCGGCGATGGTTTCGATACCGACCGGGCCGCCGCCGAAATTGACGGCGATCATGTTGAGGTAGCGTTTGTCGAGCTGGTCGAGACCGACATTGTCGACGAGCAGGCGGGTCAGAGCCTCGTCGGCGATTTCGCGGGTGACGGCCTCGGCCCTTGCCACTTCGGCAAAATCCCGTACACGCCGCAGCAGCCGGCCGGCGATGCGCGGCGTGCCGCGGGCGCGCCTGGCGATTTCGCGCGCCCCCTCTTCGGTGATCGGCAGGTTCATCAGCCGTGCGCCGCGGCGCACGATCAGTTCCAGTTCCTCGACGGTATAGAAGCTCAGGCGCACCGGGATGCCGAAGCGGTCGCGCAGCGGCGTCGTCAGCAGGCCGAGACGGGTGGTGGCGGCGACCAGGGTGAATTTCGACAGGTCGATCTTCACCGAGCGGGCGGCAGGGCCTTCGCCGATGATGAGATCGAGCTGGAAATCCTCCATGGCGGGATAGAGGATTTCCTCGACGGCCGGGTTGAGGCGGTGGATCTCGTCGATGAAGAGCACGTCGCGCTCTTCGAGATTGGTGAGGAGCGCGGCGAGATCGCCGGCCTTGGCGATGACAGGGCCTGAGGTCGAGCGGAAGTTGACGCCGAGTTCCTTCGCCATGATCTGCGCCAGCGTCGTCTTGCCGAGGCCGGGCGGGCCGACGAAGAGCACATGATCCAGCGCTTCGCCGCGGTTCTTCGCCGCCTCGATGAAGATCTTGAGATTGGCGCGTGCTTCCGCCTGGCCGGTGAATTCGTCCAGCGATTGCGGCCGCAGCGTCACATCAAGGTCTTCGCCCCGCTTTTCCGGCGATATCAGGCGGGCGGGTTCGCTCATGAAAGAAGCTCCATGCCAGGTATGGTTTTTGCCGCTTGGGCGTCGAATGTCTTAGTTGCCATACAGCCGGCGTCGCGATTGCGAAGAGCAATGAAGACATCCGCAAATTCCGCATTTGTCCGCGCCATGATTCCGAGTGTCTCCTCGATGACCCTTTCATCTTCAAGGATCAGATCGGCAGAGTCCAACAAATCCGAAATCGCCTCCATGATCTGTTCTCTCTTCAACTTGATCCGCTGTCTCAAAAACCACGCGCATTCCATCAGCGTGATGCAACTGATGTAGCCGGGTGTCGTATCGGAGAGGCTCCCAAAGAGCGCTGTGACTTTTTCCGTCTGGGCTGCGTCATCCTTCAGAAGGAAGCGCAGCAGGATATTGGTGTCGAGGCCAATCATCCTGCACTCATCACATGATCGGCGATAGCTTCTCCGATCGCCTCATCCATTTCCTTCAAAGTGATCGCCGGCCTGTTTGGATCGTGAAATTTGCCTGCGAGGTCGATGGCGCGTTTGTTCTTGGCTTTCATGATGATTTCACCATCGCGATTGATGTAACGGATCCTGTCGCCGGACTTCAGATTCAGCAATTCACGTACTTCCGCCGGAATTGTCGTCTGGCCTTTCGATGTCATCGTGCCGTAGTAGATATTCATGCCGATCTCCTTACCATCCGAGTTTAGTAAGGAATTATGATATATTCAAGGAAATCACCGCGCCAATTCCTTCAATCCCAATCGGATCAGCTTGGCGCTGTCGGCGCCGTCGCCGGCCGTTTTCATCGCCGCGGCAACGGCATTTGCGGCCTGATCTCTGCTGTAGCCGAGGTTGGTCAGAGCGGATACCGCATCGGCGACCGGTGCGGCGGCGACGCCTTCGCCGAGTTCCTGCTTGAGAGCGATATTGATCGCCTCGCCGGCATAGGCCGGTGCGCGGTTCTTGAGTTCGGTCACGAGACGCATCGCCACTTTCGGGCCGACGCCCGGCGCGCGGGAGACGGCGGCGCGGTCCTGCAGGGCGATCGCATTGGCAAGCTCGCCTGGCGTCAGCGTCGAGAGCACGGCAAGCGCGACCTTGGCGCCGACGCCCTGGACGCTCTGGAGCAGGTTGAACCATTCCCGCTCCAATGCGCTCATGAAGCCGAAGAGCTTCAGCTGGTCCTCGCGCACATAGGTCTCGATGAACAGCACGCAGGCTTCGCCCGCCGAGCCGAGCTTGGACAGGGTGCGGGCCGAGCAATGGGCGACGTAGCAGACGCCGTGCACATCGACGAGCACATAGTCTTCGCCGATTTCGTCTATGGTGCCTTTCAGCTTGCCGATCATGGGGCGCGGTCTCTCAAGGATGCGTTTCGGGAGAAATGATGTCCAACTCAGGGAAATACGAGCTGTAGCGTCCGCCATCGCGTGTCAAAAGGCGGTGCGATCGAACGAGAGCATGCGCGCCGATGAAGAAATCGGGCAGGGTCCGCTCACGCAGGCCGCCATTCTTTCTGTACTGCGCATGTGCGATGCCTGCGCGATAAGCGGCGGAAAACGGCAAGGCTTCGCGCATGAGATTTAACCGCGACAGGAGAAATGCAAGGGTTTCCTCGCGCGGGGTCATGCTTGCCAGTTCCGCCCAGACGACCGGCGTCATGATGAATTGCGAATCCGGCCGTAATGAGCTCAGCGCTCGTGCGGACCATTTCCTGAAAGGATTCTCCGGGCCGAAAATGTCGATGAAAATGTTCGTATCAATGAGGACCGAGGTCATCACGCGGCCCCCTCAACCATTCCATGAATTCATCCGTCGTCATGCCGCCGGTGTCGAAAGTGCCGCTCATGCTGCCGAGCCAGGATTCAAAATCATCCTGCGATGACTCCGTGCGGCTGGACAGAACGACGAGCCGGGCGCCCTTTTCATCCGCAATGAAATCGACCTCGGATCCCGGGCCGATCTTCAAGCGGTCCCTGATGTCCTTGGGAATGGTCACTTGCCCTTTTTCCGTCACGCGCATGGTAATACCTCTGAGGTATTACTTATCATCGAGCGAGAACAAGTCAAGAACATATTATCCGGCCAGCGCCTGACGCATCCGGTGGCCGCCGCGATTGTGAGCATGGCAGATGGCGACCGCCAAGGCATCGGCGGCGTCGTCGCCCTTGAATTCGACCTTCGGCATCAGGATCTTCAACATCATGTGGATCTGGTGCTTCTCGCCGTGACCGACGCCGATGACCGCCTTCTTCACCGCGTTGGGAGCATATTCGGAGACCGGCAACCCGGCGCGCGCCGGCACCAGCATGGCGATGCCGCGGGCCTGGCCAAGCTTCAGGGTCGCCACCGCGTCCTTGTTGACGAAGGTCTGTTCGACGGCGGCTTCATCGGGTTTGTAAGCGTGGACGATGTCGGCGAGACCGTCATGCAGCTGGCAGAGGCGGGAGGCGAGGTCCATGTCGCCATCTGACGTCACCGTGCCCGATGCCACGAATTTCAGGGAATTGCCTAATGTATCGATAATTCCCCAGCCGGTGCGGCGAAGACCGGGATCGATACCGATGATGCGAATCGTATTTTGCATGGTTCAACCTATAGCGATTGCGAAATAAGTGCCATCGATATGTGAACAAAACAAAAACACCCGTGGTTTTAGGGCGCGTCATTTACCGCGAATTAAAAGAGATGCCCGAATTCTAGTTCATCGAATGTGAGAGGGGTTTGTTCTGCAAAGAATAAGCTCCCGATGTTCTGTCTATAGATCAGCCAGCGGGCGCATCTCGTGCGTCCACGCTGGCAGGCGCCGTTCAGAGGGTTCGTCGTATATGGCTCAGAGATTTCAGTCCCTGTCCTTCAAGGTCATTGCCACATTCATCCTGATGACCGTGCTGTCGATCGCGGTCATCGACGTGCTCGCCTATTTCGCCAGCAGCCGCATCTCCGACGAGCAGGCGCTGAAGGCCAAGGAAAGCGTGCTGATCTTCCGTGGCGACATGTTGCAGGACCAACTGGCGCAGCTCGAGAACCAGGCCAATTCCATCGCGCGCATCGAGGCGCTGCAGATGTCGATCACCAGCCTGAAGAGCGGCTGGAAGACAATCCAGAAGACTTCGGGCGATGCCCGCGCCGAGCTGAAGAAGGTTTTCATCACGGGCAATCCGAACCCGGTCGACCAGCGCGAGAAGCTGATGAAGCCGGAAGGGCCGAGCGGTTTCTATTATTCGAACCATGAGCAGACGCAGGGCGAAGTCGCCCGCGACCTCGAAGACACCGCCTTCAGCGATCTGCTGATCGCCGATCTCGACGGCACCGTCCTCTATTCCTACAAGAAGGAGGACGATTTCGCCGAGAACCTGAAGTCGGACGCCTGGAAGGCAACGGGGGCCGGCATCGCTTTCGCCAAGGCGATCGAGAATACCGCCAAGGCGACCGATGACGCGGCGCCAACGGGTTTTTCCGGCCTGCGCGTCGATGCCGCCAGCGGCAAGTCGGCGATCTTCTATGCCGTGCCGATCGTCAAGCTCGGAGCGGCCAAGGGCATCATCCTCTTCAAGGTGCGCGAAGACATCGTCACCGGCATCCTTGCCAAGGGCATCATTCAGGGCAGCACGGCGCGGGCGGCGATCGTCTCCGGCGATGGGTCTGCGGTCGGTCTCGATGCGAACGGCAGGCTTGCGCCGCTCGATGTGACACCCTTCACCTTCATCAAGGACGCGCTTGCCAGCTCCGCGATGACGGTGGCCGATTTCGACAGGGCGGATGGCGCGGCCCGCGCCTATGTCCGCGGCATCGACTATCGCGGCGACCGCTTCCTCGTGGTCGAGAGCGTGCTGCTCAGCGAACTGAACGCCGGCTCGATCGAGATCGCCACCTTGCTGACGATGATCGGTGTCGGTGTGCTCGTCGTCATGGCGGTCGCAACCGGGCTCGTCACCAATTTCCTGTTTTCGCCGCTGGCGCGGCTTGCCGGTGTCACCCGCGACGTCGCCGACGGCAAGCTCGACAGCGAGATCGGCAGCCTGAACCGCAAGGACGAGATCGGCACGATGGCGAACGCGCTCGCTCGTTTTCGCCAATCGCTGATCGAAAGCCGCGAACTCGAAGCCGCGAGCGAAGAGACGCGCTTGCAGGCCGAGCACGACCGCCAGCAGAACCTCGCCGAGCGCGAGGCCGAGGCGAAGACGCTGCAGCAGGTGGTCGAGGCGATCGACGAGGGTCTGCACCATCTGGCGAGCGGCGATCTCGCCTATCAGATCGATACCCGCTTCCCGAACGAACTCGAAAGCCTGCGCGTCAACTTCAATGAGGCGCTCGCGACGCTGAGCGAAACCATGACGGCGATCGGCGGCAACTCGATGGCGGTACGCGCCGGTTCCGAGGAGATGCGCACCGGCGCCGACGAGCTTGCCGGGCGCACCGAGCGCCAGGCCAGCTCGATCACCGAGACGGCGAATGCGATCGGCGCCATCACCCAGTCCGTGCGCCGGCAGATCGAGCGGGCCGAGCAGGCGGAGCGCATCGCGCGCGACGCCAAGAAGGAGACAACCGGTTCCGGCCAGATCATGCGCGAGACGATCGCGGCGATGGAGGCGATCCAGACCTCCTCGCGTCAGATCAACACGATCATATCGGTCATCGACGACATTGCTTTCCAGACCAATCTCCTGGCGCTCAACGCCGGCGTCGAGGCGGCGCGCGCCGGGGAATCGGGCAAGGGCTTTGCCGTCGTCGCCATGGAAGTGCGCGAGCTCGCCCAGCGTTCATCGAGTGCTGCCAAGGAAATCTCCAGCCTGCTGCAGAAATCGACGCATGAGGTCGAAAGCGGCGTGGCGCTGGTCGAACGGGCAGGCCTTGCGCTGACGGGCATCGGCGGCCATGTCGAGGCGATCAACGGGCAGATCAACGAGATCATGGAATCGACCCGCGAGGAAGCCAATACGCTGCGCGAGATCAACAGCGCCGTCGCCGAACTCGATGCGATGACGCAGCAGAACGCCTCGATGGTCGAGGAGACGACGGAGGCGATCCACCGGCTGGCGACCGAAGCCCTGGAAATGGACCGTCAGCTCGGCAATTTCACGCTGCCGCAGGGCCATCACGCGCCGAGCGCCGAGGTGCATGTGCTGCGCCGTCACCGGTAAGCCACCGCTTCAGATACCTCACAAGGGCCGCCTTCGCGCGGCCCTTTTGTTTGCGCGCATGGTTTGGAATGGCGCAAGCGGGAACCTACATAGGTCGCATCCGTCAACTGCCCGGCAGGTTCCCCATGGTTCCCTTCTCCATACTCGACCTTTCCCCCGTTGCCGAAGGCAGCACCGTGCGCCAATCCCTCGAGAGTTCGGCGCGGATGGCCGAGAAGGCCGAGGAATTCGGCTACAAACGCTTCTGGCTTGCCGAACATCACGGCATGCCGGGGATCGCCAGTGCCGCCACATCAGTCGTCATCGGCCATGTCGGGGCGGCGACGAAGCGCATCCGCATCGGCTCCGGCGGCATCATGCTGCCCAATCATTCGCCGCTTGTCATCGCCGAGCAGTTCGGCACGCTGGAGGCGCTCTTTCCCGGCCGCGTCGATCTCGGCCTCGGGCGTGCGCCGGGAACGGACATGCGCACGGCGCAGGCGCTACGACGCAATCTCGAGGCCGGCGCGAACAGCTTCCCGAACGACGTGGTGGAATTGCAGCAGCTGCTCGGCACGCCGGTCGAGAACCAGGCGATCCTCGCGGTCCCAGGCAATGGCTCGCATATCCCGATCTGGCTGCTCGGCTCCAGCCTCTACAGCGCCCAGCTTGCCGCCATGCTTGGGCTTCCCTACGCCTTCGCCTCGCATTTCGCGCCCGACATGCTGCTCGATGCCATCGCGATTTACCGCGACCGTTTCCAGCCTTCGGCAACGCTCGACAAGCCCTATGTGATGGTCGGCGTCATGGGGGCGGTGGCGGAAACGGACGAGGAGGCGCAATACCATTTCACGTCCGCCCAGCAGCAGTTCGTCAACCTGCGCCGCAATGTCCGCGGGCCGTTCCCGCGCCCTGTCACCGATATGGAGGGCTTCTGGTCGCCGATGGAGAAGATGAACGTCGAACACACGCTGCGTTATGCCGTGGTGGGTTCGCCGAAAACGGCTGAGGCGAAGCTGACGGAGTTCCTCCGGGAAACGGAGGCCGACGAGGTGATCATCTCGATGCCGATCCACGACATCGAGGCGCGGCTGAGGTCGGTGGAACTGTTCGCAGGGCTTGGGAACTTCATGCGGGCCGCCGCGTAGCATTGCAGACAGCATCCCGAAAAACAGAAAAACCCGGCGTCATGGCCGGGTTTTCTAATAGGATCATTCGAGAAAGTCAGGCGGAGAGCTTCGCCAGAACCTCTTCCGAGACCTCGAAGTTGGAATAGACGTTCTGCACGTCGTCGTCGTCTTCGAGCGAGTCGATGAGCTTCATCAGCGACTGAGCCTTTTCCTCGTCGACGGGCACGTTGTTCTGGGCGCGCCAGACGGCCTTGACGGTTTCGGCTTCGCCCAGGCTTGTTTCGAGGGCTTTCGACACTTCGCCGAGGGCTTCGAAGGCGCAGGTGATGTAGTGGCCTTCCTCGTCGGTCTCGACGTCATCGGCGCCGGCTTCGATCGCGGCTTCCATCATCTTGTCGGCGTCGCCCGTCGAAAGCTTGTAGGTGATTTCGCCGACATGGTCGAAGGAGAAGGAAACGGAACCGGTTTCGCCAAGAGCGCCGCCGGCCTTGGTGAAGATCGAGCGGACGTTGGAGGCGGTGCGGTTGCGGTTGTCGGTCAAGGCCTCGACGATGATCGCCGTGCCGCCCGGGCCGTAGCCCTCGTAGCGGACTTCGTCGTAGTTTTCGCCGTCGGCGCCGGCTGCCTTCTTGATGGCGCGGTCGATATTGTCCTTCGGCATGGACTGGGCCTTGGCGTTCTGGATCGCCAGGCGAAGGCGGGCATTCATCGTCGGGTCGGGCAGGCCGGCCTTGGCGGCAACGGTGATTTCGCGCGCAAGCTTGGAGAACATTTTCGACCGCACGGCGTCCTGACGGCCCTTGCGATGCATGATGTTTTTAAACTGTGAATGGCCAGCCATGGCACCCCTGTTCACGTCTCATTGTTCGGAATGGGCCGCCTTATAAGAGCGAAACGGCAGCCGTTCAAGGAAAAAGCAGTTCGGAACAAAGGCCAGGGGATGACGTTTCAACCGAACTTCATTCAATGGAAAGGAACGGTCATGGCAAGTCTCAGCGAGGCGCGGGAACAACCGGCACGTCAGCTTTGGGATCAGGTCAACGATGTTCATGCCGGCATGCTCGGCATTTCCGGGCTTGATATGCACATGCAGCCGATGGCCCCCCACGCCGATCCGACCACGAATACGATCTGGTTCTACACCAAGACCGACGCCGATATCGTCCGCGCCATCAAGCCCGGCAGCCGCGCGCATTTCTGCGTCATCGGCAGGGATCACGACTATCATGCTTGCCTTGCCGGCATGATCGACGTGCGTCCCGACCCTGCCAAGATCGAGGAATATTGGAGTTCGATGGTGGCCGCCTGGTATGACGGCGGCAAGAAAGATCCCAAACTCACCATGCTTTCCCTGCATGTCGACGATGCCGAGATCTGGGTCTCTACCGCCAGCACGCTCAAATTCGGCTGGGAAATCGCCAAGGCCAATCTCGACGACGACAAGATGCCCGACGTTGGCGTCAAACGGCACCTGCAATTCGCCTGATTGCAGGTCCCCGTTACTGCACGCCTTTCATCACATAGATCAGCGGCTTCTTCGGCAAGGTGCGCATGGAAACGGTGATGCTGTCATCGGGGGCGTAGGCGATATCGAAATCCTTGCCGAACATGGAAACGAAGGCGTTGACCGGAGGGCCGCGGCGATGCATCGGCAGGATCAGCGACGAACGCAGCCGCTTGATGACGCGGCTCATGCTGTCGGCCCCCATGGTGAGGCCGCCGTCGACCGGCACCATGACGACATCGAGGCGGCCTATCTCGGTGTAATGCGCATCCGTCAGCTCGTAATGGAGATGGCCGAGATGGCCGATGCAGAGGCCGGCAACCTCGAAGATGAAGATGGAATTGCCGTCCTCCTGCGAACCGCCGAGGCCGTAGCTGAAGCGGATATCCGTCGTGACGTTGCGGATATAGGCATCGCCGACGACGAGATTGACGTTGGCCTTCTCGCCGGGGACATCGCTCCACCCATGCAGCACATGCTTGATGCCGGGATCGGGCGTCAGGGTGAAGTGGGTCGTGTGGGCCTTGTTCATGGTCACGACATCGGGCGTCGTCATCGGCCTGTACCAGCCATTGTAATCTGTCGCGATGATGATCCCTGCCGGCGTGTCGATCTCGAAGGTGGAGTGGCCGAGATAGTTGAATTTGACGTCCTCGCCCTCGGAGACGGCCGATATTATCGGCGGGGCGGCGGAAAAGCTTGCGAAGGTCGCCTTGGGGATGTTTTCGGCGAT
Organism: Rhizobium sp. BR 249; assembly: GCF_047445895.1. Taxonomy (NCBI): domain Bacteria; kingdom Pseudomonadati; phylum Pseudomonadota; class Alphaproteobacteria; order Hyphomicrobiales; family Rhizobiaceae; genus Rhizobium; species Rhizobium sp. BR 249. The sequence continues at coordinate 71,216 of NZ_JARWKX010000004.1, read as the reverse complement.
CGCCTGGCACTGGCTGGCGGGTTTGCGCTGTTCCTGCGCCCCGGCAGGGGCTGACGCTGCGGAGGCCGCAAGGCATGCGATAGCGAGGATAAGATATCGCGGCTTCATGCCATCCCTCCGGCGCTTTCACTGAGAGCGCCGCGCGCCCGAAGGGCGCGCTAAGGACGCTCGATCATTTGAATTGGCGGCCGGAGGATGCGGCATGAGGTCGCAGCGGTCCAGACCACGGACGCTCACATTTGCGTGTGGAGCGGGTGCTTTACCGCCAAAACTCCGGCACCGTTTCGGCCAGGCGCGGGCCGAGCCGGAGCGGCGCGATCTTTTCGGCCAGCCCGGTGGCATCGGAAATCTCCACGCCCACGCCGCAGATCGTCGCGGGACCGCTCGCCGCTTCCATGCGGCCCTTCGGCATCTTGGAGATGAAGCGGTTGAGCGGCTCCTCCTTATCCATGCCAAGCGAAGAGTCGTAATCGCCGCACATGCCGGCATCCGACATATAGGCGGTGCCGCCGTTCAGGATCTGCGCGTCGGCTGTCGGCACATGCGTGTGGGTGCCGACGACGAAACTGGCGCGGCCGTCGACGAAATGGCCGAAGCATTGCTTTTCGCTGGTCGCTTCCGCGTGGAAATCGAAAATGATCGCATCGGCCTGCTCCTTCAGCGGGCAGGCATCGAGGATCGCTTCCGCCGATTTGAAGGGATCGTCGAGTTCCGGATGCATGAACACCCGGCCCATGACGTTGGCGACGAGCACGCGCGCGCCGTTCCTTGCATAGAAAAGGCCGGAACCGCGCCCGGGCGTGCCTTGCGGATAATTGGCCGGCCGCAGGAATTGATCGTGCCGCCCGGCAAAGGCGACGGCTTCCTTCTGGTCCCAGACATGATTGCCTGTCGTCACCACGTCGGCGCCGGCATTGATCGTTTCCAGAAAGATGTCTTCGGTGATGCCGAAGCCGCCGGCGGCGTTCTCGCCATTGACGACGACGAAATCGAGCTTGAGGTCGGAGATCAGGCCGGGGAGACGGTCCCAGACCGCCGTGCGTCCCGTCTTGCCGACCATGTCACCCAGAAAAAGCAGCCGCATTCCCTATCCAATCCAAGAGGCAAAAAAGCGAAGGCCGCTTTCTGTCAGGATGGCATCCAGGCTTATGTCATGCGGCTCATCGGGCACATGTGCCACTTCCTGGCAGTCGAATGCAATGCCGATCAGCTTCGGATGCAGTCCTTTCTCTCTGAGACGGCTGATGGCGCGGTCGTAGTAGCCCGCTCCATAGCCGATGCGATGACCTCTGATATCGAAGGCCGAAAGCGGCACCAGCATGATTTCGGGATCGAGAACGGCGGCGTCCCCGGTCGGGCCGACCGTGCCGAAACCGGTGGCGACAAGCGGCCCGTCTTCGGCCAGTTCGCGAAAGACGATGGTATGCTTGTCGAGGATCGCCGGGACGCAGAGCCGCGCGCCGCGCGCCGCAAAGCGCGCCATCAGCGGCCTGAGATCGGCCTCCGAGCGGATCGGCAGAAAGCCGGAAACAACCGTGCCCGGCGCGAAGCCGACCGCCTCGCCGGCGTGGTCGGCCATGGCGAGACTTTTGGAGGCGCGTTCCTCGGCGGGGATGGCGTCGCGTGCGGCCAGCCGTTCGTTGCGCAATTGCGCTTTCAATTCTCTAGCGGTCATTGGATCTGCCGTTATGGGAAGTCGGCCGAGCATAGACGGCTCGGTGCCCGATGCAATGCCGGGTGCGACAAGCACGCGCCGGTTCCTCTCCCGTCCTGCCGCACGAGGTTGGTCAGACGATGATGCTTGTCGGTATCGTTGCGGTGCTGATGGAGAGAGCTGCCATATCGGGAACGGTATTGGTGTCAGCCTGCTGGCGCAGCTCGCGCATCGCCTTTTCGAGGAGCTGCTTGAGTTCGCGAACGACTTCCTTGAACTCTTCCATCGCCTCGCGATCATCGGCCGAGATGCCTGAAAATTTCGGGCTATCCTCAGCGGTGCTCTCATAGGCCTTGCGCGCTTCAGCGGCGTCGGTCGGTTCCGGCGCGGCGGTTTCCACCGTCGTGTCCGTCAACGCAGCATCGGCGCCGCTCGTGGCCGCGGCTGCAGAATCCGTGGCTGCATCCGCGGGAACGGCAGTCGCCGTGGCGCCGGTCGCGACAGATGAAGCAAATTCAGAGGCGGCGGTGCCGACTTTGCGGGCCAGCTCGGACGCCAGACGCGCGACCACTTCGGGAGGCATGTTGGAGCTCTTCAGCATCTCCAACTCCTGCTTGGCCTCTTCGAGCTTGCGTTGCGCCTGCGCCTTGGCTTCGTCTCCCGAGTTCGCCAGGGCCTGCCGCAGCTGCTGCAGCGCCTGGGTCGTGCGCTGCAGCTTCAGCACGCCCTGATCGGCTTCGCTTCCGGTGGCGGATGTTTCCGCTGCCGAAGACGTGCCGCGCAAAATGACGGAAGCGGAGGTGGTTGCAACCTGCATGGACAATCCCCCCGACGATAAATCGGCCCCCGATGACGATTCGGGCGCATCCTGCAACGTCAGACTTGCGTGGACCTGTGCGGGGAGGCCGGCAGCTGAGCGGCCAGCCGCCGCATCGTCTCCTCGAACAGCGGCGCTCCGCCGGGCGACCAGCCGAGCGCGCGGATTTTTGCCGTGCTCATGGGATTGAGCGCCGTTCCGTCGGCGGGAGCCGGCAGCGCGTATCGACAGCCGGTCTCGCGGCGGATGGGCGAAAGGATATCGTTCGTGTCGACCGATATGTCGGATACATTGAAGATCTCACCGGAGATGCGGGTGCTTTCCGTTTCCAGCATCAGCCGCACCGCGCGCCCGAGGTCGCGGCCGTGAACCTCCGTTCCCGCGCGGGCGGCAACCGGCCGGCCGGCGAGGTAATCGGCGATCAGGCCTTCCCATTTGTTCGGAAAGAGATCGCCATAGACGCCGGTTGCCCTCAGGCTCACGCCGGCAAAACCGGGTGCCGCGAGGTCGGCGAGCGCCCGTTCGGCGTCGAGTTTCACCCTGCCATAGAGCGTCTCGGGCTCGGTCATCATCGTTTCGGCAAGTTCGGTTCCCGGCGGATGATCGCCGTAGGCTGCGCGGCTGGACAGGAAGACGCAACGGCGCGTGCCGGCGCGTTTGGCGGCTTCGAAAAGCCGGACGGTGCCGTCGAGGTTCAGCTTCTGAAAGGTCTTCGGATCGTTACCCTCGCCGTCGCGATATTTGCCGGGGACATGGCTGAAGGCGGCATGGACGAAGAAATAGGCATCGTCGAAGATATCGATCTGATCCTTGTCGGGATCGAGGGAGAGCGCTGCGAACTCGACCGGGCGGGAGAAGAGGCGAGGCATCGGCGCGCGGCGTCCGCCGACGATCACCTGATAGCCGGCGGCCAGCAGTTCCTCGACGACATAACGGCCGACGAGGCCCGTTCCGCCGGATACCAATACTTTCATGCCGTCCCTTCCGGATTGGCCAGCGTCGCAATCTCCGGTACGTCGCCATCATCATGGAAACGATGCCATAAATCGATCAAAGGTTGTAGCTGCGCCGCTTTGGGATGATCTCTTTCCCACGGTTTTTCATACTGGTAATGCAGGATCGAAATGCTCTTCCAGTCCCAAAGATCGGGCATGGTGAACCATACATATTGCAGCATGTTGAAATAAACCGGCAGTCCGTGCCAATCCGGGAAGAAAGCCTCCAGAAAGGTCTGGTCCGTGCGCCGCCAGAAGGCATCAGGCCGGTCGAGCTTTTCGAGCATGTGCCGGAACGTGTCATGCGAGGGTGTCGCGACGAAGACGCCGGAATTCATGCGATGGAAGTCGGCGAGGCTTTCGTAGAGGTTGGGAGCGGCGGAAAACTCCGGGTAGAGGAAGAGCCTGTCGACGTTCTTCAGCACCAGGGCATCGGCGTCGATGAAGACGCAGCGCTCGTATTCGATGAGTTGCCAGAGCCTGAGCTTGCAGAAATTGTCGAGCGGCGAATGGAAATCCGGCTTGCGGCCCTTGGTAAAGGGGGCGGCGGAATGGAGATTGCCGCGGGCGTGGCGCTCGTTGAAGGCATCCGACAGTGGCAGATGCTCGACTTCGATGAGGCGGCAGCCGAGGGTTTCCAAGGGGGCGAGGGCGGCTGCATCGACGCCGCCGGTGCGGAGGATGACGATATCGGCAGTGGTGCCAGTGCGGCGCAGGGAACGGGCGAGGGCGGTGGCGCCCATGGCGTAGTCGGCGTTGGTGACGAGGGTGACGTAGGCAAGGTTTGGGGTAGAGGTCATCGGCGCCGCGCGCCTCTACATTCTCCCTCATTCCTGTGCTTGTCACAGGAATCCAGTGCGCCCACGTCCGTGGGCGCGAGAGATTCTTTTGACAGTCGGTCGGAGTTATTCACGGCGCCGACGCGCCGTGGCTGGATTCCTGTGACGAGCACAGGAATGAGGGAGTTCTGATTGAGTCTTTCAATTTGCCCCATTCCTCGCTCACGACACCGACTTCAGCCGCTTGCCTTCCGGATCGTGGTCGAGCGTCGCGGCGATGTCCTTGGTCCAGGCGGAGACGGCCGGAACGCGCGAGCGGTCGACGCGATAGGCGAATTTTTTCGCCACGTCGACGATTTCGCCGAGCAGGCCCGCTTCCAGCGTGATCGGTTCGAGGCCGAGATCGCGGAATTTTTCGTTGCGGACGATCAGCTCGTTTTCGGCGGCTTCCTTGCGCGGGTTGGGCAGCCAGGCGATCTTGGCGCCGCTCATCCTGGCGATCATCTCGGCGAGGTCGCGCACGCGATGGGTCTCCGTCATCTGATTGAAGATCTCGACGCGGGCGCCGCGGGCGGGCGGGTTCTTCAGCGCCAGCTCGATGCAGCGCACCGAATCCTGGATGTGGATGAAGGCGCGGGTCTGGCCGCCGGTGCCGTGCACCGTCAGGGGATAGCCGATCGCGGCCTGGATCAGGAAACGGTTCAGCACCGTGCCGTAATCGCCGTCGTAATCGAAACGGTTGATGAGCTGCGCGTGGCGGCGCGTCTGCTCGGTGTGGGTGCCCCAGACGATGCCCTGGTGCAGGTCGGTAATCCTCAGTCCGTCGTTCTTGGCGTAAAATTGGAAGAGAAGCTGATCCAGGCACTTGGTCATGTGGTAGATCGAGCCTGGATTGGAGGGATAGAGGATCTCCTGACTGACCCTCTCGCCGCCCGCGGTTTCGATGCCGACGGGCAGATAACCTTCGGGGATTGCGGCGCCGACCGTCGAATAGCCGTAGACGCCCATGGTGCCGAGATGGATGAGGTGGGCGTCGAGATTGAGCTCTGTCAGCGCGTTCAGGAGGTTATGCGTGGCGCTGACATTGTTGTTGACGGTGTAGTTCTTATGGCGGTCGCTCTTCATCGAATAGGGCGCGGCGCGCTGTTCGGCGAAATGGATGATGGCATCGGGCCGGTTTTCGGCAAGCCACTTCTTCAGCAGCTCATAATCCCTGGCAAGATCGATCAGGTTGAAGTGGATGCGGCGTCCCGTTTCGGCATGCCAGATACGGGTGCGCTCCTGGATCGAATCCATCGGCGTCAGCGACTGGACGCCCAGTTCGGTGTCGATCCAGCGGCGCGAGAGATTGTCGAGGATATGGATGTCGTGACCGGCGTCGGAGAGATGCAGCGAGGTTGGCCAACCAATGAAACCGTCTCCACCCATAACCGCAATCTTCATCGTATCGTCTCCTGATCGGTCGCTCATTGTCGGGAATAGTTAGGAATTATGACAATCATTCAATGCCTGTCGGCGGCGCATTCAATGCCGGCCTGCCGGGCATTCAATGCTTGCCTGCCGCGAAGCGTTGCGCCAAAGAGGGCACCTGAGTTTGGAGAAAATTATGACGGAACGCCCTTTTTCCATTTCGGGAGAGCTGACGGAGGCGGGGCATCGCCTCGTCCAGCGGGTCTATTATGAAGACACGGATTTTTCGGGCCTGGTTTATCACGCCCGCTACCTGCATTTCCTGGAGCGCGGCCGAACCGACTATCTGCGCTGTCTCGGCGTCGAGCAGCGTGAGCTGGTCAGCGCCGACGAGGAGGGCCTCGTCTTCGTCGTCCATCGCATGGAGATCGACTTCAAAAGCCCGGCGCGCATGGACGACGTGCTGACGATCCTGACGCACACCGAAAAGGCCGGCGGCGCCAAGATGGTGCTCAACCAGCAGATTCGTTCGGGCGAGACGCTGCTGATCGCCGCCAAGGTGATCATCGCCGTCATCAACGCCAAGGGCCGGCCGAGGCGGCTGCCGGAAACGCTGGCGGCGAAATTCCTGGAAGGCAGCAGGCCGCTTTAGGTTCGAATCGCCTGAAAATCGACGCTTGTCAAAACTTGAGTTTTGTGTGAAGGAATTCCCGCGCCGCAGGATGAGCGCTCGGGCGGCCGGATTTCAGCTCCGGTCAAGTAATCCATGGAACAAAATCTCCCAAATATAAGCTTGCTGTCACAGTCCGGCACTAACGATCTATTAACCATAATAGTGTCTTACTCGGAAAGTCGGAGTTTGCGCGGTACACGCCTTCCTTTGACCAAATTTGACGGCAAGAAGGCGGAAGATGAGCTTGGAAGCTTGACCAGGGCTTTGGGCAGCGGCCGCCAGACACTTCTTGCGAGATCACTTTGTGCCGCCCGGTCCTGCGCCGGGCGTTTGGATTCGGGGATTTTGGATCAATGGAACAAGTAGGATTGGCAGCAGCCACGACGGACGTCAGCCTCTGGTCGCTATTCATGCAGGCCGGCATCGTCGTCAAGCTCGTCATGCTCGGGCTCATCGCGGCCTCGGTCTGGACGTGGGCGATCGTCATCGACAAATACCTGGCCTATGGCCGCGCACGGCGCCAGTTCGACAAGTTCGAGCAGGTCTTCTGGTCGGGCCAGTCGCTGGAAGAGCTCTACCGCTCGCTGTCGGAACGCAACAATACCGGCCTGGCGTCGATCTTCGTCGCGGCCATGCGCGAATGGAAGAAATCCTTCGAACGCGGCGCCCGTTCGCCGATCGGCCTGCAGATGCGTATCGACCGCGCCATGGACGTGACGCTCGCCCGTGAAACCGAATATCTCGGCGCCCGCCTGGGATCGCTCGCGACCATCGGTTCGGCCGGCCCGTTCATCGGCCTCTTCGGCACGGTTGTCGGCATCATGACCTCGTTCCAGGCGATCGCCGGTTCGAAGTCCACCAACCTTGCGGTCGTGGCGCCCGGTATCGCCGAGGCGCTTCTCGCCACGGCGATCGGCCTCGTCGCCGCTATCCCGGCGGTTATCGCCTACAACAAGTTCTCCGCTGACGCCGGCAAGCTCTCGGCGCGCATGGAAGGTTTCGCGGATGAATTCTCCGCCATACTTTCGCGCCAGATCGACGAGAAGCTGCAGCCGCGCGCTGCCGCTCAGTAACCAACGGAGTATTCTGACATGGGTATGGCTGTTGGAGGCAATGGCGGCGGGGGCGGCGGACGCCGCCGTCGCGGCGGTCGGAACAAGGCCGTGATCTCCGAAATCAACGTGACGCCGCTCGTCGACGTCATGCTCGTGCTTTTGATCATCTTCATGGTGGCTGCACCGATGATGACGGTCGGCGTGCCGATCGACCTGCCGGAAACGCAGGCCAAGGCGCTGAATTCCGAGACGCAGCCGATCACGATTTCGGTCAAGAACGACGGCGAAGTGTTCCTGCAGGAAACGCCGATCCCGGCAGCCGAGATCGCCGCCAAGCTCGAGGCGATCGCGACCACCGGTTATAACGAACGTATCTTCGTGCGCGGCGATGCAACGGCGCCCTACGGCGTCATCGCCGACGTCATGGCTCGCATCCAGGGGGCCGGTTTCAAGAATATCGGCCTCGTGACGCAGCAGAAGAAGGACCAATAGCGCTCAAGATGAAGACCAGCGTCGTCACATCTGCTGTTCTGCATTGCCTGGTGCTCACCTGGGCGATGGTGTCTTTGAGCGCGCCGGAATCCTTCAAGGTGGAGGATTTCGAGGCGATGCCGGTCGATCTCGTGCCGGTGGAATCCATCACGCAGATGCAGCAGGGCGACAAGAAGGCTCCGAAGAAGGAGACATCAGCCCCGGTGCCGACGACCCGGCCGCCGATCGCGCAGCCGGCGGAGAATGCCGGCGACAACAATGCCGACCTGAAGACGCCGCCGGTCCCGAACGCCAAGCCCAGCAACAGCGAAGCTGCGGCGGCGAATTCGAGCGAGAAACCGCTGCCGACGATCGATCCCAAGCCGAACGACGTCAAGGAAGTCAACAAGGAAGAGACCGAGGTCGAGCAGCCGAAGGAAGTCGCTTCCATTCCGCCGCCGAAGCCTGTCGAAGTGACGCCGCCGAAGCCGGAGGAAAAGCCGCCGGAAGAGCAGGCCAAACCTGAAGAGCCGCCGAAGCCGGATGCGGAAGCATTGCCGGACAATGTGCCGACCCCTGTTGCCAAGCCGCAGGTGAAGCCGCCGGAACCTCAGAAGCCCGCCGAAAAGCCACCGGAAAAGACCCAGGACCAACCGAAGACCGCCGACACGCCGACGGACAAGAAGAAGGCCGACAAGAAGCAGGAAGTGGCGAAAGCGGCCTCTTCGATGAAAAGCGATTTCAATGCGGATGAGATTTCGGCCTTGCTGAACAAGACCGATCCTTCCGCTGGGGGTGCGAAGCGCTCGACACAGGAAGCATCGCTGGGGGCGAAGAAGAGCAATGGCGGTTCCAAGCTCAGCCAAAGCGAACAAGATGCGCTACAGGGTTTGATCCAGGGTAACTGGCTTATCACTCCGGGAATGGAAGGCCTTTCCGGCATGGTCATCACGGTGCATTTCAAGCTCGATAAAGATGGAAACATTATCGGCCAGCCTGACATCGAGTCTTCCGGCGGAAGCAGCACCGATTCAACGCGCCGTGCGCTGGAAAGTGGCGCTTACCGTGCCGTGATGAAATCTGCTCCCTCGTTCCGTACGACGCTTCCGATGGACAAGTATGACGTGTGGAACGAGGTCGTCCTTAACTTTCATCCCAGCGATATGGGGATCTGAATGCTGATGGACCTGTCCCATGGCAACAAGTCTATTGCAGCCGTCATCATGCTCGGAACGATTCTGGCCTGTGCGCCTGAAGTGTTGGCGCAGCCGGTCGACGCGGCGATCTCTGATAAGTCGGCCGTGGATTTGCAGCGCGCAATCGCTTCCTCCTTCAATGTTCCTCCCGTGCGGGCGAGCGACGGCGGAGTCGTGATCACTATCCACCTGTGGCTCGATAAGACTGGCGCGATCGTTGGTTCACCTAAGGTAACAGCTTCGGGCGGCACCGAAGCCGCTCGGAAAAGACTGTCGGCTGCGGCCCTCCGCGCCGTTCGGCGTTCCGCGCCATTCACCATGCTCCCGAAAGAAAAATACGATGTCTGGAAGGAAGTCGTTTTGAACTTCGACACCAGCGGCTTTGCCCAATAAGATGCTGAAAGGCTTGTTTGATATGGTCAAGTGTTCCCTCATCCGCGCTCTGATGGTCATTGCAGGCCTGATTGGGGTCGCAGCCTTTACGACGCCGGCGAACGCGTTGGTCACCCTCGACCTTCGAAAAGGCAATGTCCAGCCGATGCCGATTGCGGTGACGGACTTCCAGGGCGACATAGGTGCGCAGGTCTCGCAGGTCATCGCCGCCGATCTGCAGCGTTCCGGCCTGTTTGCTCCGATCAACAAGACCGCCTTTATCGAAAAGATCTCCAATCCGGATGCCGCGCCGCGCTTCGAGGACTGGAAGGTCATCAACGCACAGGCGCTGGTCACCGGCCGGGTTACCAAGGAAGCGGATGGCCGTCTTCGCGCCGAATTCCGCCTGTGGGATACTTTTGCCGGGCAGCAGATGACCGGTCAGCAGTTCTTTACCCAGCCGGAGAACTGGCGGCGTGTCGCCCATATCATCGCCGACGCGATCTATAAGCAGATCACCGGCGAAGAGGGTTATTTCGATACCCGCGTCGTCTTCGTCTCCGAATCCGGCACCAAGCAGCAGCGCAAGCGGCAGCTGGCGATCATGGATCAGGACGGCTTCAACGTGCGCATGCTGACCGACGGCAGCGATCTTGTGCTGACGCCGCGCTTCTCGCCGAGCCGGCAGGAAGTCACCTACATGTCCTTTGCCAACCAGCAGCCGCGCGTCTATCTGCTGCAGCTCGAAACCGGGCAGCGCGAGGTCGTCGGCAACTTCCCGGGCATGACCTTCTCGCCGCGCTTTTCGCCGGATGGCCAGAAGGTGATCATGAGCCTGCAGCAGGAAGGCAATTCCAACATCTACACGATGGACCTGCGCTCGCGAACGACGACGCGCCTGACCTCGACGGCTGCGATCGACACTTCGCCCTCCTATTCGCCGGATGGTGCCCGCGTCAGCTTCGAAAGCGACCGTGGCGGCAAGCCGCAGATCTACGTGATGAACGCCGACGGATCGGGCCAGACCCGCATTTCCTTCGGGGACGGCTCCTATTCGACGCCGGTCTGGTCGCCGCGCGGCGATCTCATCGCCTTCACCAAGCAGGCCGGCGGCAAGTTCTCGATCGGCGTGATGAAGCCGGACGGCTCGGGCGAGCGTATCCTGACGACCGGCTTCCACAACGAGGGTCCGACCTGGGCGCCGAACGGCCGCGTGCTGATGTTCTTCCGCCAGGCGGCAGGGGCAGGCGGTCCGCAGCTCTATTCGATCGATCTGACCGGTTACAACGAGCAGCTCGTCAAGACGCCGACCTACGGTTCCGACCCGGCCTGGTCGCCGCTTCTGGAGTAGCAGGCGCGGCAATGCCTTCATGTCGCCTCAGAATCATGAAAACCGGGCGACTACGGGACAAATCAGTAAATTGTTAACCATAAACTTTGAGGGGCGGTTAACCGAGTGCGGTTACTGTCCGGAAACCCTGAAATCGCAAGGAGACCCGGCCATGAGCCGAATTCACACCCCGGCAATGAGCCGCATGCAGAATTTCGCCCGCAACCCCGTCATGATCGCGCTCGTCGCCGGTCTCGCGCTTGCGGGTTGCGCCAACAAGAAGAACGGCGGCATGCCGAACAGCGCCGGCGATATGGGCCTCGGTGCAGGTGCTGCGACGCCGGGCTCGGCCCAGGACTTCACGGTCAATGTCGGCGACCGCATCTTCTTCGACACCGACTCCTCGTCGATCCGCGCCGATGCCTCGCAGACGCTCGATCGTCAGGCGCAGTGGCTCGGCCGCTACCCCAACTACCAGATCACCGTCGAAGGCCATGCCGACGAGCGCGGCACGCGCGAATATAACCTGGCTCTCGGCGCCCGCCGTGCCGCCGCTGCCAAGGATTACCTCGCTTCGCGCGGCGTTCCGGCACAGCGCATGAAGACGATCTCCTACGGCAAGGAACGCCCGGTCGCCGTCTGCGACGATATCTCCTGCTGGTCGCAGAACCGCCGCGCAGTCACCGTTCTCGGCGGCGCCGGCATGTAAATCCCGGCAAAAGCCGGATCTTGACGAGGCGGTCCCTTGCGGGCCGCCTTTTCTTTTTGACCACACTTTGGCCAGACTCCGTTGCTTTTTGACAGCAATTGGAAAAATCTCCTGTTCGTGCCTTAAGGCGCGAAGAATCACTGGGACAGGACGATACATATGAAGAAACTTGTCGTGGCAGGCATGCTGTGCCTCGCGGCTGTGACCGGGAGCGAACGGGTGGCCTATTCGGCCTCGTTCTTTGGGCTGCATCTCGGCGGCCGACCCGCGGAAAGCCAGTCGGCGCCGCCTGTTGTCAAGGTGCAGAGCGGCGACGCGGAGGTCCGCGTGCAGCAGCTCGAAGAGCAGTTGCGGCAGTTGAACGGCCGGATCGAGGAGATGAGCTTCCAGCTTCTGCAGATGCAGGAGACGATCCGCAAACAGCAGGAAGACAATGAATTCCGCTTCCAGCAGCTCGAAAAGACCGGTTCCGGCGGCGGTGCCGCCAAGACACCCGTCAAGAAGAGCGAGACCGAAACCGCTCCGGCAGCTTCCGGCGGGGACGATGTCGCCAAGGTGATCCAAGCACCGCAGGGAGCCGAAACGGCTCCCTCCACCGATGTACCCGCCAATACCGGGCTCGGGCAGCCGCCGAAGCAGCTGGGTTCGATCGAGTTCGATCAGAACGGCAACCAGGTTGGCGAAACCATGGATGAAAACGCCACCATCGGCTCCGCGCCGCTTCCCGATGCCAGCAGCGGAACGCCGCAGCAGACCGCCTCGCTCGGCAGCGAGGCCGATCAGTACAAGGCGGCCTACGGCCACGTATTGTCAGGCGATTACGGCACGGCCGAACAGGAGTTCGAGCAGTACATTACCCGCTACCCCAGCAGCGCGCGGGCGGCGGATGCCAATTTCTGGCTCGGCGAGGCGCTCTATTCACAGGGCAAGTACAATGAGGCGGCCAAAACTTTCCTCAATGCGCATCAGAAATACGGGACATCGGAAAAGGCTCCCGAAATGCTCCTGAAGCTCGGCATGTCGCTTGCCGCCCTCGACAATACCGAGACGGCGTGCGCGACGCTGCGCGAAGTCTCGAAGCGTTATCCGAAGGCTTCACGCGCCGTCATAAGCAAGGTTGCGAGCGAACAGAAGCGCCTCTCCTGCTAAGGCTTTCCGCCATGTCTGCGGACGGCACGTCATTGCCTCGGCTGGCGATCCGCCAGTTTCTCTTCTCGCTTCGACGCCCCGCGCGCATTCTCGTCGCGGTATCGGGCGGCAGCGATTCCACCGGCCTGCTTCTCCTTCTCGATGAAGCCGTGAAGGCCGCATCCAATCCCGAAATTTCCCTATGCGCCGCGACCGTCGACCACGCGTTGCGCGCCGGCTCCGCAGAGGAGGCGCGAGAGATCGCAGCCCTTTGCGCGTCGCTCGGCATTCCCCATTCCGTCAGGATCTGGCAGGGCGAAAAGCCGAAGACCGGAATCATGGCAGCTGCCCGCGAAGCCCGCTACGGACTTCTGGCCGAGGCGGCGGAAGCGCTCGGCGCCGATCTCATCGTCACCGGCCATACTTTCGACGACCAGCGCGAAACACTTGAGATGCGCGGGATGCGAACGGAGCAGGTTTCATCCGGTATCGCCGACGCCGTGCTCTTCGACCGGCGATTCTGGATTTTACGGCCGCTTCTTTTCTCCACCCGAGCGTATATCCGCGCTTTCCTGCGGGAGCGGGGCGTGGGTTGGATCGACGACCCAAGCAACGAGGATGAGAAGTACGAGCGCGTTCGGGTTCGCCGGCAGCCACCTGCCGATGCGGCAGCGGAGACGGATATTCGCGCCACCTGGGAGGAGCGGCTGGCCCTGTCGTCCCGAGCCGCCGATTGGCTGGATCGTCATTTCATGCTTCATGGCGGCCTGCTTGGGCAGGTAGCGCCTGATGGGTTGCGTGAGGATCGTGCAGTGCTCGATTACGCGCTCGGCCGTCTGACGGCCGTCTTCGGCGGCCAGCCATTCGTGCCGGGCAGAGGACAGATGGAACGGATTCTGGCATTTGCCGCCGGCGGTAAGCCGGGGCGAATGACCGCCGGCAGGGTGGTGTTCGATCTGCGGCGTGACGGGCTTTATCTGGCGCGGGAGAGCCGGGGGATATTGCCTCTGGTGTTGAGGCCGGGAGAGGCTGGGGTTTGGGATGGGAGGTTTTATGTGTGGAATGGGTTGACCACGTCGATAGAGGCCGAGGCCGCTACTCCACGCGCTCCCTCATTCCTGTGCTTGTCACAGGAATCCAGCGCGCCCAAGTCCTTGGGCGCAAAAGGCACTTTGCGCTTCGTTGAGTCGGTCATCGCGCAGACGCGCGGTGGCTGGATTCCTGTGACGAGCACAGGAATGAGGGAGAGTATGCAGCACCTTCCCAAAGCAGCATGGAAGCGCGCAATCGCCTCGGCGCCCGCCTTATCCTCAGAAGGAGCCTATTTGGCTCCGGAATCCTCCCGCTCGATCGATCTGACGCCGTATTTCGCACCCTTCGACCGCTTTTTGACACGATTTGATTTCATCTTTGCCGACAGGCTTTCGGCGGTTTTCGCAACGGCGCCCTATGCGGGGCTGCCTTTAAGAAGTATTGACGGAAAAACCATCTGACCTGGGGTGTCGCCTTGGCAATCGCACGGCGCAACCCTATGTTAGAACCAAATAAGACGGTCGCCATGAGGCGGCTGTTCCAGTGCTGGGGAGTTCGATGAACCCTAACTTACGTAATTTCGCCTTGTGGGCAATCATAGCGCTTCTGCTGATCGCCCTTTTCAGTATGTTTCAGACGGCGCCGGCGCAGACGGGCTCCCGCGAAATCCCTTATTCGCAGTTTCTGCGTGAGGTCGATGCGGGCCGGGTGAAGGAAGTCGTGGTCACGGGCAACCGTGTGTCCGGAAACTATGTTGAAAACGGCAGCACCTTCCAGACCTATTCGCCTGTCATCGACGACAGTCTGCTCGATCGCCTGCAGCAGAAGAATGTTCTGGTTTCAGCCCGTCCGGAAACGGACGGTTCTTCGGGTTTTTTGAGCTATCTCGGCACGCTGCTGCCGATGCTTCTGATTCTCGGCGTCTGGCTGTTCTTCATGCGGCAGATGCAGGGTGGTTCGCGCGGCGCGATGGGCTTCGGCAAGTCAAAAGCCAAGCTCCTGACCGAAGCGCATGGCCGCGTGACCTTTGAAGACGTCGCAGGCGTCGATGAGGCCAAGCAGGATCTCGAAGAAATCGTCGAATTCCTGCGTGATCCGCAGAAATTCCAGCGTCTCGGCGGCAAGATCCCGCGCGGCGTGCTGCTCGTCGGTCCTCCCGGCACCGGCAAGACGCTGCTCGCCCGCTCGGTCGCCGGCGAAGCCAATGTGCCGTTCTTCACCATTTCCGGTTCCGACTTCGTCGAAATGTTCGTCGGCGTCGGCGCAAGCCGCGTGCGTGACATGTTCGAACAGGCGAAGAAGAATGCGCCCTGCATCATCTTCATCGACGAAATCGACGCTGTCGGCCGCCATCGCGGCGCCGGTCTCGGCGGCGGCAACGACGAACGTGAGCAGACGCTGAACCAGTTGCTGGTGGAAATGGACGGCTTCGAGGCGAATGAGGGCGTGATCCTGATCGCCGCCACCAACCGTCCCGACGTTCTCGACCCGGCGCTGCTGCGTCCCGGCCGTTTCGACCGTCAGGTCGTGGTGCCGAACCCGGATATCGTCGGCCGCGAGCGCATCCTCAAGGTGCATGCCCGCAACGTTCCGCTGGCGCCGAATGTCGATCTCAAGGTTCTCGCCCGCGGTACGCCCGGTTTCTCCGGCGCCGACCTGATGAACCTCGTCAACGAAGCGGCCCTCATGGCCGCACGCCGCAACAAGCGTGTCGTCACCATGCAGGAATTCGAGGACGCCAAGGACAAGATCATGATGGGCGCCGAGCGCCGCTCTTCGGCGATGACCGAAGCGGAGAAGAAGCTCACCGCTTACCATGAAGCCGGCCACGCCATCACCGCGCTCAATGTCGCCGTCGCCGATCCGTTGCACAAGGCGACGATCATTCCGCGCGGCCGTGCGCTCGGCATGGTCATGCAGTTGCCTGAGGGCGACCGCTACTCGATGAGCTACAAGTGGATGGTTTCGCGCCTCTGCATCATGATGGGCGGCCGCGTTGCCGAAGAGCTGACGTTCGGCAAGGAGAACATCACTTCGGGCGCCTCGTCCGACATCGAGCAGGCCACCAAGCTTGCCCGCGCCATGGTCACGCAATGGGGCTTTTCCGATCAGCTCGGTCAGGTCGCCTACGGCGAAAACCAGCAGGAAGTCTTCCTCGGCCACTCGGTTTCGCAGTCGAAGAACGTTTCGGAGGCGACCGCGCAGAAGATCGACAATGAAGTGCGCCGCCTGATCGACGAAGCCTATACTCAGGCCCGCACGATCCTGACGGAAAAGCACGACGAATTCGTCGCTCTTGCCGAGGGCCTGCTCGAATACGAAACGCTGACCGGCGATGAGATCAAGGCGCTGATCCGCGGCGAGAAGCCGTCGCGTGATCTCGGCGACGATTCTCCGCCGAGCCGTGGCTCGGCCGTTCCGAAGGCCGGCGCGCGGCCCGCCACCAAGGGCGACGAGCCCGAAGGCGGCCTCGAACCGCAGCCGCATTGAGCGGCCAGCATCACTCCGAAAAAGGCCGGCTTTCCCGCGAGGGAAAGCCGGCCTTTTTCATTGGTAACGGGATATAATCATTTTTCTCGGTAATTTACGTGCTGATGCTCATGTTTTGTGGCATCCCGATGAATGGAAGCAAGTGTGATTCAAAGGTTCCCGGACTGACGACAGACCGGTGGGACCAGATCGCTTGGAACGATGCGCAGCCTTGAATGGCGCGCGGAAAGCTTAGGAGTGCAGATGAAAAGACGCTATTTCGGGACCGACGGCATTCGTGGCCAGTCCAATGTCTTCCCGATGACGCCGGATCTCGCGATGCGGGTCGGTATTGCCGCCGGCACGATCTTCCGCCGCGGCAACCATCGCCATCGCGTCGTCATCGGCAAGGATACGCGCCTTTCCGGTTATATGCTCGAGAACGCCATGGTTGCGGGCTTCACGGCCGCGGGCCTCGATGCCTTCATTCTCGGCCCGATCCCGACGCCTGCCGTCGCCATGCTGACGCGCTCGCTGCGCTGCGATATCGGCGTGATGATCTCCGCTTCGCACAATCCTTACGAGGATAACGGCATCAAGCTCTTCGGCCCCGATGGTTACAAGCTGTCCGACGATATCGAGGCGGAGATCGAAGATCTGCTCGAAAAAGACCTCAACGCGCAGCTTGCCAAATCCGACGACATCGGCCGCGCCAAGCGCGTCGACGGCGTTCACGACCGCTATATCGAACATGCCAAGCGCACGCTGCCGCGCGACGTGACGCTGCAGGGCCTGAGGATTGCGATCGACTGCGCTAACGGTGCTGCCTACAAAGTGGCGCCCGCCGTGCTCTGGGAGCTTGGCGCCGACGTCGTCACCATCGGCAACGAGCCGAACGGCACCAACATCAATCTCAATTGCGGCTCCACCAGCCCCGTCGCGCTGCAGAAGAAGGTCGACGAGGTCCGCGCCGATATCGGCATCGCGCTCGACGGTGATGCCGACCGCGTCATCATCATCGACGAGAACGGTTCGATCGTCGATGGCGACCAGCTGATGGCCGTCATCGCCGAGAGCTGGGCCGAGAGCCAGCAGCTGCGCGGCAACGGCATCGTTGCCACCGTGATGTCCAACCTCGGTCTCGAGCGCTTCCTCGACGATCGCGGCATGGCGCTTGCCCGCACCAAGGTCGGCGACCGCTATGTCGTCGAGCATATGCGCCAGCACAATTACAATGTCGGCGGCGAGCAGTCCGGCCATATCGTGCTCTCGGATTACGGCACGACGGGCGACGGCCTGGTTGCCGCGCTGCAGATCCTTGCCGCGGTCAAGCGCACGGGGCGCACCGTCAGCGAGGTCTGCCGCCGATTCGAGCCGGTGCCGCAGCTCCTGCGCAATGTCCGCATCAGCGGCGGCAAGCCGCTGGAGGATATCCAGGTGCAGAAGGCGATCGCCGACGCCGAGGCCGAGCTCGCCAGGAACGGCCGCCTCGTCATCCGCCCCTCAGGCACCGAACCGCTGATCCGTGTGATGGCCGAGGGCGACGACCGCGCCCAGATCGAGCGCATCGTCAACGAGCTGATCGGCACGATCTCGAACGTTCGCACCGCCGCCTGATCCCAGCGAGGGCAGATTATCGAAAGCCGGTGCACAAGCACCGGCTTTTTCGTTATGCGGATTGGTTCAGCCAGAGCATATGGTCGCTGCAGACCGAATTCTTATCGATACGATCCTAAAGCGCGTCGCGATCTTTCAGATTCGCTCCTTGCGCTTTAGGTCTTTGTTTTTAAGCATGTCGTTATCGCAAAATCGCCGCA
Organism: Rhizobium sp. BR 249; assembly: GCF_047445895.1. Classification (NCBI taxonomy): domain Bacteria; kingdom Pseudomonadati; phylum Pseudomonadota; class Alphaproteobacteria; order Hyphomicrobiales; family Rhizobiaceae; genus Rhizobium; species Rhizobium sp. BR 249. The sequence goes on along the minus strand of NZ_JARWKX010000004.1, from coordinate 53,309 downwards.
CGCTTTTGCGCGACATGCTCTAGTTTTTCCTTCAGGAATATCTGCCAAATACAGTAAATAATCGTGGTTAAGCAGCTTTTAACGTTTTCAATTCATTATCCATGCAAAGCGTATCAGATTGGCAGCGACTGAGCCTGCCGACGCAACCGGATTTTGGAGTGAAATCCATGAAGAGAAGCTTGTCCGGCATCCTCGCCGCATTGTTGATAGCGACAAACGCCTATTCCGCGGATCTCGCTCCTGCCGAACCCATCCCTGAACAGCCGCCCGAGGTGGCGGTTACCGAAGCGACCGGCTGGTATCTGCGCGGCGATGTCGGTTATGCCTTCACCGATCTGCGCGGCGCGCGCTATTTCCAGGGCAGCAACGCCACGGAAGTCGATTTCGACGATGCCGACCTCGACGACGCATGGACCATCGGCGGCGGTGTCGGTTATCAGATCAACAGCTATCTGCGCACCGATCTGACTTTCGACTATCTCACGCAGGCTGATTTCCGCGGCTCGACGGTCGGGCAGTGCGGCTTCCCGCTGGTGGATTGCACCTCGAGCGACCGCTCTTCGCTGACCGCTTACACGCTGCTTGCCAACGCCTATGTCGACCTTGGCACTTACGGCTACGTGACGCCTTATGTCGGCGCCGGTATCGGCGGTTCCTACGTGAAATGGAAGAACCTGCGCAACGTCGCCTGCGCCGATGACGGCAGCTTCTGCGACGACGAGGTCACCCATGGCGGCAAGGGCAACTGGCGCTTCACCTACGCCCTCATGGCCGGCGCGTCGGTCGACGTCACCTGCAACTTCAAGGCCGATGTCGGCTACCGATACCTGCATATCGATGGCGGCAACATGTTCGGCTATGCCGAAAATGGCGGTCCGGGCCGCGACAAGGGCCTCAGCGCCCATGAAGTCCGCGTCGGTGGCCGCTACCTCTTCGGCGGATGCGCCCAGGCGAGCTACGAACCGCCGCCGGAAATCCCGCTGCAGCAGCCGGTCTACAAGTAAATCCAATCTCTTGCATCAGAAAGCCGTCCGACCTCCGGACGGCTTTTTTCATTTTGACGACCTCTCTGCGTCAAAATATCCTCCTCTTGCGACATTTCGATCTTGACTGTGAAGCCTCCGATCCATACACACGGCGGCGGGACACCCTTCCCCAACGAAGGGCTTTCTATCTGAGAGGATAGCATCATGGCGAAGACCGCAAAGCCGGACATCCGTCCGCACAATACTCATTTTTCTTCTGGCCCTTGCTCGAAGCGCCCCGGTTGGTCGCTCGAAGCCCTTTCCGACGCGGCTCTCGGCCGTTCGCACCGCGCGAAGGTCGGCAAGGCCAAGCTCAAGCAGGCCATCGACCTTACCCGTGAAATTCTCGAAGTGCCGGCGGATTACCGCATCGGCATCGTTCCGGCGTCCGACACCGGCGCCGTCGAAATGGCGCTTTGGTCGCTGCTCGGCGAACGCGGCGTCGACATGCTCGCCTGGGAAAGCTTCGGCGCAGGCTGGGTGACTGATGTCGTCAAGCAGCTGAAGCTCAAGGATGTGCGCAAGCTCGAAGCCGGTTACGGCGAGCTTCCCGATCTTTCCGCCGTCGATTTCGACCGCGACGTCGTCTTCACCTGGAACGGGACCACCTCGGGCGTGCGCGTGCCGAACGGCGATTTCATCCCAGCCGACCGCAAGGGCCTGACGATCTGCGACGCCACCTCGGCCGCTTTCGCGCAGGAACTCGATTTCGCCAAGCTCGATGTCGTCACCTTCTCCTGGCAGAAGGTTCTGGGCGGCGAGGGCGCGCATGGCGTCATCATCCTTTCGCCGCGCGCCGTCGAGCGTCTCACCACCTATACGCCGGCCTGGCCGTTGCCGAAGATCTTCCGCATGACCTCGGGCGGCAAGCTGACGGAAGGCATCTTCCAGGGCGAAACGATCAACACGCCGTCGATGCTCTGCGTCGAGGATTATATCGATGCGCTTGTCTGGGCCAAGGAGCTCGGCGGCCTCAAGGCGCTGATCGCGCGCGCCGATGCCAATGCCAAGGTCATCCACGATTTCGTCGCGGCAAACGACTGGATCGCCAATCTCGCCGTCAAGGCGGAAACGGCCTCCAATACCTCCGTCTGCCTGAAGATCGTGGACAAGGATATCGCGGCGCTCGACGAAGACGGCCAGGCGAATTTCGCCAAGGGCCTGGTCGGCCTCCTGGAAAAGGAAGGCGTTGCTTACGACGTCGGCCACTACCGCGACGCGCCGTCGGGCTTGCGCATCTGGGCCGGCGCCACGATCGAGGCGTCCGACATGCAGAAGCTGATGCCCTGGCTTTCCTGGGCCTTCGAAACGCAGAAGGCGCAGCTCGCTCAGGCCGCCGCCTGACGTGATCGCATCCGGCTCCGCCTGAGGGCGGAGCCCAGCATCCCATTTTTATTCATCGCTGAACACTTTTGAAGGAGGCCACAATGGCACCTCGCGTTCTCGTATCCGACGAATTGTCGGAAACCGCCGTCCAAATCTTCCGCGACCGCGGCGTCGAAGTCGATTTCGAACCGCAGCTCGGCAAGGACAAGGACCGTCTGCTCGAAGTCATCGGCAAGTATGATGGCCTCGCCATCCGCTCCGCCACCAAGGTGACGGAAAAGATCATCGAAGGGGCGAAGAACCTCAAGGTCGTCGGCCGCGCCGGCATCGGCGTCGACAATGTCGATATCCCGGCCGCTTCGCGCCGCGGCATCATCGTCATGAACACGCCCTTCGGCAATTCGATCACCACGGCCGAACATGCGATCGCGCTGATGTTCGCCGTCGCCCGCCAGCTTCCGGCCGCCGATACCTCGACGCAGGCTGGCAAGTGGGAGAAGTCGAAATTCATGGGCGTCGAAATCACCGGCAAGACGCTCGGCGTCATCGGCGCCGGCAATATCGGCTCGATCGTCTGCGCCCGCGCCATCGGCCTCAAGATGCATGTCGTCGCCTACGATCCCTTCCTCTCCAAGGAGCGCGCCGAGGAGATGGGCGTCACCAAGGTCGAGCTGGACGAGCTTTTCGCCCGCGCCGATTTCATCACTTTGCATGTGCCGATGACCGACAAGACGCGCGGCATCCTCAACAAGGAAGCGTTGGCGAAGACCAAGCCCGGCGTGCGCATCATCAACTGCGCCCGCGGCGGTCTCGTCGATGAAGCGGCCCTTGCCGAAGCCATCAAGTCCGGTCATGTCGCCGGCGCCGCTTTCGACGTCTTCGAAGTCGAGCCCGCCAAGGAAAGCCCGCTCTTCGGCCTGCCGAACGTCGTCTGCACGCCGCATCTCGGCGCTTCGACGACCGAAGCACAGGAAAACGTCGCTCTGCAGGTGGCCGAACAGATGTCGGACTACCTCGTCAAGGGTGCCGTTTCCAACGCCATCAACATGCCGTCGATCACGGCTGAGGAAGCGCCGATCCTGAAGCCCTTCATCCGTCTTGCCGACGTTCTCGGCGCCTTCGTCGGCCAGGTCACGGAAGAGCCGATCAAGGAAATCGAAATCCTCTATGACGGCATCACCGCCGGCATGAACACGCGGGCGCTGACGAGCGCGGTGCTCGCCGGCCTCATCCGCCCGCAGGTCGCCGACGTCAACATGGTTTCGGCGCCGATCATGATCAAGGAAAAGGGTATCGTGCTCTCCGAGGTCAAGCGCGACAAGACGGGCGTCTTCGACGGCTATATCAAGCTGACGGTGACGACGGAAAGCATGACGCGCTCGGTTGCCGGCACGGTGTTCTCGGACGGCAAGCCACGCTTCATCCAGATCAAGGGCATCAACCTTGATGCCGATGTCGGCTCGCACATGATCTACATCACCAATACCGACGTTCCCGGCATGATCGGCTTCATCGGCACGACGCTCGGTACTGCCGCCGTCAACATCGCCAACTTCCAGCTCGGCCGCGACAAGCAGGGCGGGGACGCCATCGCGCTGCTCTATGTCGACGGCGAGGTGGATGACACTGTGCTGGCACAGCTGACGGCGCACCAGGCGATCCGCCAGGCAAAGCTGCTGACCTTCAACATCGACTAAAGCGCGTCGCGATCTTTCAGATTCGCTCCTCGCGCTTTAGGTCTTTGTTTTTACGCATGTCGTTATCGCAAAAACGCTGCACACTTTTGCGCGACATGCTCCAAGTTTCCCTCCCAAGGAAATACTGAAAACCCGGCGCGGGAAATGCGCCGGGTTTTCTGCGTCAGGAACGGAATGAATTTCAGTGAGGCAAGCGTTTCCGGCGGACGAGCTTGCCGAAGCGAGCTCTTTCGTCCTCAGCCTTCGTGCGGTGAAGGAAGGCGAGCCTGCTGCCGTCGAGGCCCTGGAAGAATTCGTCCCAGGAAATATCCTCCTGCGTTTCCGGAGAGAAATCGACGCGGACCGTTTCGCTGTCGCTCGCGTTCTTGATGCGCACGGGATGGCCGCCGCGCTCTTCGATCCAATGTTTGATTCTGCTGTACTCCGTCGTCGTGCCGAACCTGCCCATGAAACCCTCCTCAGCAATTCGATTGCGGCATTTATGTCCCTGCAACGCATGATCGAAGGAATCGTTCCATGGCGCATCAATTATTTTAGTAAGATCGGATTAATCCCAGGGCGCAGGAGGCCTGATAACGAACACCGGCGCAAAATCGACGTCAGGGGCAATAAGCCTATCGCGCGGGTGCCTGCGCATCGCCTTCGGCCGGCGTCGTGGCGAGCGGCGATTGCGCGTCGCCGGAGGCCACGGCTGCGGGCAAGGGTACGTGGCGCTTGCGCTCGCGGATCAGCGTCAGCAGGCCGGAGCAGATGATGAGCACGATGCCGACCGCCATCGGCAGGTCGACACGATCGTTGAAGAAGAGGTAGCCGAAGCCGATGGCCCAGATCATCTGGCTGTATTGCGGTGTCGCTACGAGCGTTGCCGGGGCGAGCCGCGCGGCCGTCATCAGCATCACGTTTCCCGCAGCGCCGAGCAATCCGTAGCCTGCAAGAAAGACCCATTGCTGCGGGCTCGGCACGACGATCTCGGAGAGCATGAGAACGCCGCTGACGATAAGCGTGCCGAGCAGGGACGCGCCATAGAGCGACAGGCGCTTCTCTGCCGGGCCGAGCGCGCGCAGGATGACGATGGCGACGGCGGCGGAGACAGCGCCGATGGTTGCCGCCAGATGGCCGGCGGACAGTTCGCGGAAGCCCGGCCGGAGAACGACCAGCACACCGAGGAAGCCGACGATGACGGCAGCCCAGCGCTGCCAGCGCACATCCTCCTTCAGGAAGATCACCGAAAGGATGGTGACGACCGACGGCAGCAGGAACAGCAGGCAGAAGGCCTCGGCCATCGGCAGCTTGGTGAAGGCGATGATGGAAGCGATCGAGCCGGTGGCGCCGGCGGCAAATCGCGCCATCCAGAGCGGCCGGTTCGTCGTTGCGAATATGTCGAGCCATGAATCGCCTGGCCCCTTGATGAAGGGAAGGGCCGACAGGCTGAGCACCGCGCCGGTGAAGGCGATCTGGAAGGAGGGAACGGCGCCGTGCAGGGCTTTGATGGATGCATCGCTGAAGGCAAAGACGGCATAGCCGACAAATGCGACAAGGACGCCGCGAAGCGTGGTTGAGGCGGTTGTCATGTATTCGAATCTTCTAAAGGTGGGTCAGTTCATCTACGCGACGAAATGCGGGCTGGCAAAGACCGATTGCGAATAGCTGCAATGCATGAGCGGCGTATGACGCCGGCAACTCCAACCGAAACGCCGGCACTTGCGCGCGGGCGCAATAATTTCTATATCCGTCGCCCATGAAAGCTGGCGGCCGATCCCGCCGGAAATGCAGGAAATCCGCCACATTCCGAAGTCAGAACGGCGGATCGAAACAGCGCAGAATTGGCACTATCGTTGAACACACTGGATTTTGACAAGAAGCCGGAAGAGACCCGTGTCGTCGTCGCCATGTCGGGCGGCGTCGATTCATCCGTCGTTGCCGGCCTTCTCAAACAGCAGGGTTACGATGTGCTCGGCATCACGCTGCAGCTTTACGACCACGGAGCGGCCGTTCACCGCGCCGGTTCCTGCTGCGCGGGCCAGGATATCGACGATGCGCGCCGCGTCTGCGAGACGCTCGGCATTCCGCATTACGTGCTCGATTACGAAAAGCGCTTCCGCGAAACGGTGATTAATCCCTTCGCCGAAAGCTATGTGGCGGGCGAAACGCCGATCCCCTGCGTTTCCTGCAACCAGACCGTCAAGTTTGCCGATCTCCTGGCGACAGCCAAGGAACTCGGCGCCGATGCGCTGGCGACCGGCCATTATATCCGCTCGCGGCCGAACCCTTCGGCTGAGAAGCCCGGCCGCCGGGCGCTTTTCCGGCCTGCTGACGCCGACCGCGACCAGAGCTATTTCCTCTTCGCCACGACGCAGGAACAGATCGACTATCTCCGCTTTCCCCTGGGCGGCCTGCCGAAGGCCGAGACCCGCAGGCTCGCCGAAGAGATGGGCCTCGTCGTCGCCAAGAAGGCCGACAGCCAGGACATCTGCTTCGTGCCGCAGGGCAAATATTCCGACATCATCACCAAGCTGAAGCCGAATGCGGCGCTCGCCGGCGAGATCGTCCATCTCGACGGCCGCGTGCTCGGAACCCACGAAGGTATCCTGCACTTCACGATCGGCCAGCGCCGCGGCATCGGCATCGCCACCGGCGAGCCGCTCTATGTCGTCTATCTCGATGCCCGCTCGCGCCGCGTCATCGTCGGGCCGAAGGAGGCGCTGGAAACGCACCGCGTCTATCTGCGCGACGTCAACTGGCTGGGCGACGAGACGCTTGCGGAAGCCGCGTCCGGCGAAGGCTTCGCCTGCTACGCCAAGGTCCGCTCGACGCGGGCGCCGGCGCCCGCCGTGCTGCACGTCGATACGACCGGCATCCATGTCGACCTGACGGTCGGCGAGGCGGGCATTGCGCCCGGCCAGGCCTGTGCGCTTTATTCCGCGCCCGGTGACGACGCCCGCGTCTTCGGCGGCGGTTTCATCGAGCGCTCCGAGCGCGAACCTTCGGCCGAGGCTTCACTCAAGGCCCTGCTGGCCGGCCCCGTCGCCGCCTGAAACCGGTAGGAGCGGGCGGGCGACAAAGGCCCACCGTTTTTCTCCATCATGCGCTTGACACAAAGCCGAGCCGCACCTTATAAGCCGCTCATCCCACGAGCCCGCAGCGCTTCGCGAGCAGGTATCGTTTGACCAGTGGCGGAGTAGCTCAGTAGGTCAGAGCAGAGGAATCATAATCCTTGTGTCGGGGGTTCAAATCCCTCCTCCGCTACCATTCTTTCTTATAAAACAGATGGATAGTAGTAGCTTGGCTCTCGGTTGCCCGATGCAGGCGTTGTCGCTATGCGAGGTCGTCTAAAGCGTGTCGCGATCTTTCAGATTCGCTTGCCACGCTTTAAGTCTTTGGTTTGCGCATGTCTTTGCCGCAAAACCGCTGCACACTTTTGCGCGACATGCTCTAAGGCCACATTCAGGGCAGCGGCAATCTTCTGATCGTTTCGAAGCTGTCATCGCGTGCGCCGTTCTCAATCTGCGAAAGAAAGCCGGGGCTGATATCAGCCTTTGCGGCCAAGTCGCGGGATGTCATCCCACGATATTCGCGCCACACCTTGCTCGGGTTTTCTCCGTCGATCAGCCGGTTTGCGAATTCGCCCGGGACAAGCTCTTCCTGGCCGGACGCAAGTTTCTCCCGGAAGGAAGCTACGGCGATCCCATCGAGAGCGTCTTCCAAGTTGTCGAGAAGCCGGCGATAATCGTTCTCGGCGAACTGCCATCCGTTCTCCGGATGCGGTGGTGATGAACTGAGCGTTCATGAAGCTATTTCGCTTATTCATAAGCACTACCTCGCGGGGCGACCTTAATAATGGAGATCACTTGTCCGTCTTCCGTGAACAGAATCCGCCAATCGCCAATCCCGCCTTCCAGCGCGGGGAGATCCCCCGCGCCGCTCGCCCAATCCCTCAAACAATGAAATGAAAATTGTCGTATTGCGCGCCGTAATAGTCAGGACCGCTCGTTTCTGTGATGACGGGTTCGGTGTCGAGTATGAGATAATCGATCGAGCCGTAGGCGCTGAGATCGATCACTTGCGGGTCATGGATATTGTCGGCGGTGACGTTGACCGTGACCAAGAATACGGTATCGCCATTTAGGCGGCCTTCGATCGTCAGGACGTTGTCATAGTCCGATGTGCCGTTTGCCACGCTGAATTGTTCGATCTGGAAGGTGCCGCCATCGGCGGCCTGGATGGGCGTCCAGAACACGCCGCCTGACAGATAATGGTTGCCGTCGGCTTCCTTGTGTACCGTTGCGTCGTCACCATCGTGCCAGGCGCCCCAATCGAAGCCTTTGTAGCCGGTGGGGAAGTCGTATTTGCCGACATCCTCGAAATTGACGAAGACGTCGCCGCGTTCCGGCAGGTCGACCGCGATATTGAGCAAGCCGAAGTCGGTGGCGCCTTTGCCGTCCGAGATCTTGAAATTGAACTGGTCGACGAGTTGATCTCCCGGGCCGAGCGCTGATACCACCGGATTGGAGTGATCGAGTTCATAGGTGTAGTTGCCGTTGGAATAGACGGTCAGCGTGCCGTATTTTCCCTCGATCGTCGTCGTCGTGGCCGGTCCATCCGGATTGGCCGGTTGCGGAATTCGCTGTCCGTTCACGAAGTTGAGACGCACAAGATCTCCGTCGGCATCTGTGGAACTGGTGCTGTCCAGGATGTTGCCGTCGATCGGGTTGTCGACGTCGAAAATAGGCTGGTATACGTCACCTGCGACCGGCTTGTGGTTTGCCATTTCTACCTCCCGTCTGAAATATCTGTTCGAATATGCAACTCTATCGGGTGCTTGGCAACGAAATTTGACGGAGTGTCAGATCAATTCAGCCTGTCAAATCCAACAGGCGCAATTTGTCTGCAGCTCAAATATTCCAATAGAGGCATCGATGTCGGCGTCTATTCCCTTGGCAAGAAAGATTTATGCCCTGTCTTACGCTGATGCTGTTTCGGCGCGCGGGGTATTTCTTTTTCTGCAGGCGTTCTATCAATTTCTGCCGGAAGAAATCTTTCGGGCGGCGTAACAATGCCAGAATAATGATGACGTGATCATGACGATATACTGCATTGATTGCTTCAATGCAGGCCGCCCACTCCGAGCAAGCTTTCTACCGCTTCGTGATCCCTGGATAGGTCCGCCGGCGTTCCCGCCCAGGCCAGCTTGCCGCGTTCGAGAATGATGACCTGATCGGCGAAGTCGAGGGCGCTTTGGATGCGCTGTTCGACGAGGAGGATGGTCATGTCGCCTGATTTGGCGAGTTCGGCGAAGGCGGCCATCAGCTCCTCGCAAATGACGGGTGCAAGGCCCTCCAGCGGTTCGTCGAGGAGCAGAACCGACGGGCGGCCGAGAATGGTGCGGGCGGTGGAGAGCATCTGCTGCTCGCCGCCGGAGAGTTGGCTGCCGAGATTGCGGCGGCGCTCTTTCAGGCGCGGGAACATGGCATAGGCTTCCTCAAGTGCCGTTTTCGGCCGCGCCTTCAATCCGACGAACAGGTTTTCCTCGACCGTCAGCGTCGGAAAGATGCAGCGCGTCTGCGGAACATATCCGAGGCCCTTATGCGCCCGTGCAGCACTTGGCGCCGCGGTGACATCCGACCCGCCGAGGCGAATATGGCCGTCATATCGCCTGGTCTGTCCGGCAAGCGTTGCCAGCAGCGTGGTCTTGCCCATGCCGTTGCGGCCGAGCACGGCGAGCCGCGCGCCTGCCGGCACGGAGAAGGAAACGCCTTCCAGCACGCGTGTCGGCCCATATCCTGCCGAGAGATTTTCGACCTCAAGCGATATGGCTGGCATTGGCATAGCTCCCGAGATAGGCCTCGCGCACACGCGCATCCTTGGTGACGTCTTCAGGCAGGCCATCGAAGATGATCGCGCCTGCCGCCAGCACGATGACGCGTTTGGCGAAACGGAAGACGAGGTCCATGTCGTGTTCGATCATCAGGACGGCGAGATCGGCGGGCAGATCGGCAAGCGCCTGCTCGATGCGGCCGGTATCGCTCTGTGGCACGCCCGCCGCCGGCTCGTCCAGCAGCAGCACCTTCGGCCTCAGCGCCAGTGCCACCGCGATTTCGAGAAGCCGCTGCTGGCCATAGGCGATTTCGCTGACCTTGCGATGCATCAGCGAGGCAAGCCCGAGTTTTCCGAGGAGATCGTCGACCTCCGTCATGACGCCGGGCATGGCGAGGAAATTCCCGAACATCCTGCGGGTCTTTCCGTCGCGCTGGAGCACGGCGAGCCCGACATGTTCGGCGGGCGTCATGTCCTGGAAAAGCCGGGTTACCTGAAAGGAGCGGACGAGGCCGCGCTTGACCCTGCCGATCGCATCGACCTTCGTCACCGCCTCGCCGCCGAGGCGAACCTCGCCGGAGTCTGGTGAGAGATTGCCGGTGACGAGATTGACGAAGGTGGTCTTGCCGGCGCCGTTCGGGCCGATCAGTGCAATGCGGTCGCCTGGCGACATGGCGAGCGAGACATCACTGGTGACGGCCAAGCCGCCGAAGGCTTTCCTGAGATTGGCGACTTCGAAGACGGGGCTCATGCGCGCGCCTCCTTCCGGCGGCTGAGGAAGGCGGCGGCCGTTCCGTAGAGGCCTTTCGGTGCAAAGAGCACGACGGCGATCAGCAGCGCGCCGACCATGGTCAGCCAATGGAAGGGATTGGCTGCCGAGACGTAATCCTCGAAGAGCATGAAGACGACGGTGCCGGAAAGCGCGCCGAAGAGGGAACCGGTGCCACCGAGCACGAGCATGACAAGCGCTTCGGCCGATTGCGTGAAGGACAGGCTGTCGAGGCCGACGACCTGGGTCGAGATCGCATTCAGGGCGCCGCCGACGCCGGCAACGGCGCCAGAGATCACGTACATCCTGATCAGCGTGGCCTTGGGTGAGCCGCCCATGGCGCGAATGCGCAGCGGGTCCTGCCGGATGCCGCGGCAGAGCATGCCGAAGGGTGAGCGGACCAGCAACCGCAGCAGCACGAAGACGACAAGCAGCAGCGCCATTGCGAAGAAGAAGGCGGTATGGCCGTAGAGATCGAATTCGAAAAGGCCGAAGACCGGATCCGGCGCGATGCCGGAAAGTCCGTCGCTGCCGCCTGTCCAGGACGAGGCCTTGTTGGCGAATTCGTGGAAGAGGTGGATGAGCGCAATCGACAGCACGAGCTGCGGCAGCCCATGCGCGCGCAGGATGATCGCGCCGCAGAGCAGCCCGGCAACCGCGCCGCCTGCAATGCCGGCGAGCATCATCAGCAGCGGGTCGTTGATGCCGTAATGCGCCGACAGGATGCCGGCGGCATAGGCGCCGGAGCCGAAAAGGGCGGCATGGCCGAGCGTTGCAACGCCGCAATAACCGGTGACGAGATCGAGCGACAGCACGAGCAGGGCGATCGTGATCATCCGTGTCAGAAGCGCCAGATTGTCGGGAAAGGCGAAATAGCCAATCGCGGCGATGGCTGTGATGACCGCCACGCCGGCGAAATCGCCGCTGACGCCGCGCCGAGACCGGAGGCGTGCGTTTTCGTTATCTATCACCAGCGTCATTTCATTTCACCCTTCCGGCAAGGCCGCGTGGGAAGACGCAGATGATGGCGATCACGGCGAGATAGAAGAAGAACTCGCCGAATTCCGGCATCAGATAGCGTCCTGTCGTATCGATCGCGCCGAGCAGCAGGCAGGCGATCAGTGCACCGGGAATGGAGCCCGCGCCGCCGACGGAGACGACGACCAGGAACGTGACCATGTAGCGCAGCGCGTAATAAGGTTCGACCGGCAGGAGTTCGGCGCCGACCACGCCGCCGAAGGCGGCAAGCCCGACGGCAATGGCGAAACTCACCGCGTAGATGATCTCGGTGCGCACACCGAGGGCCGCCGCCATCGCCGCATCGTCGACGGAGGCGCGCAGCTTCACCCCGAAGCTGGTTCGCTCGATCGCGAACCAGAGGGCGAACGCAACGGTGAGACCGCAGAAGATAACGAAAAGCCGGTGAACGGGAATGGTGCGGAAGCCGAGATCGGCCGATCCCTGCAGGGCGCCGGCAAGCGGTATGGTTTTCAGCGTCGGCCCCATTGCGTAATTTGCGATGCCGATGACGCAGAAGGTGATGCCGATGGTCATCAGCACCTGGGTCAGTTCGGGCGCGCCATAGATCCGGCGGTAGAGAAAACGCTCGAGCGGAATTGCGATGATGATCGTGGCGATGACGGCCGCGACGACTGCGACCGCGTAACCGAGCCCGAGGTCACGGGCGGCATAGGAAGCGATGTAGCCTCCGATCATGGCGAAGGCGCCATGCGCCAGGTTGACGACACGCATCAGCCCCATGGTCACGGAAAGGCCGATCGAGATCACGAAGAGCACCATGCCATAGGCAAAGGCGTCGACGGCGATGCTGAAGACTGTCTGCATGGAAATACCTTGCTTCGGCGCGGCGGGCTCGATGCGGAGCCCGCCGCGTCACCGGACTTCGGATATTTACTTGGCTGCTGCCAGGCCCGGATCGCCCTGCTTTTCGAAGGTCTGGACCTCTTTGTTGATGTAGGTTCCGTCATCGGTTTTGGCGACTTCGCGGAGATAGATGTTCTGCGTGATGTGGCGGCTTTCCGGGTCGATCGAAACCGGGCCGCGCGGGCTCGTCCAGGCCAGGCCCTTGACCGCATCGACAGCCTTTGCGGCATCCTGCTTGCCGCCCGTCGCCTCAATCATCTTGTAGATGACATACATGCCGTCATAGGCGCTGACGGAGGGGAAGGAGAGTTCGGCCTTGTTGCCGATCGCCTTGGCGGCGGCTTCGACAAAAGCCTTGTTCTCGGGGGAATCGTGCGACACCGCATAGTGGAAGGTCGTCTGGATGCCGAGCGCAGCATCGCCAAGCGCCGGCAGGTCGGATTCCTGCGTCAGATCACCGGGCGCAAAGAACTTGATACCGGCCGCCTTCAGGCCGTTTTCGTTATAGGCCTTGACGAAACCGAGCGTCGTCGGGCCGGACGGCAGGAAAGCGAAGACGCCCTGCGCGCCGGAATCCTTGATGCGCTGCATGATCGGGCTGAAGTCGTTGGTCGCAAGCGGCATGCGGATCGCCTCGACCACCTGACCGCCGGCCTTTTCGAAGCCGGTCTTGAAGGCGTTCTCGGCATCGATGCCCGGGCCATAATCGCTGACGACCGAAATCACCTTCTTGACGCCGGCGTCGAAGGCGACCTTGGCGATCGGCGTCGAGGTCTGCCAGGTGGTAAACGAGGTGCGCACGACGAGCGGGCTCTTGGTGACGATCGCCGAAGTCGCGGCATTCATGATAACCATCGGCACGTTGCCCTGCTTCAGGATCGGCGTCACCGCCATGGCATCCGGCGTGAAGTAGAAGCCGGCGAGATACTGGACCTTCTCCTTGACGATCAGTTCCTGGGCCAGCGCCTTGGATTGGGCGGGATCGGCCTGCGGCACGTCGCGATAGACGATCTCGACCGTATCGCTGCCGACCTTGTTGCCGTTGACGGCCATATAGGCGTCGATGCCGGCCTTGAAGTTCTTGCCCTGGAGCGCGAACGGACCGGAGAACGGCCCGATGACGCCGACTTTGATGGTGTCGGCATAGGCGCTCGCGCCCATGGCGATTGCCGCAACGGCGGCCAGAAGCAGTTTCTTCATGTTTCTCTCTCCCTTTTGGCGCACTCCCGCGCCGTACTTCCTAGCTACCGAGGTTTCAGCGCCAGCTTGTCATGCGAAGTGGTGATGTAAAATGAAATAAATGCCGTAATGCATCACCGTGCGATTATGATTTGACGCCAACCGCGCATCAGAAAGGCAATCCCACATAGTTTTCCGCGAGCGCCGTCGAGGCCGCGCGGGAATGTGTGAGATAATCGAGTTCGGCCTCCTGGATCTTTTGGTCGAAATCGCCCGTATCGGGGAAACGATGCATCATCGACGTCATCCACCAGGAAAATCGGACGGCTTTCCACACGCGGGCGAGCGCCTTTTGCGAATAGCCGTCAATGCCGCTATCGGAGCCTTCGCGATAATGCCCGATGAGCCCGCAGAAGAGGTAATGGACGTCGCTCGCTGCAAGGTTCAGCCCCTTGGCGCCGGTCGGCGGTACGATATGGGCGGCATCGCCGACAAGGAAGAGCCGGCCGAAACGCATGGGCTCAGCGACGAAGGAGCGTAAGGGAGCGATCGATTTTTCGAAGGAGGGCGCAGTCGTCAGCGCCTCGGCATGATGCGCCGGCAGGCGCCGTCTCAGTTCGTCCCAGAAGCGCTCGTCGCTCCAGTCCTCGGCCCTTTCGTCGAGCGGGCATTGGATGTAGTAGCGGCTGCGCGTCGCCGAGCGCATCGAACAGAGCGCGAAGCCCCTTGGATGGTTGGCGTAGATCAGTTCATGGCTGACGGGCGCCACGTCGGCCAGCAGGCCCAGCCAGCCGAAGGGATAGACCTTCTCGAAACTTCGGATCGCCCGTTCGGGAACGGATTTGCGGCTCACTCCATGAAAGCCGTCGCAGCCGGCGATGAAATCGCAATCGATGCGCTTGGCGGCGCCGTCCTTTGCATAGGTCACGAAGGGGGAGCGACCGTCGAAATCATGCGGCGCGACATCGGCGGCATCGTAGATCGATAGGGCGCCGCTCATTTCGCGCCGCTCCATCAGGTCACGCGTCACCTCGGTCTGCCCGTAGACGGTGACGTGCCGGCCGCCGGTCAATTCGGAGAGGTCGATGCGATGGTCGCGCCCGTCAAAGGCGAGGGAAAAGCCGTCATGCGGCAGCCCTTCGGCATGCAATCTCGCTCCGGCTTTGGCCTCGTCCAGCAGCCCGACGGTGCCTTCTTCCAGCACACCGGCGCGCACCCGGCCGAGAATATAGGTCTTGCTCACGCGGTCGAGGATGACGTTATCGATTCCGGCTTCGGTCAGAAGCTGGCCGAGAAGCAGGCCGGATGGACCCGAACCGATAATGGCGACCTGGGTTCGCAAATGCTTCCTCCCTCACATTTTTTGCGTTTTGTCAGATTTTGCCGCGCCGCCATCACCGCAACAATGGACATTCCAGCCTAAAAATTGCACTAATCGAACATTGGCGCGGGAGGATCCCCATGAGCAGACATGTGCCTACTTATGAGCTCTACGGCGAAAACACGGGACAAGCGCCGGAGTTTTGGTTGCATTGCGAAACAATTCGCTCCCGCAGCAGCCTGCATCAATGGGAAATCCGGCTCCACCGCCACGAGAGCTTCTTTCAGATATTGTACATCGGGGCCGGTTCGGGCGATGCGATTTTCGGCGAGAAGAGCCATGCCATCCGCCCGCCGGCGGTCATCACGGTTCCCCCTGGCCTCCATCACGGTTTTCGCTTCTCACGTGATATCGACGGCCTCGTGATCACCATGCTGAGATCTCATCTCAGCCACCCGCCCGGCGAGCGAAGCCATCTCGGAGAATGGCTGGCGACGCCGCATCTGACGCCGCTCGATCCCGGCAATGCCGAGGCGGCCTATGTCATGCAGACGTTGAGACGGCTCGGCGACGAATTCGAAAACCGCCGCAGCGGCCGCAACGAGGTGCTGGCCGCCTATGTCGGGCTGGCGTTGCGGCTGACGGCGCGCATTTCCCATGAGGGGAATGCGCAGGAGCTTCCGTCAAACGAAAATGAGAGGCGGATGGAGATGCTGAACGAACTCATCCAGCAGCATTTCCGATCGCATCGGCCTGCTTCCTTCTACGCCAGAGAACTTGGCGTTTCGCCGACGCATCTCACGCGTATCGTCCGGTCGATGACCGGCAGCACGCCGCATGAATTGATCGCCGGCAAACTCATCGAGGAAGCGAAACGACAGCTGGTCTTCACGCTTGGCAGCGTTCAGGAGATCGGGTTTCGGCTCGGCTTTGCCGATCCCGCCTATTTCTCGCGCTTCTTCCTGAAATATGCGGGAGAAACGCCGCGCATCTGGCGCGTGAGAGAGAAGGTTCGGCTCGAGGGCGCATAGGTTCGGGTGCGCCGGCGCAAATTTTCGCCTCACGCTGCCGGCCACACCCAGTTCCGCACCTCCGGCATGTCCTCGCCGTGCTCCCTGACATAGTCGTGATGCTCAGCGAGCTTGCCTTGGAAGGCGGCGAGCGCGTCTTTTGCCTTCTCCTTCAGGCCCGGTACGCGCTCGATGGCTTCGATGGCGAGGTGGAAACGGTCGAGCTGGTTGAGGACGGTCATGTCGAAAGGTGTGGTCGTCGTGCCTTCCTCGATGAAGCCGCGGACGTGGATGTTCTCGTGGTTGGTGCGCTTATAGGTCAGGCGGTGAATGAGATAGGGATAGCCGTGATAGGCGAAAATGACAGGCTTGTCCGACGTGAAGATCGCGTCGAAGGCCTCGTCGGAAAGGCCGTGGGGATGCTGGTCGCTGGATTGCAGTGCCAGAAGATCGACGACGTTGACGGTGCGGATCTTCAGTTCCGGAACGGCCTTGCGCAAGAGGTCGACGGCGGCGAGCGTCTCCATCGTCGGGACATCGCCGGCACAGGCCATGACGAGATCAGGAGCGATCGTGTCGTCCTCGTTGCTTGCCCAGTGCCAGATGCCGATGCCGGCCTCACAATGTTTCACCGCCTCGTCCATCGACAGCCATTGCGGCTCCGGCTGCTTGCCGGCGACGATGACGTTGACGCGGTCATAGGTGCGAAGGCAGTGGTCGCCGACCCAGAGCAGGGTGTTGGCGTCCGGCGGCAGGTAGATGCGGACGATATCGGCCTTCTTGTTGGCGACGAGATCGATGAAGCCCGGGTCCTGGTGGCTGAAGCCGTTATGATCCTGGCGCCAGACATGCGAGGTCAGCAGATAGTTCAGTGATGAGATCGGCTTTCGCCATTCGAGCTCGCGCGTCACCTTCAGCCATTTGGCGTGCTGGTTGAACATGGAATCGATGATGTGGATGAAGGCCTCGTAGCAGGAGAAAAGGCCGTGCCGGCCGGTCAGCAGGTAGCCTTCCAGCCAGCCCTGGCAGAGATGCTCGGAGAGCACCTCCATGACGCGTCCGTCCCGGGAGAGTTTGACGTCGTAGGGTTCGATATCCTCCATCCAGACGCGCTCGGTGACTTCGAAGACGCTGCCGAGACGGTTCGATTCCGTTTCGTCGGGGCCGAAGATGCGGAAGTTGGCAGCCTCCGTGTTGAGCTTCATCGTGTCGCGCAGGTATTGGCCGAGGATCTCCGTCGACTGCACCATGGCGCCGCCCCGCTTGCCGATATCGACCGCATAGTCGCGGATATCGGGAACAACCAATTCCTTGCGCAGCAAGCCGCCATTGGCATGCGGATTGGCGCCCATGCGGCGGTTGCCGGCAGGGGCGAGCGCGCGCAGCTCCGGGTTCAGCCGGCCGTCGGCGCCGAACAGATCTTCCGGATCATAGCCGCGCATCCAGTCTTCGAGGATCTTGCGATGAGCCTCATTCTCGCGGCAGTTGGAGACCGGCACCTGATGGGCGCGCCAGAAGCCTTCCACCTTCTTGCCGTCGACCTCCTTGGGGCCGGTCCAGCCTTTCGGGCTGCGCAGCACGATCATCGGCCAGCGCGGGCAACCGTCCCCGGCCTCACCGTTACGGGCCTGCCTGCGGATCTCGCCGATGCGGTCGAAGATCCGGTCGAGGGTCGAGGCCATCTTCTGATGCATGTCGCGCGGCTCATGGCCTTCGACGAAGAACGGTTCGTAGCCGTAGCCTTCGAAGAGATGCCTGAGGTCGTCATCATTCGCGCGGCCGAGAATCGTGGGGTTGGCGATCTTGTAGCCGTTCAGGTGCAGGATCGGCAGGACGGCGCCGTCGCGGGCGGGGTTCAGGAACTTGTTTGAATGCCAGCTGGCGGCCAGCGGCCCGGTCTCGGCCTCACCGTCGCCGACGACGCAGGCGACGATGAGGTCGGGATTGTCGAAGGCGGCGCCATAGGCATGGACGAGGGCGTAGCCGAGTTCGCCGCCTTCGTGGATCGATCCCGGCGTTTCGGGTGCTGCATGGCTCGGGATGCCGCCGGGGAAGGAGAATTGCCGGAAGAGCTTGCGCATGCCTTCGGCATCCTCGGAAATATCGGGATAGATCTCGCTGTAGGTGCCTTCGAGATAGGTGTTGGCGACCATGCCCGGTCCGCCGTGGCCGGGGCCACACATATAGATCATATCGAGATCGCTGGCGCGGATGAGGCGGTTCAAATGCGCATAGATGAAGTTGAGGCCAGGCGTCGTGCCCCAATGGCCGAGCAGGCGGGGCTTGATGTGTTCCGCCTTCAGCGGCTCGCGCAGCAGGGGATTGGCCAGCAGGTAGATCTGGCCGACCGAGAGATAGTTGGCGGCCCGCCAGTAGCGGTCGATCAGGGTGAGTTCGGCGTCGGTCAGAGCGGCGGTCGAGACATGCTTTTCCATCGGTTTCTCCCGTTCGAAAACCTGTTCACGTCAAATACGAGCGGGGCTGCCCGCCTGTCGTTGATCTGAATCAGTCACTGCCCAGAATGGAGATCGCCTCGTCGGCGATGACCTGCTCCTCATCGGTGGCGATGACATGGACGGCGATGCGGCTATCCCCGGCGCTGATGGCGAAGTCATTGGCAGCATTGGTCTTTTCGTCGATGGTGACGCCGAGCCATGACAGCCGGTTCACCACGCCGGCGCGGATCTCAGGCTGATGCTCGCCGATGCCGGCCGTGAAGACGACGGCGTCGAGGCCGCCGAGTGTGACCGCCATGCGGCCGATTTCGCCGGCAATGCGCAATGTGAAGAGGTCGATTGCCTGCCGTGCCTCCGGCCGGTCGTCCTTCAACAGGTCGCGGCTATCGGCGCTGATGCCGGAAACGCCGAGCAGGCCGGAGCGGTGATAGAGCAGGTCCTCGATCTCACCCAGGGATTGCTTCTTCTCGCAGGCCAGATGCAGGACGACGCCGGGATCGAGCCAGCCCGGACGCGTCGCCATCGGGATGCCGTCGAGCGTCGAGAAGCCCATGCTGCAATCGCGGCTGAGACCATGGTCCAAAGCGCAGAGGCTGGCGCCGCTGCCGAGATGGGCAATGACCACCTTTGCCGCTTGCGGCGACCTGCGGCGGAGTTCGCCGGCGATGAATTTATAGGAGAGGCCATGGAAGCCGTAACGCTTGATACCCTCCTCGTGCAGCGCCCGGGGGATGGCGAAGCGGCGGACGAGATCATCCTGTGTGGCATGGAAGGCCGTGTCGAAGGACGCCGTCTGGAGAAGGTGCGGCTTCAAATGCCTGAGCGCACGGATGAAGCGCAGCGCCTGCGGCTGGTGCAGGGGCGCAAGCGGGGTCAGCGCATCGACGGCATCGATGGCGGCGGCGTCGAGCGCGACCGGCCCCGTAAAGCGGTCGCCGCCATGGACGACGCGGTGCCCGGCGGCGCGCACGGCGGCAATGTCGAAATGATCGGCGAGGAGAGCGAAGGTCTCGTCGATGACGTCATGCAGGTCTTCCGTCACCTCTGACTTCAACGGCACCTCGAACCTCTGCGGTCCTTCCGTCAGATTGAGCGAAAGCGGCTCGGCGCGGAAATCGATCACCCCCTTGCCGATACGCCGCGCTCTGGCTCCCTCGATCGCGAAGATGCCGATCTTCACGGTCGATGAGCCGGCGTTGAAGGTCAGGAGGAGGTCGGTCGATGGCATGTCTTCAGAGACTCCGCACGAGGCGTCACGATGGCCGAACTTAGCGCCGGGGCTTCGGACGGAAAGGCATTTGTCCGCCGATCGGGCATTTTCGCTACATAGCTCGCAGTCGGTGAGTCAGGCCGTGGAGGCCAGATTGGCCTTGCGATCGTCAATGAAGATGCTCGCCTCGGCGGCGGGCATCGCCTTGCCGAAGAGATAGCCCTGGCCGATATCGCAGCCGAGCTGCAGCAGGAAGGCGAGCTGGCCGTGGTCCTCGACACCTTCCGCTGTCGTCTTGATGTTCAGGCTCCTGCCGAGGCCGAGCATGGCGCGGACGATCTTTTCCTGCCGTTCGTCGTCGCGGCAGGTGGCGGTGAAGCTCTTGTCGATCTTGATCTTGTCGAAGCGGTAGCGGGCGAGCTGGGCGAGGCTCGAATAGCCCGTGCCGAAATCGTCGAGCGCGATTTGAATGCCGGCCGCGTGCAGTTCGTCGAGGACGAGGGCGGCGACAGCAGGGTCCTGGATCAACGCGTTTTCGGTGATCTCTATTTCAAGGCGCTGCGGCGGCAGCCGGCTTGCGGAGAGAACCTTGAGGATGCGCGAGGTCAGCAGCTTGTCTTCCATCTGCACCGGCGAGACGTTGAAGGACAGCATCACCTGCTCGGGCCAGGCGAGCGCGTCGCCGCAGGCCTGGGCGAGAAGATCCTCGAACAGAGCGGTGATCATGCCGGTTTCCTCGGCGATGCCGATGAAGACGGGCGGCGGAATGTTGACGCCATCCTCGCCGATCCACCGGGCCAGCGCCTCGAAGCCGCAGAGCTGGCCGGTCTTGAGGTCGATCAGCGGCTGATAGAAGGGTTTGATCGCCTTCTTGGAGATCGCGGCGCGCAGCCTCGTTTCCAGCGCGGCGCGTTCCGCCACCTTGTCCTGCATCGAGGCTTCGAAGACGAGATGGTGGTTGGGGCCGCGCGATTTTGCTTCGTACATGGCAAGGTCGGCGCGGTGCGCGGCATTCTCAAGCGGTTCGGCTCCCTCGGCCCAGCGGTCGTAGCCGACGCTGGCGCCCACTTCGACGGCAAAGCCGTCTATGTGAATCGGCCGGGTGACGGCCTGGATCAAAAGCTTGGCGAAACGCTCCTCGCGCTGCGCCGTCAGGCCGAAGGCGACGATGATGAATTCGTCGCCGCCGAAACGATAGACGCAATCGGCATTGCCGATTGCGCAGATACGCTTGGCGACCTCGATCAGCAGGACGTCGCCGCCCTTGTGGCCGACGAGATCGTTGACTTTCTTGAAACCGTCGAGATCGACGGAGAAGATGGTGACGTTGCGAGCCCACTCCTCGATCTCGGCTTCCTCGTCCAGGATCGGCCGCGAGAGGATCTTGCGCTCGAAGGCGTAGCGGTTCGGCAGTCTGGTCAGATGGTCGTGGGTGGCTGTCCAGTCGGCCTTCGCCTGTGCGGTGGCGCGCAGCTCCATTTCCTTGCGCAGGTCGGCGATGCGCAGCACGGAATAGATGAAGCTCATGGCGCCGGCGATGCCGAGGGCAAGAATGAGCTTGTTCGCTCCGTACTTGCCGAAACCGGTCATGAAGGAGACGAGGCCGTCGTCGAAGTGCAGCAGCGTGCTGAGGATCCAGAGGGTTACTCCGAACACCACGACTGACACGCATTGCCTTCCGGCCCTGCTTTGGAAAAACGCCGGCATTATTGCCTTCTCCATCTCCACCCTGCGCCGAGGTATCACGAAAATCTGAAATGTTCGTTGAAACCAGAAGGCGAATTGTTGGAGAAGCAGCCTGTTTCGGCGCTACAGGGGCAGCGATTGCGCTGCGGCCGTTCGTCGGCGCGGCTGGGAAGACAGGGGAGTCGGGTTGAACGGCGAGGGGAGAGAGCGGGAAGAACGAGGGCGAGCGTGCTGCCGCATCGCTCGCCCTGTCTCGCTTTTTCAGGCGGTGACGATCAGCAGCGGGACGCTGACGACCAGACCGACCAGAATTACGGTGAACGTCGCAACCCGCATCAAACGCAGGCGCCGCGTACGCTCCCCACTCCAATCATATGTCATGTCTTCCATCTCCTTGGGACAAGGAAGTAGTCCCGGTCAAACCCGGTTCAATAGAGATGACGCTATTTGCTTGCGTAAGGCTGGACAGTATGAGGGGTATCTAATTCTCTAGAAGCGCAGTGACCAGCGCTGTCCATTGCTGGTCATACGAACGACCGCCAGCGGCTCGACGTCGATGAGCCAGAAGGACGGGAGCGGCGCCTCAAGCACATGCGCGGTCGCCGCCCGGATGACGGCCGGGTGGGTGACGGCGATCACATGGCCTCCGAGCAGGGATTGCTCGTCCATCCAGCCGGCGACGCGCCTGCGCAGGCCGAGAAAGCTCTCGCCTCCGTGTGGGGCGGCTTCCGGATCGCTCATCCAGACCACGAGATTCTCCGGCTCTTCAGTCCCGATCGCCGCTATCGATCTGCCGGCCCAGCGGCCATTGTCGCAGTCGGCAAGCCGCTGTTCCATTTCGGCTTCGAGACCGAGTGCTGCAGCGGTCTGGCGGGCGCGCAAAGCCGGGCTGGTGACGATACGGTCGGCGTGGGGCAGGCGGGCCATCCTGCCGGCTTCCTCGACCGCTTTGTCTTCCAGCGGTTCGTCGAGCGGAAACAGGGCCTTGCGGCTTGCCGCCGTCGCGCCGTGGCAGATCCAGGTGAGGCGCGTATTCACCATCGTTCCGATCTCCGCAATGTGGTGGGGACGGCGCTTTGCCGGCTCGTGAAGTTTCGTTGACAGTCTCTCCGGCGTGCAGATATAACCGTGGCGTTGCGGGTTTGGAAGCCGGTGGAAATCCGGCGCGGTCGCGCCACTGTGACCAGCGTGTCGAAACTTCTTCGCGCTGGAAGTCAGACCCTGCCGCACAACACTCTTTCGACTGAACGCGTCATTCCGGAGGAATACATGTCTGACACTACTTTTGCACCTGTCGCGGCACCGGCGCCGATCCCGGTAGGGGAAATCCTGCCCTGGGCGATCTTTGGCGGCCTGCTGATGCTGATCGTTCTCTATTTTGTCGGCACCGAGGAAGGCGCGATGGCGCTGTTCAACGGCATGTATGTGCACGAATTCGTGCATGACGCCCGCCATCTCCTCGGCTTTCCCTGCCACTAAAGCGCATCGCGATCTTTCAGATTCGCTTCTCGCGCTTTAGGTCTTTGTTTTACGCATGTCGTTCTCGCAAAACCGCTGCACAGTTTTGCGCGACATGCTTAGGGGGATACTGACATGGTTGGAAATCTTCTGCTTCGCGGCATGCTCGCGGGCGTGATTGCCGGCATCCTGATTTTTGCCTTTGCCCATACCTTCGGCGAGCCGCTGGTCGATGCGGCGATCGCCTTCGAGGAGGCGAGTGCCCAGGCGGCCGGCGAAGCCGCCGAACCTGAGATCGTCAGCCGGGCCACGCAGGCCGGTCTCGGCCTTTTCACCGGCGTCATGGCCTACAGCATTGCTGTCGGCGGGCTTTTTTCGCTTGCCTTCGCTTTCGTGCACGGCCGCCTCAGCAGCCTTTCGCCGCGCGGCACCTCGGCCGTCATCGCCATTGCCGCCTTCGTGGCGGTCGTTCTGGTTCCTGCCGTCAAATATCCGGCCAATCCGCCGGCGGTCGGCAATCCCGATACGATCGGTGTCAGGACCGAGCTGTTCTTCCTGATGATCGTCGTTTCGCTCGCCTCGCTGATTGCGGCGGTGGCGCTTTCGCGCCGCCTTGCCGGACGCTTCGGTCTCTGGAACGGCGCGATCATCGCCGGCTCCGCCTATCTCGTCTTCATCGGTGCGGTTCTCTATCTCTTGCCGCCGATCAACGAGGTGCCGGAGAATTTCTCGGCGATGGTGCTCTGGCGGTTCCGCACGACCACGCTCGGAATGCACGCGATCCTTTGGGCAGCGCTCGGTATTGTTTTCGGAGCGCTGGCCGAAAGGCGTCTCGGCGCCAAGAGTGGTCTACGGCCAGCTTTCCGGTGATCCGGCGCGACGACAGGCTTGGTGTTCTCCTTGGGGCAAGCCTGCTTCTCATCATCGCCGGTGACGCCTGCGCGCATTCTCGCAGCGCAGGCGGCAGCCATGGCGGTATCGATATCCCGGAAATTTCCCACGGCGAGATGGCAGTGATTTCGGACTATCGCCGTGGGATCATCGACCTCGCATCCCGTGCAGTCGATACCAACGAGCCGTTCCGCCGCGTGCTGAACTATGCCGAGATCCAATATTCCTATTGCCTGTGGGGCAGGGTGCCGGGCAGCGTGACGGACGAGGAAAGTCCGTTCAACGAATGCGCCCATGCCTATCTCGCGGCAACGAAAGCCGTGCTGATGGCGATGCGGGAGATGCCGCTGGAGGCGCCTGCAGCAGGAGAAATCATCTCCGCCGTCGACGCCGATATGGTGCGGCGTGGGCTTGCGCTCGTCACCTGCCAGTTCAGCGGCGAGGCCTTTAACACGGCCGATATCATCAAGCCGCGCTGGAGCAAGATACCACTTCATTTCGCCAGCATGGCGTCACTGGCGGGGCTTGCCGCCTTGTTGGGGTTTGCCGTCCTGGCGCTTCGCCGTTTCCTGCGGCCGAAGGCTCAATCGTCGGAATAACGCTGCTCGCGCCACGGATCACCAAGCATGTGGTAGCCGTTCTTTTCCCAGAAACCGGCCTCATCGGCAGCGATCAGCTCGATGCGGCGCAGCCACTTGGCGCTCTTCCAGAAATAGAGATGCGGCACGACGAGGCGCATCGGGCCGCCGTGATCTGGTGTCAGCGGCAGACCTTCCCATGAGGTCGCGAGGATCGCGTCCTCGGCGGCGAAATCGGCAAGCGGCAGGTTGGTGGTATAGCCGTCGTAGCTCGTCAGCATGACGTAAGCTGCTTCCGGCCTCGGCATGGCACGATCGAGCAGATCGCGCGTCGAAACGCCCTTCCATTTGTTATCGTAGCGCGACCAGGTGGTGACGCAGTGGATATCGCTGATCTTGCTGCTCTGCTCGATCCCCTGGAAATCGGCCCAGGTGAGGGTAAGAGTCGTTTCGACAAGGCCGCGTACCTCAAGCCGCCAGCTCTCGGTTGAGATGACGGGCTGCTGGCCGAGATCGAGCACCGGCCAGTTCTTGACGAGGTGCTGGCCGGGCGGCAGGCGCTCGGCCTCGGGGCGGCTGATGCGGCCGGTCAGGAACTTGCCCTCTGCCGCCCAGCGGCGCTTGGAGCTGGTGAGCTTGCTGTCGGCGGGCGTCTGGTCGTCGCTCATGGAAGGGGTCTCCTTGCGGTGCCGCAATAGGACATTCACCCCTGCGGAGTGTCAAGTTTCGGCGCGCTCTTGGAAAACCTCGCTTGCCTCATTAAACTGAGCCCGTCGGGCATGCCTTGCTGGGGAGTGAAGGCAGAAAGGGAGGAGCCGGATCTGTCTTCGAGATATCGTGCGATAGCGGCGCTGCTGGTGGTGCCGCTCGTTATTTTCGCCTTCTTCACCTATGGAAGCGCGATTGCGACGCGTGCCTATATGCAGGAAGCTTCGGCCCAGGCGGGAACGGCGCTGCGCCTTGCCGTCTCGGCGCTCAGCGGCCACCTTAACCGCTACGAGGCGCTGCCGGCGCTGATCGCCGATCACGACGATATCAAGGAACTGGTCAGCGCGCCTGACGACATGGTGCTGCGCGGTGCCGCCAATCTCTATCTCAAGGAGATCAACGGGCTCTTGAAATCCTCCGACATCTATGTGGTGAAGCCGGACGGGGAGACGATCGCGGCGAGCAATTATGATGGACCGGGAAGTTTCGTCGGCCAGAATTTCAACTACCGCCCCTATTTCCAGGAAGCGATCGAAGGCCGGCAGGCCCGGTTCTACGCTCTCGGCACCACGTCCCTGAAGCGCGGCTATTATTTTTCGGCCCCGATCAGGGTCGGCGCGGATATTCGCGGCGTCATCGTCTTCAAGGTCGATATCGACATGATCGAATCCTCCTGGAGCGGCGGGGAATACAAGATCTTCGTTTCAGATCCGGAAGGCATCATCTTCATGTCCGGCAGTCCGGAATGGCTCTACGGCGCGATCCTGCCGCTGACGGCCGACCGTATCGCCCGCACGGAAGCGTCGCGGCGCTATGCCAATGCGAAGCTCACGGCGCTGCCGGTGACGCGCCATCGCTTCGAGCCGCATGATCTGATGACGCTTGCGGGCGACCGGAGCTCAAGTGAGTATCTGGTGCTGTCGCATTACATGCCGGCCGAGGACTGGACGGTGAATGTGCTGATGGAGACGAGTTCCATCCGCGCCCAGGCGCGCACCGCGCTTGTTGCCGTCTTTCTCATCCTTTGCATTGCCGGGCTTGCCGTGGCGGTCATTCGCCAGCGGCGGGCGCGGCTGGCCGAGCGCATGCAGATGCAGGCCGAAGCGCGGGGTGAACTCGAGCGGCGGGTGGAGGAGCGCACGGCGGATCTTGCCCGCGTCAACAGCCGCATCGAGGAGGAGATCGCCGAGCGGCGGTTGACCGAGCAGCAGCTTCGCCAGACCCAGGCCGATCTCATCCAGGCCGGTAAACTTGCCGGGCTCGGGCAGATGTCGGCTGCGCTTTCGCATGAGTTCAACCAGCCGCTCGCCGCCGCCAAGACCTATACGGACAGCGCTTCCGTGCTGATCGATCGCGGCCGGACGGAGGAGGCGCGCGACAATATAAGGCGGATCGGCGGGCTGATCGACCGGATGGCCTCGATCAGCCGCCACCTGCGCAACTTCGCCCGCAAACCGAACGAGAAGCTCGGGCCGGTTCCCCTCGACGAGGCGATGCGCGATACGCTGGAGATCATCGCCTGGCGGCTGAAGGCGGCCGACGCCGAGCTCCGGCTCGATCTCGGAATGCGGCCGCCGGTCGTGCGTGCCGGCTCGGTGCGTCTCCAGCAGGTGCTGGTGAATGTGATCTCCAACGCGGCCGATGCGGTGGAAGGCCTGGATGACAGGCGTATCGAGGTTTCGGCCTTCGAGGAGGCCGGCAAGGTGGTGCTGACGGTGCGCGATCACGGACCCGGCGTGCCGGCGGCAATCGCCGAGCGTATCTTCGATCCCTTCTTCACGACTAAGGGTGTC
Source organism: Rhizobium sp. BR 249 (assembly GCF_047445895.1). Taxonomy (NCBI): domain Bacteria; kingdom Pseudomonadati; phylum Pseudomonadota; class Alphaproteobacteria; order Hyphomicrobiales; family Rhizobiaceae; genus Rhizobium; species Rhizobium sp. BR 249. The sequence goes on along the minus strand of NZ_JARWKX010000004.1, from coordinate 26,504 downwards.
GGCAAGGGGCTCGGCCTCGGGCTTTCGATCTCCTACAACATCGTCAAGGATTTCGGCGGCAGCCTGACGGCTGCCAATCATCCCGAAGGGGGCGCGGTGTTCCGTATCGAGCTGCAATCGGCGGCAGGGCTGATGCCGGAGGCAGCGGAATGAATGATGCGAAAATCCTGCTCGTCGACGACGAGGAAGAATTGCGCCGCTCGACGGCGCAGGCGCTGGAGCTCTCCGGCTTCAGCGTCGAGACTTTTTCGAACGGCGATCACGTGCTGGAGCTGATCGGCTACAGCTTTCCCGGCGTCGTCGTCAGCGATATCCGCATGCCCGGCATGGACGGCATGACCTTGATGCAGAAGATCCGCGAGATCGATCAGGAGGTGCCGGTCATTCTCGTCACCGGCCATGGCGACGTGCAGCTTGCGGTGAAGGCGATGCGTGAAGGCGCCTATGATTTCATCGAGAAGCCGTTCACGCCTGAAATGCTCGCCGGCGTCATCCGCCGGGCGATGGAGCGGCGCGGCCTCGTGCTCGAAAACCGGCTGCTGAAGGCAGTCGCCGGCAAACGCGACGATATCGAGGCGCGGTTGCCGGGCCGCACCCAGGTGATGGTGGATCTGCGCTACCGCATCCGCGCGATCGGCGCCAGCGATGCCGATACGCTCATCGTCGGCGAGACCGGGGCAGGCAAGGAGGTGGTGGCGCGCGCGCTTCACGATATCAGCGCCCGGGCGAGCCGGCCGTTCATTGCGATCAACTGCGCCGCGCTGCCGGCGAACCTGATCGAGAGCGAGCTCTTCGGCCACGAGCCCGGCGCCTTCCCCGGTGCGGTCAGGCCGCGCTACGGAAAATTCGAACATGGGCGCGGCGGCACCATCCTGCTCGACGAGATCGGCTCCATGCCTTTCGACCTGCAGGCGAAGTTCCTGCGGGTGCTGCAGGAGCGGGTGATCTCCAGGCTCGGATCGAACGAGGTCGTGCCGCTCGACGTGCGCTTCATCGCGACGAGCAAGGTCGATCTGGAGGCGGAGGTTGCCGCCGGCCGCTTCCGCGCCGATCTTTTCTACCGGCTGAACGTCGCGACGCTGCACGTGCCGTCGCTGTCGCAGCGGCGGGCGGATGTTCCGCTGCTCTTCCTGCAGTTGGTGCGGGAAGCGGCCGCCCGCTACGGCCGTGACGAGATTGCCGTGCTGCCGGAGGTGATCTCCGACATTGCCCAGCGCGACTGGCCCGGCAATGTGCGGGAACTCAGGAATGCCGCCGACCGTCTGGTTCTCGGCCTCGACAATGGCGGACGGCAGGCCGAAGAGGCGACCGGGCTTGCGGAGCGGGTCGCCGAATTTGAACGGGGGGTCATCGCCAGCGCGCTGGTGGCGCATGGCGGCAGCCTCAAGCCGGTCTACGAGTCGCTCGGGATTTCCCGGAAGACCCTCTACGAAAAGATGCAGAAATACGGCCTGGATAAGCGGATGATGATCACCGAAAGTTAGTCTTCAGCAGTTGGGCTGTGCTTTCTCTCCAGGTGCGATGGGTGGAATTCCACCCAGCGCATCCGCCGTTTGTTTCCAAATCGACCCATGCTGCATCGCACTGTCGCAGAATCCTCTTCCAAAAGCGGTGGCGATGATTGCGGGCCGATTTTTCCCGGCGGCAAATAGGCAATCCGAACCGGCGCGGAGGATGTGTCGGCGGGCTCGCTTATTTCATCAGGGAGGAAACGATGAAAATCCTGAAGGCCATGCTCGGACTGACCGCGGCTGCCGCGGTCTCTCTTCTCGCCGGCGTCGCTTCGGCGCAGACCTATCCCGAACGCACCATCACCATGGTCGTGCCCTTCGCCGCCGGCGGCCCGACCGATACGGTTGCGCGCCTCGTCGCCGAATCCATGTCGAAGGATCTCGGCCAGCAGATCGTCGTCGAAAATGTCGGCGGTGCCGGCGGTACGCTCGGCGCCGGCCGCGTGGCGAGTGCCGATCCCGATGGTTACACCATCCTGCTGCACCATATCGGCATGGCGACCAGCGCCACGCTCTACCGCAAGCTCGCCTATGACACGCTCGGCGCCTTCGATTATGTCGGCCTCGTCACCGAGGTGCCGATGACGATCGTCGCGCGCAAGGATTTCGAGCCGACCGACCTCAAGGGGCTGATCGACTACGTCAAGGCCAACAAGGACAAGGTGACGGTCGCCAATGCCGGCATCGGCGCGGCTTCGCATCTCTGCGGCATGATGTTCATGAGCGCCATCCAGACGCCGCTCACGACGGTTCCCTACAAGGGAACCGGCCCTGCGATGACCGATCTGCTCGGCGGCCAGGTCGATATCATGTGCGACCAGACCACCAACACGACGAAGCAGATCACCGGCGGCACGATCAAGGCCTATGCCGTGACCTCGCCGAAGCGCCTCGACGTGCTGAAGGACGTTCCGACGGCTGTCGAAGCCGGCCTGCCGGGCTTCGAGGTCGGCATCTGGCACGGCATCTACACGCCGAAGGGCACGCCGGCCGAGATCAACGAACGCCTGTCGAAGTCGCTGCAGGTGGCGCTGAAGGACCCGAATGTCGGCGCCCGCTTCGCCGAGCTCGGCACCGCGCCGTCTTCCGACGCCGATGCGACGCCCGCCGCTTTGAAAGCCAAGCTCGAAAGCGAGATCGCCCGCTGGAAGCCGGTGATCGAGGCTGCCGAGGAATATGCCGACTAGTCGTGAGGGGGTGCCAGGAGCCCCCTCACCCTACCCTCTCCCCGCTGGGGAGAGGGGACGTCCCATGTGTAGGCCGCATCCGCCGCAATGTCGTCGCTGTCGAAAGACGGGAAGAGCGTGCCGCGAGTCTTCTTCTCCCCTCGGGGAGAAGGTGCCCGGCAGGGCGGATGAGGGGGCGCCACGGTACGACATCAACCATCTCCAACTCCAGGAGACACCATGAAATCCATCAGTTTCGATACCACCAATGCGATTTGTGGCGGGCTTTTTGTCGCGACCGGCGCCTTTTTCGCCTTCCAGTCGCTCGGGCTCGAGCTTGGCACCGCCTTTCGCATGGGCCCGGGCTATTTCCCGTTCATCCTTGCCTGCGCGCTGATACTTCTCGGCGCGATCATCTTCATTCAGGCGCTGCGCGTGGAGGGTGAGCCGGTCGATCCCTTTGCCTGGCGCGGCATGCTCTTCATCCTGCCGGCTCCCGTCTTCTTCGGGCTGACGGTGCGGGGGCTCGGATTTGCGCCGGCTCTGTTCTTCACCGCCTTCATCGCCTGTTTTGCGTCGCGCAAGATGAATGTGGTGTCCGCGGTCATCCTCTCGCTGCTGCTGACGATCTTTTCGGTCGCTGTCTTCAGCTATGGGCTGGGGCTGCCGTTCGAGCGTTTCGGTCCCTGGGTCCGGTTCTAGGAGGCGACGGTGGATCTTTTCAGCAATCTCGCGCTCGGCTTCGCCACAGCGGCGACACTCGACAATCTTCTCTTTTGCCTGATCGGCGTCCTGCTCGGCACGCTGATCGGCGTGCTGCCGGGCATCGGCGCCACGGCGACGATCGCCATGCTCCTGCCGATCACCTTCCAGCTCGAGCCGGTCTCCTCGCTCATCATGCTCGCCGGCATCTACTACGGCGCGCAGTATGGCGGCTCGACGACGGCGATCCTCATCAACATGCCGGGCGAATCCTCGTCCGCCGTCACCGCGATCGACGGTTACCAGATGGCCCGCAAGGGCAGGGCGGGGGCGGCACTTGCGATCGCGGCTCTCGGCTCATTCTTCGCCGGCACGGTCTCGACCTTCCTCGTCGCGATCTTCGCGCCGCCGCTCACCGACATCGCGCTGCAATTCGGTGCGGCCGAGTATTTCTCGCTGATGATCGTCGGCCTCGTTTCCTCGATCGCGCTGGCGCATGGCTCGGTCATCAAGGCGCTGGCGATGGTGGCGCTCGGGCTGCTGCTCGGCCTCGTCGGCACCGATATCTACACCGGCACGCCGCGTTTCACGCTCGGCATCCGTGAATATGCGGACGGGCTGAATTTCGTGGCACTCGCCGTCGGTGTCTTCGGTGTGGCGGAAATCCTGCGCAATCTCGAGGGTGAGTCCACGCGCACGGTGCTGATGGCCAAGGTGTCCGGCCTCCTGCCTTCGCGCCAGGAATTCAAGGAGATGATCGCTCCCGTCATTCGCGGCACGGCGATCGGCTCGGCGCTCGGCATCCTGCCCGGCGGCGGAGCAATCCTTGCTTCCTTCGCCTCCTATACGGTGGAAAAGCGCATCTCGAAGACGCCGGAGGAATTCGGCAAGGGTGCGGTTGCGGGCGTCGCAGGACCGGAATCGGCCAACAATGCCGGCGCGCAGACCTCGTTCATTCCGCTCCTGACGCTCGGCATCCCGGCCAATCCCGTCATGGCGCTGATGATCGGCGCGATGATCATCCAGGGCATCGTGCCGGGCCCGAATGTCGCCACCGAGCAGCCGGCGCTGTTCTGGGGCATCATCGCCTCGATGTGGATCGGCAATCTGATGCTCGTCATCCTCAACCTGCCGCTGATCGGGCTCTGGGTGAAGCTGCTGACCGTGCCTTACTACGTGCTCTTCCCCATCATCATGGCCTTCTGCTCGATCGGGGTCTACAGCGTCAATTCCAACGTCTACGACCTCTATGCCGTCGCCTTCTTCGGGCTCATCGGCTACGTGCTGGCAAAGCTCCGCTGCGAGCCGGCGCCGCTGCTGCTCGGCTTCGTGCTCGGCCCGCTGCTGGAAGAGAACCTGCGGCGCGCGATGATCCTGTCGCGCGGCGACGCCACCACCTTCATCACCCGGCCGATCAGCGCCACGCTTCTGGCGATCGCGCTGGCCGTGCTCATCGTCGTCTTCCTGCCGAGCGTCAGGAAGAAGCGCGAGGAGGTGTTCGTCGAAGAGGCTTGAGGGTTGAAGTCGCAGCTTGTTTGATGAACAAGGAATGATCTGAGGCGGGCGCCGTTCGGCGCCCGTTTCGCATGAAGGGATATTCCCATGAGCATTCCCGCTGGGATCAAGGACGATCTGCCGTTCCTTACCGCCTTGCGCCGCGATCTGCACGCCCATCCGGAACTCGGCTTCGAGGAGGAGCGCACCGCTGGTATCGTCGCGAGGCTTCTCGAAGAGGCCGGGATCACGGTGCATCGCGGGCTTGCCGGCACCGGCGTCGTCGGCACGCTGCAGGTCGGCAATGGTACGCGCCGGATCGGGCTGAGGGCCGATATGGATGCGCTCGCCATGCCTGAAATGGCTGAGCGGCCCTATAAATCGACCGTGCCGGGGAAGATGCATGCCTGCGGCCATGATGGCCATACGGCAATGCTGCTCGGCGCTGTGCGGCATCTTGCGGCGACGCGGAATTTTTCCGGCACGGTGCATTTCATCTTCCAGCCGGCCGAAGAGGGCCGCGGCGGGGCAAAGCGCATGGTGGAAGAGGGGCTCTTCCGGCTTTTCCCCTGCGATGCCGTCTATGGCCTGCACAATATGCCGGGGCTGGATGTCGACGAGATTGCCGTGGTCGAAGGGCCGCAGCTCGCCTCCTCCGACAGCTGGCGCATCACTTTTCGCGGCGTGGGCACGCACGGCGCCAAGCCGCATCTCGGCCGCGATCCGATCACGGCGGCCGGCACTTTCCTGTCGTCGCTGCAGACGATCGTCGGGCGGGTGGTCGACCCGCTGCAGCCGGCCGTCGTCAGCGCCTGTTTCCTGCAGGCAGGCGATGCGAAGGCGCTGAACGTCATTCCGGATAGCGTCGAGATCGGCGGGACGGCGCGGGCCTATTCGCCTGAGGTGCGCGACCAGCTGGAAACCGAGATCGGCCGATTGGCCAGCGGAACGGCCGCGATGTACGGCATATCAGCCGAATATCGTTTCGAGCGGCGCATTCCGCCTGTCCTCAATGATGCGGATGCGACCGCCCGGGCGCTCGCCGCGGCGGGCACTGTTTTTGGCGAGAAGGTGCGGACGAGCTTTCCGCCTTCGACGGCGGGGGATGATTTTGCTTTCTTCGCTGAGAACGCACCGGGTTGTTATGTCTGGCTCGGCAATGGGCCGGCGGTGGACGGGGCGCTGCATCACAACACGGCTTATGATTTCAACGATGGGGCGCTTGGATATGGGGCGGCTTATTGGGTGGCGTTGGTGGAGCGGGAGTTGAAGGTATAGGTCGCGTTTGCGGCCCCCTCATCCGCCCTACGGGCACCTTCTCCCGCTGGGGCGAAGGGGGAATCGAGAGGGGGCTGCACGGCACTCGCTCTCGTTTGCGGTCCGTGCGTCCCGACTTACAAAACCTCGAGCACCGGACTCCCCAGCACCTTGCTCGTCACCACATCCGCGATCCCCCGGTCCGTCTGATGCGGGCCGGCGTTGCAGGCGAGTGTTGCGCCGAAGCAGGCCTTGAAGACGCGGTAGGGCGGTTTCCAGTCGGCGATTTTGTCCATGGCTTTGCGGATGTTGGCGAAGGCGAGGGCCGTGTCCTGCAGCGAGGCGTCGGTGACGAGGCCGGAGAGCGGCAGGGGCAGGAACGCCTCGATCCGGCCGTCCCTGGCGACGGCCATGCCGCCCCCGGCTGTGACGACGGTGTTGGCGGCGAGCGCCATGTCGTGGGCGTTGCCGCCGAAGACGGTGAGGTTGTGGCTGTCATGCGAGACGGTGGTGCAGAAGGCGCCGCGCCATTCGCCCCAGCCGGTGAGGAAGCCGATGCGCGGGATGCCACTGGCCTTTCCATGGCGATGGACGACGGCGATCATGGCGCTTCCCGCCGGCGGCACGACGAAGCCGTCCCGGACTTCCGTTTCGGCCTCACCCCATTGCGTGAAGCGTGGGCGGTCGATGGTGGCGACGCGGACGCGCGCGCCTTTCGCAGGGATGCGGAAATCGTTCTCGGTGAGCGGCGGCAGCTTCACGGAATTGGTGAGCGGCGCGGTATCGAGCGGTTGAACGGCTGCCTCCATGCCGCCATTGCGGGCGACGATGCGGCCGCCTGATATGACGAGGCGCGCGCGGAATTCCGTGAGATCTTCGAAGAGCACGAGATCGGCGCGGCGGCCGGCGGCGATGAGGCCGAGATCGGAGCGCTTCAGCCGTTGTGCCGCATTGAAGGTCGCTGCACGCAGCGCCCATTCCGGCTTCATGCCGTAGCGCACCAGGCGTCTGATGACGTCGTCGAGGCCGCCGCTTTGGTAGAGTTCATCGGGAAAGACGTCGTCGGTACAGAGCGTCACGGTCGGGGGCAGGTGGCCGAGACCGTTCAGCACCTCGACGAATTCTTTCAAGAGGTGATCGTGGGAGCCGCGCAGCTCGATCGTCAGGCCGGCGGAAAGCTTGGCGGCGAGGTCGGCGCCCGAGGTGAGTTCGTGGTCGGAAGTGACGCCGGCTGCCATGAAGGCGTTGAGGTCGGCGTCTTCGAGGCCGCGGGCATGGCCGCAGACGAGCTTGCCGGAGGCAAGGCCTGAGTTGACGATGGCACTCATGCGTGGATCGCCATCGATGACGCCGCGCATGTTCATGACCTCGGCAACGCCGCCGACGGCAGGCGAGCGCAGCATCTCGGCGATAATGGAAGCGTCGAAATCGGCGCCGGCAAGCTCCAGGCCCGGTGCGGAGGGCACACAGGAGGGGGCGAGCAGGATCATGCGCAGCGGCAGGGCGCGCGCCGCCTCGATCGCCCAGCGCACGCCGTCGAGGCCATGGACGTTGCCGAATTCATGCGGGTCCCAGACGACCGTACTGACACCGCGCGGAAGCACCGCGCTCGCATATTCTGCAGGCGTCACCATCGAGCTTTCGACATGCATGTGGGTGTCGATCAGGCCCGGCGTGAGGATGGTGCCAGTTGCGTCGATGATTTCTAGCGCGTCCGTGCGGCTTGCGGGGGCATGGACGCTTGCGATCAGCGCGCCGATGAGGCCGATATCAGCCTCTCGGATCAGGCCCGTCACGGCATCGAGCAGGCGGCCGCCGGTAATCAGCATATTGAATGGGGCGTCGCCGCGGGCGGCGGCAACGGCGCGGGCGCGCAAGGCGGGATCGTTGAGATCGAAAGGTTCCTGACGAGGTGTGGCGTTCATTTGCGGGCCTCGTTGACCAAAGCGGTGAGAATGATGGCGCGCGCGCTGTCGGCGTCGATGTCGGCGGCAAATTGCGCGTTGAAGGTCGCATGCGTGGCGCGGGTCTCGACGACGGTGCGGCCACGGGTGAAGGCGCCGTGCAGTTCGACGTCGATGCGCGCGGGGCGGAAGCTGACGATGTCGGAAGCGACGAAGGCGACGGCGGCGGAGGGATCGTAGATCGCCATGCCGGGACGGCCGCGGCTGGTGCCGATGCTGATATAACCGGAAAACATGTCGGCGATCAGTTCGGCATTGACGCCGCCGGCATTGCGCACCGGCTCGGCATCCTCGGGCTTTGCCACTACCTTGCGGCAGAGGTCGAGGTCGACCATGCGCAGCGGCAGGCCATGGGCGATGATAATTGCCAGTGCCTCGGGATCGGCGAGCGCGTTGAATTCGGCCGAGGCCGTATGGTTGCCCGTGGTGACGCCGCCGCCCATCCAGACGAGGTCGGTGATGCGGGCGGCAAGATCGGGGCGGGCGAGCGCTATTGCGGCGATATTGGTGAGCGGACCGAGCGCCAGGATGCGGTGTGGCCCGTTGCCCTCGAGCCAGCGGCAGAGCGCGGGGAAGGCATCGCTCTCGGCAAGGGCAGGGGCATCAGGCAGGTTCTTGCCTGATGTCGGGATGCCGGTTTCACCGAGGATCGCCTGGGCGGTTTCGAGCTTGCCGAGAACGGGCGCAGCACGGCCGGTATGGATGGGAAAGGTCCAGCCGAAGGCGGCCGCCGCCCCGGCGGCATTCGCCCTCACCTGCGGCAGCGGCGCATTGCCGAAAACCAGCGAGACGCCGTCGATTGCATATTCCGACTGCGCCACCACCAGAATGGCGGCGATGTCGTCGAAGCCCATGTCGGTATCGATCCACACACCCATGATGTCACCCGAAGCGTTTGAGATTGGCTGCACCGGCAACCGGCAGGTCGAAGGCGAGCGCGCTGCCGATCGCGTGCGTCGGCAGGCTTGCGTCGATCTCGGCCTTGATGGCCCCGAGCGGCGTATCGAGGAGATATTCGCGGCTGTTGCCGGCGAAAGACGTGCCGCGAACCGTGCCCTGGAAAGGGCCGGAGCCGAGAGTCACTGCGCGCGGACGCCAGGCCAGGCCGGCCGCGGCTTGCGGCGCCGGAACAGAAAGAGCGACGGGACCATTCGGCGTCGCAAGCTTTCCTTCCTTCAGCGCGAAGACATTGTCGAAGCCGACGAAATCGGCGACGAAGGCGGAGGCGGGATGGTTGTAGATCTCCTCCGGCGTGCCGATCTGCTCGATGCCGCCGTTCAGCATCACGACGATGCGGTCGGCAAGCGCTAGGGCTTCCACCTGATCGTGGGTGACGAAGATCATGGTGACGCCGGTCTCCTTCTGCACGCGCTGCAATTCCGCGCGCATTTCCAGGCGAAGCCGGGCGTCGAGGTTGGAGAGCGGCTCGTCGAGCAGCAGCACCTTCGGCTCCATCACCATGGATCGCGCGAGTGCTACGCGCTGCTGCTGGCCGCCGGAGAGTTCGGCGGGCTTGCGGGCGGCGAAGGTGGTGAGGCCGACGGATTTCAGGCCGGCGCCGACCCGGGCATCGAGATCGGTGCCCGAGATGCCCTTGAGGCGCAGGCCGAAGGCGACGTTTTCGTAGACCGTCAGATGCGGGAAGAGGGCATAGGATTGGAAGACGAGGCCGACGGCGCGTTTGTTGGCGGAGACGCGGGTGATATCGGCGCCATCGAGGCCGATGCGGCCGGATGCCGGCGTCAGCAAGCCGGCGATGGCGCGCATCGTCGTCGTCTTGCCGCAGCCGGAGGGCCCGAGAAGGGCGACGAGCTCGCCCTTGCCGATCGCGAGATCGAGCTCTCTTACGGCGACCGTATCGCCATAGGCAAGCGTCAGCTTGTCGAGTTGGAGGTAGGCATCAGACATAACGCGAAAATCCCAGGAAGCGTTCGGCGAGGAAGACGATGCCGATCGACAGGAAAGCGAGAAGGGCGGAGAGCGCCGCGATGGATGGGTCGTAGGTGGTTTCCATGTAGCCCAGCATGTCGATCGGCAGCGTCCGTACACCCGGGCCGGAAAGGAAGAGCGAGACCGGCACCTGATTGAAGCTGGTGACGAAGCCGAGGATGAAGGCGGCCAGGATGCCGCCGCGGATATTCGGCATCACCACGCGGAAGAAGGCCCCGAGCCTGGAGGAGCCGAGCAGGACGGCGGCTTCCTCGATATCCGAGCGCAGATTGTCGAGGCTCGCCGAGACGACGCGCACGGCATAGGGCAGCACGAGGGCCGCATGGGCGAAGAAGAGGGCGAGCGTGATGTTGAAGCCGAAAGGCACGACGAGATAACGCAGCAATGCCAGGCCGACGATGATGCCGGGCACGATGATCGGCAACGAGACGATGGTGCGGACGGTTTCGGCTGCGGGCAACCGGTAACGCGACAGGGCATAGGCGGCGGGGATGCCGAGAATGAGGGCTGCCAGCGTTCCGAAGACGGCGAGGAACATCGACATGGCGAAGCTGTCGCGGAAGCTTTCGATGGTGAAGACCTTCATCACCCAGCGCAGCGACAGGCCCTGCGGCGGGAAGGCCAGCGTGTCGCCCGCCGAGAGCGAGGCGGCGATGATGATCAGGAACGGGCCGATCAAGAAGACCAGCAGTAGGAAGAGCACGACGGGCGAAAAGAGACGGATGCTCATCTGCGGCTCCTCGCCGTCGCAAGGCGTTTCAGCAGGATGTTGGCGGCAAAACTCATGACGATCAGAATGAAGGCGATGACGCTTGCCGAGACGAAATCATTGGCGACGGACACCTGCTGGTACATCAGCGTTTCGAGCATCAGCACCTTGGAACCGCCGAGGATGGCCGGCGTGATGTAGGCGGTGAGCGAGCCGGTGAAGACGAGCGTGCCGCCGATGACGAGGCCTTCTCTGGTCAGCGGCAGGACGACTTTCCAAAAGACCTGGAACCAGTTGGCGCCGAGCACGCGGGCGGCGGGGATCGCATCCCTCGGCATGTTTTCGAGCGCGCTGATCAAGGACAGGATCATCAGCGGCAGGAAAAGCTGCAGGAGGCCGATGAAGACGGCGGTCTCGGTGAAGAGCAGGCGCAGCGGCTCGGCGCTGAAACCGAGGCCCGTGATCGCCTGGTTGACGATGCCCGTGCGGCCGAGAATGACGATCCAGGCATAGGTGCGCGCCACCGGCGAGATCATCAGCGGCAAGGTGATGAGGCCGATCATGCGGCCTTTGCCCTTCGGCGGCAGGTTGACGATGGCAAAGGCTGCGGCATAGCCGATGACGGCCGAGACGGCGGTGACTTCGAGGCCGAGCCGGAAGGAGCGCAGGAAAACGGTGCGGTTCAGCGTCTCGGAAAAGAAGCCGGTATAGGCCGACAGCGTCCAGGCGCCGCCGGCGCGAAAACCCTCCGACAGCAGGATTGCGACGGGCAGCAGGAAGACCACCGTCGCAAAGAGGGCTGCCGGCAAGGCAAGCGCCAGGGCTTCCGCGCGGTTCTGGAACATGAGGCGCCTTTCCAGGAGAGGAGGGGCGGCCCCGGCGGGAGACGCCGGGACCGATTCACGAGGGCTTTACTGGCCGACTTTCTCGTTCCAGGTCTTCAGCCAGCCGGCGCGGTTGTCGAGGGCGATGGCGGAAGGGATCAGGTTGAGGCTCTTGGCCGTTTCCTCGCCATAGGTGAGGTTGCCGGCGGCGGCTTCGGAAAGCTTGACCTCGCTGTTGGCAGGGCTGTCGATCAGCTTTTCGGCGAGCTTGGCCTGGGTCTCGGTCGAGAGCCAGAAATCCATGAACTGCATGGCTAGATCCTGGTTCTGCGAACCTTTGGTCAGCACCAGCACGTTCATGCCGCCGGTCTGGCCTTCTTTCGGCGTTGCCCAGGCGACGGGAAGGTCGAGCTTGGTGAAACCTGCCCAGGAGAACCGGCCGATGGGGGCTGCCCAGATTTCCTCCTGCTGCATCAGCTGCACGAGCTGCGAGGACTTTTCGTAGAAGGTGACGATGTCGTCCTTCTTCTCGCCCAGCGCTGCGATCGGGCCTTGTAGATCAGGCGTATCCTTGCCGAGCGCCAGGCCCAGCATATAGAGCGCTGGCGGGCCCTGATTGGTGGTGACGTTGGGGAAGGCGACATGACCGACATATTCCGGCTTCAGGAGGTCGGCCCAGGACTCGATCTTCATCTTGTCGGAACGATAGGCGATCGACGTGGCATAGAAGGTATAGCCGACGCTCATGCCGTCGCCGTTCGGATCCTTGGCGACGTCATAGAGCTTGGCGAAGTTGGCAAGCTTGGCGGTATCGACCTTCTCGATCAGGCCGGCGCGCGATGCGGCGAGCGCATCCGCCATCGAAACGGCGGCGAGATCGACCACGGGATTGGCTTTGTTCGCCTCCATCTTAGCCAGCCGCTCGACGCTGTTGCCGGTCTCGACCACCAGCTTGCAGCCGCATTGGGCTTCGAAAGGGTCGTAGACCAGCGTTTTGAAATCGTCCTGTGCGAAGGCATAGACGGAAATGGTCAGTGTGCGTTCGGCCGCGGAGGCGCCGAGCGGAGAGAGTGCGGCGAGCGCCACCGACGCAAAGAGAGCTTTTTTCATCTACATGTTCTCCATCTCTGAGGTTTTTAGTGCCGGGCTCGCAGGCCCGGATGATTGGCGGACGACCAGCTGCATTGCAACGCGTTCGATCTCCGCGGTAACGAGCACGCCCTCGCGGGAACGGCTTTTTCTGATGGTATCGGCCAGCGCCGACACGGCAATCCCGGCAATCCTATCCATGTCCATCCTGACCGTCGTCAGCGACGGCGTGACAACAGGCGACCAGATGAGATCGTCGAAGCCGGTGACGCTGACATCGGCGGGAACGTTGATGCCGGCCTGCTGCAGCTCCGTCAGCGCGCGTAGCGCCTGCAGATCGGAGAGGGCCGCGAAAGCGGTGAAACCCTGCCGGGCTTTTTCGGCGAGGCCGAGCGGGCAGCCCCTGCCGCCATCCAGCTCCACCTTCTCGATCCATAGCGTCTCGGAATACATGCCCGGGCGCATGCCAGCGCGGATGCCGTCGGCGCGGTCGTTCTGGACGCTGGACTCCTGATTGTTGCCGATGATGAGAATGCGCTGATGGCCGAGATCGGCGAGATGGAGGGCGATTTCGCGGCCGCCCTGCCAATGATCGGCGGAAACGGTATTGCCAGGCGTCGAGGGGGTGTCGATGACTGCGACCGGGCAGGCGGCGGACGAAATGCGGGTAGCGCGGCGGGGAATGACGACCATGCCGTCGACACCGCGCTCGACCAGGCGATTGATCGCCTCGGCCTGGGCGGCGGCGTCGCCGCGGGAATCGGCGATCAGCACACCGTAACCTGCTGCGGAGGCGGCAAATTCGATCGCCTGCGCGATCTTCGGGAACAGAGGATTGGCGATATCGGGCAGCACCAGGCCGAGAACGCCGCTGCGGCCGGTCCGGAGCGCGCGGCCGGCCTGGCTCGGGACATAACCGAGCTCGGCGGCATGTTCGCGGATTCTTTCGACCAATTGGCCGGAGACCCTGCCTTTGCCGGAGAGCGCATTGGAGACGGTCGCGATGGAGACGCCGAGCGAGGTCGCTATCCTGCTGAGGTTCGGTCCCGGGCGCGATGAAGCCATGATTGAGAACATTCTGATTAATCGTTTAATCAGTCCTATAGCAGCTCTTTTGGCTTGTCGAATCCAAATCCTGCTCATGCGGGATTATTTCCCGAATTCGCCGGGCATGAAAAAACCCCGCGAGGCGATCGCGGGGTTTGGTATTTCCAGAAAGGCAAAATGCCGATCAGCTCTTGGCCTTCGCCGGCGCAGGCTTCACCGGCGCGGTGGTCTTGCCGCCGGGCGCATAACCGCCGCCGACTGCGATGTTCAGCGAGACGTAATCCTTGGCCATCTGCTGGACGGCCTGGGCAAGGCTTGCCTGGGCAAGCGAAACCTGGCGCTGCGCATCGAGAACGTCGAGCAGCGAGGAGGCGCCGTCCTTGTAGGACGCGGTCGACAGTTCGAGCGTTTCCTGCGTGGTCTTCACCTGGGCCTGGAGGGCGGCGACCGTCTGGGCGTCGCGGCGGACAGCCGCGAGTGCGTTCTCCACCTGCTCGACCGCGGTCAGCACCGTCGACTTCCAATTGAGGTAGGCGGTTGCGGCGTCGGACTGCGTCGCCTTGACGTTGGCGCGCAGGCGGCCGCCGTCGAAGATCGGCAGGTTGAGGGTCGGACCGAAGGACCAGGGGGTCAGGTCGCCATGGATGCCGCGCTGGTTGATGAAGGACGGCGAGATCGAGCCACTGAGCGAGATGCTCGGATAAAGCTGCGCCTCGGCAACACCGATATTGGCCGTTGCGGCGGCGAGATCACGCTCCGCGACGCGAATGTCCGGACGGTTGCGGATCAGGTCCGCCGGGATGCCGGAGTTGATGCCGCCGCGGAATACCGGCTGGCCGCGCCCCTTCAGCAGTTCATCGACAAGGGCCGAGGCCGGCAGGCCGAGCAGCGTGGCGATGTGATGGGCTGATATGCGGATGTTGGTTTCGAGGCCGGGAATTTCGGCGAGCGTCGACTGTACGAGGCCTTCGGCCTGAACGACGTCGAGACGCGAGGCCGCACCGGCTTCAAGCTGGAACTTGGTCAGTTCGTAGGTTTCCTGACGAGACTTCAGGTTGGCCCTCGAAAGCGCCAGGCGCTGCTGATAGTAGCGAACGTCGATATAGCTCGAGACGAGGTCCTGCACGAGGGTCAGCTTGGCGACATCAGCCGATGCGTATGCGGAATCGAGCGAAGCGAGCGCGCTCTCGGTGCTGCGCTTGTAGAGGCCGAAGAGATCGAGCAGCCAGCTCAGCTGGACGTCGCCGGCACTGGTGTTGCGCGTGTCGACCTGCGTGCGCAGTTCGCCCTTCTGGCCGCTGACCGTGTGCGAAGCGCCGACGTTCAGGCTCGGCAGGCCGCCTGCGCCGGCGGTGGTGACGTTTGCAGAGGCCGCATTGATGCGTTCGATCGCCTGCTGAACCGACAGGTTCTGATCGAGGCCGGCATGGACATAGCCATTCAGCTTGGGGTCGTTGAAGGCGGTCCACCAGGCTGCGGTAGCAACGTCGCCAACACTCTTCGTTCCACCTTCCCCGAATTTGGCGGGCAGCGGCATTTCAGGAGGAGCATGATCCGGGCCAACAACACAGCCCGACAGTAATAACAATAATGCCGGCGTGGCAAAACGAAGAGATACCATTCATTTCATCCTGTACTCGAGCAAGTCAATTCTTGTCCAAAGCTTCATGCTTCACTATCGCAGCCGCGCCTCGTTCTACCACAAACACACACACCGAAGCAGTCGGGCGCAATGTAGCAATCGGAACAGCATTATCACAGTGCATTTATATCACAGTCCTGCCGCATTTTTGGCGCGTGTGGCAAAGATGCGTCGAATGACGACGAAAAAGGACGGCACGAAGAAAATTCCCAGCATCGTCGCCGCCAGCATGCCGCCGAGAACGCCGATGCCGATGGCGTTCTGTGCGGCCGAGCCCGCGCCCGTCGCGATCGCCAGCGGCACGACGCCGAGAATGAAGGCGAGCGAGGTCATGATGATCGGCCGCAGGCGCAATCGCGCCGCTTCCAGCGTCGCCTCGTAGAGTCCCATGCCAGTTTCCATGCGGTCCTTGGCGAACTCGACGATCAGGATCGCGTTCTTGGCCGCCAGTCCGATCGTGGTGAGCAGGCCGACCTTGAAATAGACGTCGTTCGCCTGGCCGAAGAGCGTTGCCGCCGCCAGCGCACCGAGAATGCCGACAGGCACCGCCATGATCACCGAGAAAGGGATCGACCAGCTTTCGTAAAGTGCGGCCAGGCAGAGGAAGACGACGAGGACGGAGATCGCATAGAGCATCGGCGCCTGCGAGCCGGAGAGGCGCTCCTGATAGGAGATGCCCTGCCAGGCCACAGTATAACCGCCGCCGAGTTGCCCGGTCAGCGCTTCCATTTCGTTCATCGCATCGCCGGAGGAAACCCCGGGAGCCGAAGCCCCGTCGAGCGGAATGGCGCTGACGGCGTTGAAACGGGCAAGCGAGGGCGCGCCCTTCACCCATTCGGTTTTGGTAAAGGCGGAGAAGGGCACCATCTCGCCGGCATTGTTGCGCGCATACCAGTGATTGAGATCGTCTGGCTGCATGCGGAAGGGCGCGTCGCCCTGGACATAGACCGGCTTGATCTCACCGTTCAGCGTGAAGTCGTTGACGTCGCGGCCGGTGAAGATGATCGACAGCATCGAATTGACCGAAGCGATATCAACCCCCATGGCGCCGATCTTTTCCTGATCGAGCACGATGCGCATCTGCGGCTCGACTTCCTTGCTGCTGCTGCGCAGCGCCACGACCTTGCCTGACGAGTTGCCCATCTGGATCAGCCGCTTGGAGGCGGCCGTCAGGGCGTCGTTGCCGTGGCCGCCGGTATCGACGAGATACATGGAGAAGCCGCTCGATACGCCGAGACCCTGGATCGCCGGCGGCAGAAGCGCGAAGACCTGCGCCTCGCGCATCGCAAAGAAGCTGCGCAGCGCACGGTTGACGACCGACTGCGCGCTCAGGTTCGGATCGGTGCGCAGCGAGAAGTCCTTGAGTTTGGTGAAGACGATGGCGCTGTTCTGTCCGGAGCCGTTGAAGC
Organism: Rhizobium sp. BR 249; assembly: GCF_047445895.1. NCBI lineage: Bacteria > Pseudomonadati > Pseudomonadota > Alphaproteobacteria > Hyphomicrobiales > Rhizobiaceae > Rhizobium > Rhizobium sp. BR 249. The sequence goes on along the minus strand of NZ_JARWKX010000004.1, from coordinate 9,740 downwards.
CGAAGCCCAGCGCGCCGAAGACCGACTCGACGGCGTCCTTCTCATTCTCACGATAGTAATTTTCGACCTTCTCGACGACCGCCTGGGTTTGCTGCGTGGTCGAGCCCGGCGGCGTGGTGACGATGGTCAGCAGCACGCCCTGGTCTTCCTGTGGCAGGAAGGAGCTCGGAAGGCGGGTGAAGAGATAGGCGCAGCCGGCGCCGACGAGAAGGAAGACCAGCATGACGCGGATCGGCCGTTTCAGGAGATAGCCGATGCTCCTGACATAGCCGTTGGTCGAGCGGGTGAAATTGCGGTTGAACCAGTCGCCGACACGGTGCTTCCTGTGTTCGCCGACCGGCTTCAGCATCGTGGCGCAGAGCGCCGGCGTCAGCACGATGGCGACGAGCGCCGACAGCAGCATGGCCGAGACGATGGTGATCGAAAACTGGCGATAGATGATGCCTGTGGAGCCGCCGAAGAAGGCCATCGGAATGAAGACGGCGGTCAGCACGAGCGCGATGCCGACGATGGCGCCGGTGATCTCGCCCATCGACTTCTCCGTCGCTTCGAGCGGCGAAAGCTTCTCTTCCGACATGATGCGTTCGACGTTTTCGACGACGACGATCGCATCGTCGACGAGAAGGCCGATCGCCAGCACCATGGCGAACATCGTCAGCGTATTGATCGAATAGCCGGTGGCCGCCAGCACCCCGAAGGTGCCGAGCAGGACGACGGGAACGGCGATGGTCGGGATCAGCGTAGCGCGAAGGTTCTGCAGGAAGACGAGCAGCACCACGAAGACGAGCACGATCGCCTCGATCAGCGTATGCACGACCTTTTCGATCGACAGTTCCACGAAGGGCGTCGTGTCGTAGGGGTAGGTGATCTTCACGCCTTCCGGCAGGGTGCGGCCGATGACGTCGAGCGCGGAGCGCACGCGGGCGGCGGTATCGATGGCGTTGGCGCCGATTGCGAGGTTGACGGCGAAACCGGTCGAGGGCTGGCCGTTGTAGCGCGAGCCGCCACCGTAGCTTTCCTGGCCGATCTCGATGCGCGAGACGTCGCTCAGGCGTACCGTCGCGCCGTCCTTTTCGACCTTGAGAATGATGTGTTCGAAATCGGAGACGGTGGTCAGCTGGCTCTGCGCGGTGATGGTGACGTTGAGCTGCTGACCTGAAATCGTCGGCTGGGCGCCGAGCGAGCCGACGGAAACCTGGGTGTTCTGCGCCTGGATCGCAGCCGTGACGTCGCTTGGCGTCAACTGGTATTTCAGGAGCTTGAAGGGATCGAGCCAGACGCGCATGGCGTATCCGGAACCGAAGACGTTGATGCTGCCGACGCCTTCCAGGCGCTGGATCTGATCCTCGATGGAGGTCGACATGATGTTGCCGAGGTCGACCGAATTGCGCTTGCCGTCGGTTGAAACGAGCGAGCCGACGAGAAGAATGCTCGAGGTCGAGCGCGTCACGCTGATGCCGGCATCGATGACGTCGCCTGGAAGCTGCGACTGAACGAGCTGCAGCTTGTTTTGCACCTGCACCTGGGCGATATCGGGATCGATGCTGGTTCCGAAGGTGAGCTGGATGCTGGCCGAGCCGGTCGACGAGGTCGAGGTCATGTAGGTGAGGTCGTCGAGGCCGGTCATGCCGTCCTCGATGATCGTCGTCACCGATTTCTCGACGGTCTCGGCGCTGGCGCCGCGATAGGTGGCGTTGATGCGGACCGTCGTCGGGGCGATGTCGGGATATTGCGAGATCGACAGGGTGAAGATCGCCAGAAGACCGGCGAGCATGATGGTGATCGCAATGACCCAGGCGAAAATCGGACGTCGGATGAAAAACTTGGCCATCGGTTGTTCCTGTGCGGCTGAGACGGTGACGATGCGGGCTCGGAGCGATTACTTCGCTGCGGGCTTCTCAGCGTCACCGGCCGCGGGCTGCTCGGCAGCCACGACCACGCCATTGTCGTTGATCTTCATCGGAACCGGCTTCACCGGCATGCCTGCGGTGATCGACTGCAGGCCGCTGACGATCAGCTGATCGCCGTCCTTGATGCCTTCGGTCACCAGCCAGGAATTGTTGGAGGGCGAGCTGTTCTCGAAGGCCCGGATTTCGACCTTGCCGTCGGCGGAAACGAACTGCGCCGTCAGCCGGCCGTTGGCGTCACGGCTCGTTGCCAGCTGCGGCAGCGCGTAACCGGTTTCGGCGCCGAGCTCCACCGTGGCGCGGACATACATGCCGGGCAGGACGATACGGTCGGGATTGGGAAAGAGCACACGGATGATGAAGGTGCCCGTGGTCTCGCTGACCACCTGCTTCGACATGTCGAGCTTGCCCTGCTGATTATATTCCTTGCCGTCTTCGAGGATCAGGTGAAAGGCGACGTTCTCCGCGCCCTTGATATCGCCGGCGGCCATCGCATCGCGCAGCCTCAGGAGGTTCGTGCTCGATTCCGTCAGAGAGATGTAGATCGGATCGAGCTGGCGGATCGTCGTCAGCGCCGTGGTCTGGTTGGCCGAGACGACGTTGCCGATATTGTAGGCGGTCTGGTCGATGACGCCGTCGAAGGGCGCGACGATCTTCGTATGATCGAGGTCGATCTGTGCGGCGGAAAGGGCTGCTTTTGCCGACTCGACCTCGGCCTTCGCCTGGAGAAGCGTCGTCCTGGCCGTCTCGTATTCGATCTGTGTCGCGCCGCTGCCGACGAGGCGCTGGTAGCGTTCGAGATTGCTTTCAGCACTCGGAACGCTTGCCTCGGCCTTGGAGATGGCCGCCTTGGCCTGCTCGACGGCGGCGATATAGGGCGCATCCTCGATCTGATAGAGAAGAGCGCCCTTCTTGATCTCGCCGCCTTCCTTAAAGGCGATCTCGCGGATGATGCCGCTGACCTGCGGCCGGATATCGGCCGTCTGGAAGGCTTCGGCGCGGCCGGGAAGGATCGTCGTGATCGGGAAACTTGCCTTCGTCAGGGCGACCACGCCGACCGGGGTCGCCTGCTGCGCCGCGCTCGCGCCGGCATTGCCGGCGGGCTTGCCGGCGTTGTCGCTGCAGGCGCCAAGCAATGCGCCGGCCACGAGGGCCGAGGAGATGAGGAGGGCACGCCGGATCATTCTGAATTTCCTCATGCGGTGGCAATCGCCGTTCGATCCACGGGCTCGGCGGGCCGGGCGCAGGCTTATATAAGCGTCAGGATTGGCTTGGCTTCAAATGCCATTGTCCGAGTCTAAGAAAAGCTTTACGAAGTGACGTAAGTCAGCAACCGTCACTTAGCAAGCGCTATTTTGCAGTGCGGCATCGACGAAGCACACGATATTCTCAGCGCGGCGCACCAGCGTCTCCTTGTCGTCGCGAACGATGAGAACAGGGTGCAGCACGCAGGTCAGGAGGTCTGCGACGGTGTGTGCCGCGTTGCCGGGATCACTACAATGGTAGCTGCCCTCCGCGATGCCTTCGCGAATGATCTCGCCGAGCTTTTCCTCTATACGGGCGCGGTAGCGATTGCCGGCCTCGAGTTTGGCCTCGATCGTGGAAAGCACCATTTCGAAGATGTAAGGGCTCTTCTGGATGTCCTGTAGATGGCCCTCCAGCAGGCGCAGGACGAAGCGGAGCAGTTGCTCCTTCGGCGGCAAGTTGGGGTCGGCGACGAAACGCTCGGTGGCGTTGTCGAGATGGCGCCCGGCGATGGCGTCGGCCAGCGCGATCTTGGAATGGAAATGCTTGAAGACATTGGCGGGCGACATATGCAGCGCGCCTGATATATCGGCGATCGACACGGCCACGAAGCCGCGCTCGCGAAACAGCATCTCCGCCATGGAGAGGATGTCCTGTCGCGTTTCCTCGGCCTTGCGTCTCGGCCTTCTTACCATTTATCCCCCGCCGGGCCGCGCCCGGTATTCCCTTTTTTCCAATGCTAGCGCTGTTGAGCGAAAACTGCCAAGCCGATGCCAGGCCCGGCGGCTTTCGCGTGTCGTCTTTTCAAGGGAAATAAGGGGCGAGGTTGTTGCGGACACGGGCAAGCGGCGTCTCGCCGCTGTCGTCGAGAACAAAGCGTTCGCCGGTGATCGCTTCGTAAGCCCTGATGTAGACGGCCGAGGTCTGCTCGATCAGGTCGACGGGAATTTCGGGGATTTCGTCCTTGTAGGGGTCGCAGCGCTCCGCCACCCAGGCGCGGACGAAATCCTTGTCGAAACTTTCCGGCCGCTTTCCGGCGGCAAAGCTTGCCGGATAGCTTTCGGTAAGCCAGTAGCGGCTGCTGTCCGGCGTGTGGATTTCATCGGCGAGGATGATGTTGCCGTCGCCATCGGTGCCGAATTCATATTTGGTATCGACGAGGATCAGGCCGCGTTTGGCCGCCATCTCCTGGCCGCGGGCGAAGAGGGCGAGCGCGTATTGTGACAGGGTCTCCCATTGCTGCTTGGTCAGAAGGCCGCGCGTGACGATTTCGGCAGGGGTCAGCGGCTCGTCATGACCGCCGTCGAATTCCTTGCTGGTCGGCGTGATCACGGGCTCCGGCAGGATCTGATTGTCACGCATGCCGTCCGGCAGGCGCATGCCGTACATTTCCCGCTCACCCTTCTTATAGAGAGTCAGGATCGAGGTGCCGGTGGTGCCGGCGAGATAACCGCGCACGACGATCTCGACCGGCAGGATATCGAGCCGCTTGCCGATGACGACATTCGGATCGGGATAGTCGAGCACGTGGTTCGGGCAGATATCCCTGGTCGCTTCGAACCAGTAGCGCGCCGTCTGCGTCAGCACGTGGCCCTTATAGGGAATGCAGGTCAGGATGCGGTCGAAAGCGCTCAGCCGGTCGGTGCTGATGATGATGCGGCGTCCGTCCGGGAGGTCGTAATTCTCGCGCACCTTGCCGCGGTAGTAGTTCGGCAGTTCCGGGAAATAGGCTTCGGAGAGGATTCGCACGGCGCTCGACGGTCCTTATGATTGAGTGAAGTTTTCCTGCTCTAGTTTCATTGCCGGGGAAGTCAAGTCGAGCCAACTATCGCATCACAGCCAGAACAGGGCCAGGAGAAAGAGGGCGAGGCCATAACTTGCAAGGGTGAGCGGCCAGCCGGCGCGCAGGAAATCGCCGAAGCGGTAGCCGCCGATCCCCATCGCCAAGGTATTGTTGTGATGGCCGAAGGGCGTGAGGAAATCGAGCGATGCGCCGGCGGCGACCGCGATCAGATAGGCGTCCGGCCCGTGCCTGCCGGTCTTTGCGAATTCCAATGCGATCGGGGTCAGGACGATCGCGACGGTCGCGTTGTTGACGAAGGGCGTCAATGCCATGGCGAGAAAGAGGATGAGGGCGATGCCGGCAAGCGGGTGGGCGATGGGCACGACGATGCTCAGCCAGCCGGCTATGGTTTCGGCCGCTCCGGTGGTGGCCATCGCCTGGCCGAGCGGGATCATCGCCGCGAGCATGATGATGATCGGCCAGTTGAGGTCGGCCATCGCCTGCCGGATGTTCAGATGATTGAGCAGGGCGAGCACGAGCACGACACAGGCAAAGGCGATGTCGGGACGCAGGCCGGCCGCGGAGGCGGCGACGCCGCAGGCAAAGAGGGCAAAGGGCCGCCATGAGAGGAGGATCGGTTCGGCCGGAGTTGTCGGGGCAAGCGGCAGGCACTCGCTTTCCTCGAGCGCTTCGGCGATCGCCATACGCGGTCCCTCGAGCGTCACTATATCGCCGATCGACAATTGCAGGTCGAGGAAGCGTCCCTCGATGCGCGGCGCGCGCATGGAAAGAGCGGTGACCGCGACGCCGCGGCTGTGAAAGACTTCGAGCGAGCGGATGCGCGAGCCGACCAGTGTGCTTTCCGGCATGACGACGCTTTCGACGCGGGCGAAATCCGGCTGAAGGCCGTGCGGATTGATATCGGCCACCAGCGCCTGCGCGGCGGCAAGGCCGGCAAAAATCGTATCGCCGCCTTCGGCAAGCAGGACATCGCCGGCTTCGATCACCGATTGATCGAGCGGGCCGAAGACGAAATTGTCCGCCCGGATCAGCGCGTGCGGCTTGATGCCGAAACGCGCCGAACAATCGGAAAGCTTCACGCCGATCAGCGGTGAGACGTCGGGAACACGGCGCTCGACGACGATGCGGCGAACCGCCGGGGAGACCGTCGCCGGCGCTTCGTCAGGTTCGGGAAACAGACGCTGCACGCGAAAAGTGATGAGAAGAATGCCGGCGATTGCCACCGGCAGGCCGACATAGGCGAAATCGAAGAAACGAAAGCCTGTTCCCGTTGCCTTGGCGAGCCCGTCGCTGACGAGCAGATTGGCCGGCGTGCCGATCAGCGAAACGAGGCCGCCGAGCAGCGCTGCAAAGGAGAGGGGCATGACGATCTGGCGACGGGGGATGGTGAGCGCCGTGCCGAGCCGCAGCGTCACCGGCAGGGTGATCGCGAAGGCGCCGATATTGTTCATGAAGATGGAAATGAAGCCGGCAAGCGCCGATGTGCCAGCGATCACCTTGAAGTTTGAGGGCCTTGCGGCTGAGAAACGCGCGGCAAGGCTGTCGAAGAGCTTGGCGCGCGCCAGCACCTGGACGATCAGCAGGATTTCGACGACGGTGATGACGACGGGGCTGCCAAAGCCCGTGAAGATCTGGTCGGCCGGATAAAGGCCAAGCGCATGACCGGCAAGCAGGCCGGCGATCGAGACGACCTCGATACGGATGCGACCGAGCGAAAAGAGAATGAGCATCGCCAGCAGAAGGATCAGCAGGGATGCTTGTTCGAACGACATGGGCGGATCCGTAGTGCGTCTATCGGTCGGACTGTGGTCGTCCGGTTCGCTATAAAGCGGTGCCGGCCGGCGAGATGCAATCCCGATATTTCGTTACGGTGCCGCCTGCCACCGGCCCGCGGCATTGCGCTCCAGGATGGGCGTTGCGAAGACGCTGACGATACGCGCCGCCCATTGCGGACCGGCGGCGGCGAGACTTTCGCGCCAGCGCTCCGACTAGCATTGCCGCGCCGATGGCGGCGGGTTCGATGCCGCAGGCCGTCAGCAGGTCCAGGCCCGCGACGATCGAGGCGCCGCTGGAGATGACGTCGTCGATCAGAGCGACGCGCCGTCCCAGAAGCAGCGGCAGCATGCGTGGATCGATATAGAGGCGCTTCTGCTGCGTCGGCGTGGTGATCGAGGACAGGGCAACCGAGAGATCGTCGCGATACCAGAATTTGCGCGAGGTACCGAGCGGAACATATCTCTGGTGGCCGAGCTTTTGTGCGACGGCGGCGGCGAGCGTCAGGCCGAGCGTCGGTAGGCCGGCGACGATATCGATCTGCAGAGGCCTGATCCTGTCGGCGAGGCTTTCGGCAAGCGCATCGAGCACGGCGAAGCTCGCCTGGTTGACGATCAGCGAGGCGAGGGCGCGATCGCCATCGGCGAGCACCCGGATCGGCAGGCGAAGCTGGCGGCCATCTTCCAGCACGGCGACATAGAAGGAAGTGAACTCCGTCTCCTCGGCAAAGGTGCCGGGCGGGTGAAGTTTCTGCCAGAAATCGTGCGGCGCCATGTCAGTCACATCGCTCAATTGCGCCTCGTCCTTTCCATGCCGGCTTTGCGGCGCAGCGCCTGCAATTCCGCATCGGTCAGCGCACGCACGGCGCCTTTCGGCAATTCGCCGAGCTCGAGCCCGCCGATCGCGACACGCACGAGGCGCAAACATTCGGCTCCGAGCGCCTCCAGCATGCGGCGGATCTGGCGGTTGCGGCCTTCGTCGAGCTCGACTTCGATCCAGGAATTCCTGTCGCCCTGGCGCAGCCGCCGCGCCGCCGTTGCCGTCAGCTGCTCGCCGTCATGGCGGATGCCCGAAGTCATGGCGGCCAGCGTTTCGTCGTCCATGATGCGGTCGACCTGGACATGATAGGTCTTGGTGACATGCGTGACCGGATCGAGCAGGACCTGGGCGAATTCCGTGTCGTTTGTAAAGAGCAGCAGGCCTTCGCTCGCCTTGTCGAGCCGGCCGACGGGAGAGAGATGCGGAATGTCGAAACCCTTGAGACAATCATAGACCGTCGGCCGGCCTTCGGGATCGTGACGGGTGGTGACAAGCCCGCGCGGTTTGTTGAGCATCAGATAGATCTTCGCCTCTGCGGCGACGGGGGAGCCGTCGACGCTGATCCTTGCCGTGGCGAGATCGAGCCATGCGGAGGCATCGCTGACGATACGGCCGTCGACGGCGACGCGGCTTTCGGCAATCAGCCGCTCGGCCTGCGTGCGGGAGCAATAACCGAGCTTGGAAAGGGCGCGGGAAAGCGTGACTCGCTTGGCTGCGGCCTCGGCGGCGGGTTTTGCCCGCTCGCGCCTTTTATGCGGTGGGCGCCGCTCCCTCATCTGTCGTCCTTGTCTGCCTCGATGCCTTTTCTTGGCATGAACGGCGCAACGATGCCAGTAAGGCACGCCAGGGATGCCGGCAAGGCAATCAAAGATCGGGAAAACAGGCGTCGTCAGAAATCATCAGCGCTTGGAGAAAAGCGCCGTCAGACAGGATAGGAGGCCGCGCTGCCTTAACGGCAGGCCATGAAGCCGGCCAGTTCCTTGCGGCTCACGACGATACCGGCGGCGGCTTTGACAGGGTCGGGATGTGTGTAGGACAGGCTCGGCATTTCCGGCAGTTCGAGTGCCTGGCGCATATTCATGATACCGACCGCGTAACGGCCGTTGGCGCCGTCGACGCTGACTTCAATGATGCAATTGGCCCTCTTGTTTTCCATTGTCGTCCTCCCTTTAGTTTTTTATGTTCCCACCACTTGCATTAAAAATTGGTTTTTCTGAGACATAAGCCTTTACGCACCCAGCCGAAAAATGGATCGGCGGGTGCGTAAAAAAGCTGATTTTAAACGGACTTGACGTTCAGTGCCACCAATGGCGCGGCTGTGGCTGCGAATTGCCGGACAGCAGATATCCGGCAAGAAAGCCGATGGCGCCTGCAAGCGCCAGTGCAGTGGTGGTCACGGCCACGTGCTCGCGGGCGGCACCGGCGGCAGCCGCCCCTTCCGCCCGGATCTGGGCGACGGCGTTCTTTGCGCGGGGCAGGGCATCCTCATAGGCTTTGCCGGCGCGGCCGCGCACTTCGTAATAGGCTTCGGCGCCCTGAGCGGAAATCATCTTCTGCAGGCGGGATACTTCCTGCTGGAGTGCGGCAATGTCCTTGCTCACAGATGCTCTGATATCATCGGTATTGGCAGCCATGTCGGTCTCCTTCCTTACAATGGGAGAAACAACACTCCAGACCGCGATAGGTTCCGAATGTCGGTCGTTGATTTGTGACGGAAATTTAAAGCGCGCCGGTCGGAGGCGCTTTAATCCTCCATTAACCATAAATTCGCTCAAGGCGCTGTTTTCTAGTCATATTTCGGCGGTGGAGAGCAGGCTTTCGATGGTTTTTTGACCGGCCGATAAAAGAATTTTCGGGAATCTGATCCGAAAAGGCCGCCTGTGGATAAAGTTGAGCGGCAAAAATGCCTGCCGAATCAACCTGTTACAAAAATGTCAAAAAACTTTTGGAATGAGTGTTGACTGTTTGGGAGGGTTAGTTCTATAAGCCCACTCACTGACGAGGGCGGCGGCGCTGCTGGCGACGAAGTTACTCGTTCTAGTGAAACTCAAGCGGATTGGCTGATGCTGGTTTGTGTTCTGGGCTTAGGTTTGGAGCGGGTTTTGYCGACGGCTTATGTGTCGTCTGTTATTTGACAATTGAAGATTGGAAGAAAGAGAAACGTGGGCGGCGGAGCTTGCGGGATCTGAGAG